>NZ_JAHLPI010000015.1:0-204423 GCF_018917825.1 Ruminococcus sp. MSJ-25
AATGATTCGTATCCGTTTTCCATAAATGCAAACAGTATTACTTTCAGCAAAGTTTCTTCTTCATATCTTGGACGGCCTGTCCTGCGGTCCTCAGTCGTCAGGTATTTACTCAGGTCAATATGATTCATCACTTCACAAAATGTATATACTGGGTCAGTTGTTTCAATTATTTTTTCAATTTCTACTGGAAATTTTAATTGATATGGTGTATAATATTCTTGTGGTTGGTTATTCATGATACTTTAATTATACCACAAAAAAAGACTGCTGTCTTGCTTTTTGGCAAGATCGCAGCCTTTTTTCTTGGGAACTTTTTTTACAGCCCCCTGTTTCATAGCCCGCTGTATAGGTCTTTCATAATAGTTCTTGGAAAACTTCTATATGAGTACCGTCCTTTTTGCAGGGCGGTCTTTTTTTCACATACAAAACCTATGGCTTCCAATAACCGTCACCGTAGGCTTAGCGTGCATATAAGCGTTTGAAGTCTTAGCAGGATTGTAGTAGTAAACACAGCCATTTGTGGGGTCCCAGCCGTTCAAAGCGTCACGGGCAGCATTGTAAGCGGAAGCGGCAACAGGCTCGTTGAACTGCCCGTCCACCACCGCCGTAAAAGCGCCGTTTTGGTAAATTACCCCCGAAAGCGTGTCAGGGAAAGACGGGTGTTCAATGCGGTTTAAAATCACCGCCCCCTTTTATTTTGTCAAATATCTATTGAAAGGCGGGCGAACAAAGTCCGCCCCTACAAAACAGCTTAATCTTCTATCTCATATTGATCTTCAATGACAACAGGGTGGCCGTCCTCGGTCATTATCATATCCCCTGCACTGCACTGAACAGCCGTTTGCTCTGCGGTTATATCATTGGGTTTGAGTTTGAATCTTATCGCCTGCTTGCAGTTTTCTATCTCAACATATGTATGCTTTCCGCCCGACTCTCCGTCCAGCGTCCAAGGAACTTCATTCACGCTTGTGAATGTGACCCTTGAGGTCTTGAACGTCACAAAATGCTTATCGTTGAGCTTATTAAGCACTGCTTCATTTATGGTGTTGCTCAGCTCGATAGCGTTCTTAGGGGTCTTTACCAAGACCACTTCAAACAGTCCGTCATCAAAGCATACGCCTGATGCGATAAGCTTTTTCATTCCGCCCACTGAGATAGTGTTTGAGATAAGACCCAGTATAAAGCTTCCTTCTATTACCTCGCCGTCATGCTCCACTCTCATCTGCTGACCTGTTATCTTTGACAGTCTTTTTATCCCCTCTGCCACATATGCGGCATGACCAAACTTGTTTTTCATCGTTTGTGAGGTTTCATAAGAAACGTCAGTGAAGGCGCCAAAGCCTGCTACATACACAAAATACTGACCGTTGAACTTACCAACGTCATAATCAAAATACACGCCGTCAACTATCTCCCTTGCGGCATCAAGCATTTTTTTCGGTATGCTCAAAGACTGAGCACAATCATTTGTTGAACCGGCAGGAATATATCCAAGCGGTATTTTCTTATCAAATGTCATCATTGCCTTGACAGCCTCAGACAATGTTCCGTCACCGCCTGATGTGACTATCATGTCATAATCCTGACCGCACTTGCAAAGCTTGTTATAGCCGTCAAGCTTAGCCTGCGTAGGGTATGTGACTACCTCATAGCCGCCCTTTGTAAAAATATCCACAATGTCGCAAAGGTTATCTTTTATCTGTCCCTTGCCAGCATGGGGGTTGAACACAAAAAGCAATTTTTTCATTTTCCCAGCCCCTTTTCGTTTTTCAAATTCCTATTATTCTACTTTTTATCTATCTTTCTTACACACTTTTTACATAGAGAATTATACCACAAATTTCACAAAAGTCAAGTATTATTGCGACAACCGTCAAAAAGTCGTCAACAATCATAAACAAATTGTCAGCCAAACCACGAAGGTGACAAAGATAATAAGAGCAAAACATATAAAATAAGCAATATGGATAAACGGGTGATCGCTGTTCGCCCCTACATATAGAAATCAAGATCATCGCCGCAAGCGATACCTTAATTCCTCACTCCTCACTCCTCATTCCTCACTAAAAAAATCAGTCTTTCGCTTCGTACCAGCTTCTGCCGCTGTTTACGTCCACTGTCATTGGCACAGCAAGCTTTACAGCGTTCTCCATTTCGTCTTTGAGTATCTTTTCAGCTCTATCCTTGTCTTTTTCAGCCGCTTCTATAATAAGCTCGTCATGCACCTGCAAAATAAGCCTTGCGTCAAGATCTTCTTCTCTGAGCTTTTTGTATACTCTTACCATTGCTATCTTGATAATATCAGCCGCCGCACCCTGGATAGGTGCGTTCATTGCCGCCCTCTTTCCAAAAGCCTGCAAGACCTTGTTTGAAGCAGAAAGCTCAGGGATATATCTTCTTCTGCCGAAAAGGGTGGTGACATAGCCGTTTTTTATGCCGTCATCAACTGTCTTGTCCATAAATTCTGATACTTTCGGGAAGTTGTCAAGATAGTTCTTTATATATCTTTTCGCCTCTGCTACCGTTACTCCGATATCTTTCGACAGAGAAAATGCTCCTATGCCATAGATTATACCAAAGTTTACAGCCTTTGCCGCACTTCTCATTTCAGGGGTGAGGAAATCCTCGGGGATATCAAAGACCTGTGCCGCCGTTGAGGTATGGATATCTCTGCCCTCTGAGAAAGCTTCCTGCATATTTTTGTCACCGCACACGGAAGCAAGCACTCTAAGCTCGATCTGGCTGTAGTCAGCGTCAAGAAGAGTATAGCCGTCCTCGGCAACAAAGAATTTACGCATATTCCTGCCTATCTCTTTTCTTACAGGGATATTCTGCATATTAGGCTCGGTGGAGGATATCCTTCCTGTTCTTGTTTCGGTCTGCTTGAAAACAGAATGAACTCTGCCGTCAGGGTGGATAAGCTTCAAAAGTCCGTCAACATAAGTGGAATTAAGCTTTGTGAGTGTGCGGTATTCAACGATAAGAGGCACGATAGGGTGCTTGTCCATAAGGCTTTCAAGAACGTCCGCATTAGTAGAATAGCCCGACTTTGTTTTCTTCTTTGCAGGCAGACCTAAGTCCTCGAAAAGCACCTCCCCAAGCTGTTTTGTGGAAGCTATATTGAACTCCTTGCCTGCATACATATATATCTGCGAGGTAAGCTCGTCTATCTTTATTTTCAAGTCCTCACCGAAAGCCTTTATGCCCTCTGCGTCAGCCTTTACACCGTAAAACTCCATTGAAGCAAGCACTTCGCAAAGTGGCATTTCGATATCGTCAAAAAGCTTTGTCATTTCTGTCATTTCAAGCTGTTTTTTCAGATTTCCACTAAGAGCAGGCAGACTTGAAAGGTCTGCATATTCCCCCATATCAGAGCGGTAAAGGCACTTATATGAAAGACAAAGATTTTCCGCTGTATACTCGCTTGACTGTGAATTGAGAAGATATCCTGCAAGGTCACAGCAGAAAGTTAGGTTTTCAAGGTGAGTGCCATTTGAGAACGCAAACTTATGGGCAGTTTTGCCCTCAAAGGTTATTTTTTCA
This sequence comes from Ruminococcus sp. MSJ-25, assembly GCF_018917825.1. Lineage (NCBI taxonomy): Bacteria > Bacillati > Bacillota > Clostridia > Eubacteriales > Oscillospiraceae > Ruminococcus > Ruminococcus sp. MSJ-25. Next base: position 3,544 of record NZ_JAHLPI010000015.1, read on the forward strand.
CAGGCTGTTCCCATGAAAGCTGTGATAAGTGCATTGTCCTCGGTGGTGTAGATAACATCGTTACAGAGGATAGAAAGCTTATTGTCGGCAAAGATAAAATATGCTGTTTTGTCCTTGCCGAGAACAGATATAACGCTCTCATCAAGTGGCTTGACCTCAAACTTAGGCAGGTCGGAAAGCTTTAGCTTGCTTTCCTGCACTGCGCTGTCAGCGCTTTCCACAGCTTTTCCGCTAAGACCCAATCTGTCTATAAGGCGCATCATTTCAAGGTCGGCAAGGAGAGCCTTTGTTTTCTCGGTATCGACCTCGCCCAGCTTATAAAACTCTGTAGCTTTCTCAACAGGGGCTTCAAGACATATTTCCGCAAGGAAGCGGCTGTCTATAGCGTCCTGATGACCATTTTCAAGCTTTGTGCGCACAGACGGGGTAAGCTTGATATCTGTGAGGTGTTCATAAAGGGTCTTGACATCGCCCTCCTGCTTGATAAGGGAAAGTGCGGTCTTTTCGCCAATGCCTTTTACACCTGAGATATTGTCTGAGGTATCGCCCATAAGAGCCTTTACCTCGATCATCTGGCGAGGGGTAACACCGTATTCTTCCATTATCCTGTCAGGGGTATATATCTTTGTTTCCTTTGTGGTGGCAAGACGTACTGTCACACGATCGGAAACGAGCTGAAAGCTGTCCCTGTCACCGGTGAGGATATAGCACTCGTTGCCTGAATCTGCGGCGGCTTTTGAGAGCGTACCGAGAATATCGTCTGCTTCATAGCCCTCGCACTGTACTATTTTTATACCAAGGTCGCCCAAAAGCTCTTTTATCACAGGCATCTGCTGAGCAAGCTCCTCAGGCATACCCTTTCGGTTGGCTTTGTATGCGGCATTTGCCTTGTGTCTGAAAGTAGGAGCTTTAAGGTCGAAAGCCACTGCCACGCAGTCAGGCTTTACCTCGCCTATCTCCTTGAGGTAAATATTCATAAACCCCGTAAGGGCATTCGTGAACTGTCCCTTTGAATTTGACAGCAGCTTTATTCCGTAAAAAGCTCTGTTCATTATGCTGTTTCCGTCTATGGCTAGTAGTTTCATTCTAGTCCAAGCACCTCCGCTTTATTGTTCTCATTTCTTGGATTATACTCGTCAACGTCCCACTTGATAGGGTTATTGTGTATGTATTTTGAAATTGCTATATATTCTTTTTCATTTCTGATGATGCGGTCATAATATGAACGCTGAAAAATATTAAATCCAATATCCTTATTTATAAATCTTTTCAACATTGACACATACTGCGGAACTATCTCGTTTGTAGGGGACGGCGCCCTCGACGTCCCGCTGACTCCCACACCGATTTTCAGTATAAAATGGATATGGTTTGGCATTATGACATATTGCAATATCTTTTTGTCATCATAGACGCTGTTTGCTCTGTGGATATTATCTCTGATAATTTTACCAAAGCTTGAAAGATAGACCTTTCCGACAGCGTGTGCGCAACATAACGGGACGTCGGGGGCGCCGTCCCCTACATCTGTTGCCCACAACAACTCGTTTTTATCAATAGTACATATGGTGATGAAGTATAGTCCATTTTTTGAATAATCATAATTGTCAAGTCTTATGATTTTCCTTACGGGTTTATCCATAAGATTATTCCGAAATCTTATCCAGCGACAGCGTTGCAATGCCGTTAAGACTTTCGTCTGCACGCCTGCCTGCCAGATAATCAAAATATCCCTGACAGGCTATCATTGCACCGTTATCGCCGCAGTATTTGAACTCAGGCATATAAAGCTTATAGCCACGCTTGTCACAGGCTTTCTGCAGCTTCTCTCTTACCCCTGAGTTTGCCGAAACGCCGCCTGCAAGCCCTATGGTAGTATACCCAAGATCTTTTGCGGCAAGCATCGCTTTGTCTACAAGAATATCGGATATGGTATTCTGGAACGATGCCGCCATATCGTTCACATTGACAGTTTCGCCCTTTTGTGCGGCATTATGCACAAGGTTTATAACGGCAGTTTTTAGTCCGCTGAAAGAGAAGTCATATTCACTGCCCTGCACCTTTGGGTGAGGGAGCTTATAGGCATTAGGATCACCTGACTTTGCGGCATTGTCGATAAACTTTCCACCAGGATACTCAAAGCCCAATGTTCTCGCTACCTTGTCAAAGCACTCGCCTGCGGCATCATCTCTTGTTCTGCCTATAACATGATATCTTGAATAATCAAGCACCTCTACAATATGTGAATGTCCTCCTGACACGACCAAGCAAAGATAAGGCGGTTTAAGCTCAGGGTGGGAGATATAATTTGCGGCAATGTGTCCTGCGATATGGTGAACAGGCACAAGAGGCTTGCCTGCACTCATGGCAAGACCTTTTGCAAAGCTCACTCCCACGAGAAGTGCGCCGATAAGACCGGGGGCATAGGTCACTGCAACAGCGTTGATATCGTCCATTGTGCAGTTTGCTTCTTCAAGAGCGGCTTTTGTTACCCATGTTATGTTCTCCGCATGGCGGCGTGAGGCTATCTCAGGCACAACTCCACCATAAAGCCTGTGTTCGTCTATCTGACTTGCAACTATATTTGAAAGCACCGTTTTTCCGTCTTCAACAACAGAGCAGGCTGTTTCATCGCAGGAGCTTTCTATTCCTAAAATCTTCATTTTATTACCCTCTTTTTATTTCGTAAATATAAGCATATCATATACATTTAATAAGCAGACAAATTGGAGCAAGCGGGCGAACAGTGTTCGCCCCTACGAAAAAATAATCATCGCCGCAGGCGATACCTTAATTCCTCATTCCTCACTCCTCATTCCTCACTATTCAAGGAAGTCCGTATATCCTCTTCATTTCAGCCGAGTTTCCCCCGTCTGCGGAACGCACATACAGAGGCTTTTCTATCTGTACAAAAGGCTTTCCGCCCTTTTTGCCCTCAACGAGAATAAGCCATGGGGGACACTCCGGGTTTTTGTGAACTGTCCGCAAACGCTTCGGCTCGATGCCGCTGGCTCTCATTGCCGTCATTATATCGCATAGGCGCTCGGGGCGGTTGCATATGCAAAGCCTGCCACCGAATTTCAGATTTTTCTTTGCACATCTGCACACGTCATCAATAGTGCAGAGCATTTCATGCCGTGCGATAGAAACCGCTTCGCTGTCATTCTTCGCACCTGTGTTGTTTATCTTGTAGGGCGGATTGCAGGTTATAAGGTCAAGCTCTTTTTCGCTTCGCCAATCATTCAAGTCGCCCAAAACAGGCTGGATAGTGTCTATTTTCGACCTCTCAAGAGATACTTTAAGCTGTTCGTGAGCCTTTTCCTGTATCTCAACAGCATATATCTTCTGTGGCTTGTAAAATTTGTGCAAAAGAAGCGCTATTATGCCGCTTCCTGTGCAAAGGTCTGCGCAGATATCCTTGTGCCGTCCTGCTGAAAAATCCGCAAGCAGAAAAGCATCAGTACCAAAACGGTGTTCGTCAGATATACATATCTCAATGCCCTCGCCCAAGGACTCAAATGTAAAATCGTTATATGTCATTTATTTCTCCATTTTCAGTGGGTTGAAGTGCCATTAAAACAGCATTTTCCGTGGGGGCGGTGTAGAAATTTTTTCTCATGCCTACCCTCTCAAAGCCCAATTTTTCGTAAAAGCTTATAGCCACAAGGTTTGATTCCCGCACTTCAAGATACCATTTTTCAGCCTTTGCGGCATTGTATGCGCTGTCAAAAAGGGCTTTTGCAATGCCCATTCTGCGAAACTTTTCCAACACGCCTATATTGTTTATCTCAGCTTCTCCGCAGACGCACCACACACTTATAAAGCCTGCGGCTTCGCCATTACAAATGGCAAGAAACGATATATCGTCAGGGTTTGAAAGCTGTTTTTTGTAGGTTTCAAAACTCCAAGCTTCGGGCAGAATTTTCGCCGCAGTTTGTGAAAAAAGCTGTACGTTTTCCTCTGAAAGAGGCACAATGGTCACATCTGCCACCTTATTCGCCCTCTATTTTCGTGCCAACAAGGCAATACGCTTTGCAGTCGCTCAGAATTTTGACTTTTACATCATGGAAGCCACGCTCTCTAGCCATTGAACGCACCTGCTGAGGAGTGAACTTGCCAAAACCTGTGTCGCAGTACGGGAGCTTATCAAGGTAGCCCTTTGTATAGAATGTGCAGATAAAATTGCCGCCGTCTTTGAGAACTCGCCTTACCTCGTCAAGAACTTTTGCGGTGTCCTCCCAGAAATAAATGGTGTTCACAGTGTAAACAGTGTCAAAAAAATCATCATTATAAGGAAGCTCCTCAGCTTTTCCCTGCTGTAAGATCACCTTGTTGGTATTCACTCCGTCACGGTTTTTTCGCTTGGCTTTTTCCACCATATCCGCAGAAATGTCAACGCCATAGAACTTAGCGTTTATATTCTTGCTAAGCTTTTTGATAGTCACGCCGTTTCCAAAGCCTATATCCAATATCCTTGCACCGTCAAGCTTGCAGACAAATTTTTTCACCGCTCTGTAGTGCTCTGCATTGAAAAAATTCATGAATTTTGCACAGGCTATACCGCCCAATCCCTCTGGGTCAGCACACTGTCCGCCTATGTATTCTTTTATGCTCATAAAATCACCTCAAAAAAATCTAAATTGATATATAATACAAATGAGAAAAAACAGGAAATAAACATCGCCGCAGGCGATACCTTAATTCCTCACTCCTCACTCCTCATTTAAACAGGCGTCCGTAAAGCTCCCCCTTAGAAAATCCAGTTGCCTTTGCTATCTCACGGCAGGCGTCTGCTCCACGCATACCCTTTTCCACAAGGGCTTTTACTTGTTCAAGCGCTTCCTCTATATTCTCCGCAGGGCAAAGCTCGTCCTCTTTTGCGCCCTCGATAACAAGCACAAACTCGCCCTTTGGCTTGTTGGCTTCATAATACTCCACAGCCTGCGAAAGGGTGGTGCGGAAAACTTCTTCGTGTATCTTTGTAAGCTCCCTGCAAAGAGATATTTTTCTGTCGCCGAAATATTCCAGCATATCTTTCAAGGTGTAGATGAGCTTGTGGGGCGCTTCATAGAAAATGAGGGTATTGGTGCAGTTTTTCACCGAGGCAAGATGATTTAATCTTTGCTTCTTGGTGGTTGACAAAAAGCCCTCGAACTGAAATCTTGCAGTGTCAAGTCCGCTTATGGCAAGTGCTGATACCACCGCTGACGGACCTGGCACTACCTCCACTTTCACACCGTTTTCAGCGCACAGCTTTACAAGCAGCTCACCAGGGTCTGAAATGCAGGGCATACCGGCGTCTGTGACGATAGCGGCGTTCTCGCCTGCCATTATCCTGTTCAAAATGCTCTCGCCCACCTGCTTTGCATTGTGTTCGTGATAGCTCACAAGTGGCGTTTTTATGTCAAAATAATTGAGAAGCTTTGCGGTAACTCTTGTGTCCTCTGCACAGATAAAATCAGCCTTTTCTAGGGTCTCAACTGCACGGTATGTCATATCTCCAAGGTTGCCTATAGGCGTTCCTACTACGGATAAAATTCCCATTGTTTATTCTCCTAACTCGTTTGCAAGTATGTGGTCTATCATCTCATAAAGGTCAGAAATGGTATTAAGCCCACCGCACTGCGCTCTTAGCCTTGCAGAGCCTTTCAGCCCTTTAACATACCATGCGCAGTTTTTTCTGGCTTCTTTCATGCCCTGACGTTCGCCCTTGTATTTGCATATAAGCTCGCAGTGCTTTTTCATCACTGCCATTTTTTCTTCTATGCTCACCTCAGGAAGCTTTTCCCCTGTTTCAAGATAATGCTTCACGTCACGGAAAACCCATGGTCTGCCGTAGCTTCCTCTGCCTATCATCACAAGGTCACAGCCAGTCTGCTCATACATTGCCTTTGCGCTTTCTCCGTCAACAACGTCACCGTTGCCTATAACGGGTATCTTCACAGCCCCTTTTACCTGCTTTATTATATCCCAATCGGCTTTGCCTGAATAAAACTGCGTTCTTGTTCTGCCGTGACAGGTGACGGCGCTTGCCCCTGCCTGCTCCATGAGCTTTGCGAACTCCACTGCATTTATGCTGTTTTCGTCCCAGCCTGCACGAAATTTCACTGTAACAGGGCAGTTTGCGTTTTTTACCACCTCTCTGCATATCTCTGCCGCAGTGTCAGGAAGCTTCATAAGTGCAGAGCCGCTGCCATTGCCTACTATCTTAGGCACAGGACAGCCCATGTTTATATCAATGATATCAGGGGAATATTCGTTGAGCTTATAAGCCGCTTTTCCCATATAATAAGGGTCTTCCCCAAAAAGCTGCAAGGCATAGGGGCGTTCCTCTTTCTCAATCTCGCAAAGACGTGCAGTCTTTTTGTCGCCAAAGCACAGACCCTTCGAGGATATCATTTCGCTCACAAGATATGAAGCCCCATACTCTTTGCACATAAGGCGATATGATTTATCTGCCACCGACGCCATGGGTGCTAATGCGGCGGTCTTTTCTATTTCAACGTTTCCGATAAAAAAGCTGTTCATCAAGTAAAATTCTCCTAATATGTTCCAATACATAAATAATCATAGCGATACTATTTTATTATAGCACAATGCGTGATTTTTTGCAACGATAAAAAGGCATATAACTACACAAAGTAATAAATCGCTGAAACGCCTTGACATTTGCGGAATTTTGCTATAAAATATAATGGTAGTATTATATTTTGTATAAGGAGAATGTTTCATGAATAATTCTGAAAAAACCATGGATAAGATCGTGGCTCTCTGTAAAAACAGAGGCTTTGTATACCCTGGAAGCGAGATCTACGGTGGTCTTGCAAACACTTGGGACTACGGTCCGCTTGGCGTTGAGCTGAAAACAAACATCAAGAACGCTTGGAGAAAGAAGTTCATTCAGGAGAACAAGTACAACGTTGGTCTTGACTCCGCTATCCTTATGAATCCGCAGACTTGGGTGGCTTCAGGTCACATCGGCGGTTTCTCTGACCCTCTTATGGACTGCAAGGACTGTAAGACACGTCACAGAGCGGACAACCTTATCGAAGATTTCGACGGCACTAACGTTGCAGGCTGGACAAACGAGCAGATGATGGACTACATCAAGGAAAAGCAGATCCCATGCCCGGATTGCGGAAGCCACAACTTCACTGATATCCGTCAGTTCAACCTTATGTTCAAGACATTTCAGGGTGTAACTGAGGACTCAAAGTCTGAGCTTTATCTGCGTCCTGAAACTGCACAGGGCATCTTTGTAAACTTTGCAAATATCCAGAGAACAACAAGAAAGAAAGTACCTTTCGGTGTTGCACAGGTAGGTAAGTCATTCAGAAACGAGATCACTCCGGGTAACTTTATTTTCCGTGTTCGTGAGTTTGAGCAGATGGAGCTTGAGTTCTTCTGCAAGCCTGGCACAGACCTTGAGTGGTTCAACTACTGGAGAGGCTTCTGCAAGGATTGGCTCCTTAGCCTTAACATCAAGGAAGAGAACCTCCGCCTGAGAGATCATTCACCTGAGGAGCTTTGCTTCTATTCAAAGGCTACAACTGACTTTGAATATCTCTTCCCATTTGGCTGGGGCGAGCTTTGGGGCGTTGCCGACAGAACTGATTATGACCTTAATCAGCACATCAAGACAAGCGGCAAGAGCCTTGATTACTTTGACCCTGAAACAAACGAGAGATATGTTCCATACGTTATCGAGCCTTCCCTTGGCGTTGAGAGATTGTTCCTGACAGTTGTTTGCGAAGCATACGACGAGGAAAACATCGGCACAGAAGAGAAGCCTGACGTTAGAACAGTTATGCGTTTCCACCCTGCACTTGCTCCTTTCAAGGCTTGCGTTCTTCCGCTTTCCAAGAAGCTCAGCGAGCAGGCAGGCGAGCTTTATGCAGAGCTTTCAAAGCACTTCCTTGTTGACTATGACGAGGCTGGCTCTATCGGTAAGAGATATCGCCGTCAGGACGAGATCGGTACACCATTCTGCATCACATATGACTTTGATTCTGTTGAGGACGGCTGTGTAACAGTTAGAGACAGAGATACAATGGAGCAGGAGCGTATCAAGATCGACGAGCTGGTAGCTTATATCGAAAAGAAGATAGCTTTCTAGTAAAATAAAGATCTTTGCGGGCGAACGGTTTGTTCGCCCGTTTTTTATGCCCGTTTTTACAATAAAAAGCTTTACAAAATTGGCGAGTTGTGATATAATATGTTTGTATATTTTTACGAAAGGACGTCCTTGCCATAAAAAATATATTTGACTCACATTGTCACTATGACGATCACGCTTTCGATGAGGACAGATACGAAGTCCTTGACAGGCTTCTTTGCGACCCTGACTCTCCTGTAGACAAGGTCTGCCACGCCGCAACGGACGAAAGATCATCTTTGTTCGGCATCGAAACTGCAAAAAAATATGAGAATTTCTATACCTCTGTGGGCTTTCACCCTGAGTGTATGGATACTCTTCCTGAAAATTATATGCAGGTGCTTGACGAGCTTTATTTGAAAGCCTGCTCTACTCACAAGCTTGTTGCTGTTGGTGAGATAGGGCTTGACTATCATTATGAGGGATATGACAAAGAAAGACAGATAAAGCTTTTTGACAAGCAGGTGGAATATGCTGTGAAGAAAAGTCTGCCTGTTATAGTTCACTGCCGTGAAGCCACTCAGGACTGCCTTGACGTGCTGAACAAATATGCGCCGTCAGGTGTAGTTCACTGCTTTTCAGGCTCGGCGGAGACCGCAGAGATAGTGCTTGGGCTTGGTATGTACATCGGGTTTACAGGTGCGCTTGCTTTTAAAAATGCTAAAAAAGCCAGACGTGCTCTTGAAGTTGTCCCAATGGACAGACTTCTTCTTGAAACGGACTGCCCTTACATGGCACCCCCTCCTTACAGAGGACAGAGGTGCGAAAGCCCTATGATAGAAGAAGTGGCAAAGGTCGTGGCTGAGATAAAAAGACTCGATCCGCAGGAAGTGCTTGACATTACAAATAGAAACGCCTGCCACCTGTTCGGGATCGAATATGAGAAAGGATAAGAGAACAAAATGACAGAAACTATGTATGTAGTGATACCATGCTACAATGAGGAACAAATGTTGCCTATCACAGCGAAAGCGCTTATAAAAAAGCTCGACGAGCTGAAGGCAGAAGGTCGTATCGCACAGAACAGCAAGGTCATGTTCGTTGACGACGGCTCAAAGGACAAAACGTGGGAGATAATACAGAAGTTCCACGAAGCAAGCCCTGTTTTCACGGGTCTTAAGCTCTCAAGAAACAAAGGTCATCAGAACGCACTGCTGGCTGGTCTTATGACGGCGAGAAACTATGCTGATATCGTTGTTTCCATGGACGCTGACTTGCAGGACGATATAAACGCTATTGACGGCTTCCTCGATAAGAGGGCAGAGGGCTGTGATATTGTTTACGGCGTTCGTTCATCGAGAGAAAAGGATACCGCTTTCAAGCGTGGAACTGCTCAGGCATATTACAAGCTTTTGGAGCATATGGGCGTTGAGATAACATATAATCACGCTGATTACAGACTTATGAGCAAAAGGGCTATAGACGCTCTGGCAGAGTTTAAGGAAGTAAATCTGTTTCTGAGAGGTCTTGTGCCTATGGTTGGCTTCAAGAGCGACATCGTTAAGTATGTAAGAAACGAGCGTGTGGCGGGCGAATCTAAATATCCGCTGAAAAAAATGCTTTCCTTTGCAGTTGAGGGAATAACCTCACTTTCTGTAAAGCCTATAAGATTTATCACCACTATCGGTATAATAGTATTTTTAGTATCACTTATAATGCTTATATATTTCCTTATAACATGGGCAGTGGGACACACTGTTCAGGGCTGGGCTTCAACTATCACGTCTATATGGGCGATAGGCGGACTTCAGCTTTTGGCTATAGGCATTATCGGAGAGTATATAGGCAAGATCTATTTGGAAACAAAGGCTAGACCTAAATTTATAATCGAAACAAATCTTGAAGAAACAGACAAGGAGTAATTAAAAATGGCAGAACTCAAGGCTAACAATCAGAAACCAAATTTCGACAACAACCCTAAGCTTATAGAAGCTATCGCAGAAATGAGAAAGAATTTCTGTGCCGAAACTCAAAACAAGGTAATAAACACAGCGCTTGCCTGCACATTTCTCGTGCCTGCAATGGTAGAAAAGACAACAGAGCTTGTTGCAGACGCTGAAAATCATGTTAATTTTGAGGACAAGAGCAAGGCTAAGTTCATTCTTCTCAACAACAACAAAACAAACGGCACATTTTTCCCTGTTTTCACTTCCCCAGAGGAAGCTCAGAAGCTCCAGTATGACAAGCCATTCCAGAGCTTTGCAATGAGATTTCAGGATATAGCTGCTCTCACTGAGCAGACGCCAAAGGTACAGGGCTTTGTTGTAAACCCATTTGGCGAGAACCTTCCTTTCACTCAGGAAATGCTGGAATCTATCAAGCAAACTCTCATAAAGGTAGCAAAGGAGAGAAAGGCAGCTAGAGAAGCTGCTGAAAATGGCGAAGCTCCTGACATTGCTGTTACAAACAACGAAACAGCAGAGTAAGATACTTAAGCATATCGGAGGACGGACTGTGTTCGTCCTCTTTTTTTGTTCCCATATTGGCATTTTACAGAGTAAAACAGCGTAAGATACATGGGATTTCATTTTACAAAATTCAAGTTGAATATGGTTGACAAAAGACGTACTGTGTGTTATAATTGTAGTAATATGGTGGGAAATATAGCGTGTTATTTGTGCAGTGTTCACTATCACGCACCACGCAAAAGACTAAAAGGTTCTTCTTTTAGAAATTTTTTCGTGATCTGAGGGAGTATATATGGCTAACGAAACCGAACTTGAAAAAATTGACCGTGCTGCCGAATACTTTGAAAGATATTTTGAGTTTGAGGACGCTGTAACGGTCAGCAAGGAAAATAAAGAATACCTCAAAACTTATATCCATGACAACGATTATGTTGTTAAAAACTTCAATATAAAAAATAAAATAATTAAGTCTTTAGGCATAAGCATCGGCATTGGATTGGTGGCTTTTCTGCTGCTGTGGCTGCTCCTTGGCACAAAGCTTATTATAGTGGGCATTATTGCAGGTGCACTTATTTTTATCGGTGCAGGCGTTTTCGGTATCGCTCTCAACAAATACAGACTTACTGCTGCTGAACAGAAGCAGGTTGAAGTGAACGAGGGCATAAACGAACAGATAATAATGCTTGATGACAGAATAAAGCAGGTAGAACGTCAGAGAGATGATTACTACAAGGCTCTTGAAAAGAGAGTGCCTTTCATGTCACTTGACTATATGAAAAACGTTCAGCAGATAAAACAGTTTCTTGTTGACGGCAAGGCTGACACCTGTGAAGAGGCTGTGGATATGTTTGAAGAATCCATGCTTTTGCAGCAGATGACCGATATTATGACAAAGAGTGAAACTATCGAGCCTGTTAAGGACGATAAGGAGCGTTTCGGCGACCCTCTCAAGATAATAAAGGAAAACAAGAAGAAACGTAAAAAAGAAAAGAAAGCAAAAAAGGACAAGAAGTGATACCCCGACCGCAACGGCATTTTACGCCGCTGCGGTCTTTCTGTGAAAATACGATAGATAGGATAATATATGAACGAGAAAAAAGATATTCTAACAAAAACATGGGTAGTGGCTGTTCTTGCGTCCATATGCTGTATGCTGTGGGGAAGTGCATTTTCCTGTGTGAAAATAGGCTACAGCCTTATGAACATAACCACCAATGACAGCGGTTCGCAGCTTGTGTTTGGGGGCATAAGATTTTTTGTGGCAGGGCTAATGGCTCTTGCCATGGGAAGCGGAGCGGAGAGAAAAATTCTCCTGCCAACAAAGACTTCCATACCAAAGATCATGATAATAAGCCTTTTTCAGACAATTTTGCAGTATTTTTTCTACTACATAGGTCTTGCCCACACAACGGGGGTAAAGGCAGCGATAATAGTTGGGGCGAACGTTTTTATTGCGATACTTGTGTCATCGCTTTTATACAAGCTTGAAAAGCTCACCGCTGTGAAAATAGCAGGCTGTATACTTGGATTTTCGGGTATCATTGTTATAAATCTCGGGGGACTTTCGGGGGTGAGCTTCAATTTTCTCGGGGACGGATTTATTTTTCTTTGCACCTGTGCATATGCTTTTTCATCGGTGTATATGAAGCGCTATTCCGAAACAGAAGACCCTGTTATGCTTAGCGGCTGGCAGTTCGTTTTCGGTGGAGCAGTTCTCACTGTCATAGGCTTTTTAATGGGTGGCAGGCTTGGTCACATGAGTGCAAAGGCTTTTTTGATGCTTTTGTATCTTGCCTTTGTATCAGCGGCGGCATATTCGCTGTGGGCAGTGCTTTTGAAGCACAACCCTGTTTCAAAGGTGGCGATTTTCGGCTTTATGAACCCTGTGTGCGGAGTGCTGCTTTCAACTATCCTGCTTGATGAAAAAGGCATTTTTGGCGTTCAGGGGATAGCCGCACTTATCCTTGTATGCTCGGGTATCTTTATTGTTCAGAGAAAAGGGAATAAATAATATTGTAACTATGCTCATATGCTTTTGCGTATTCACGTTGTTTGTATATAGGGGCGAACAGTGTTCGTCCGTTGATTTGACATTTTTGCAACAGACTGGCTCATGTGCTTATTGCATATGAGCTTTTTTATTCAAAATCGTTCTAAAGACTGTTTAAAATGTTGATTTTTATATGTAGCTGTGTTATAATGAATTGTGTATGGTTTTTTACCAATATATTATCAGTAAAGAAAAAGAGGACAAGACAATGTTTAAGAAAAACGGACTTCTAAAAAGCCCTGACAGCAAGCCAAAAGAAAAGTATCTGCTGCTGTTTGCGGTGGCTTTTATCGGCATGATGATCTCGTTCATACCGTCAATGATAGTGAACAAGGGCATCTTTCTCTACTATGGCGACTTCAACTCACAGCAGATGATGTTCTATCAGCACTGTCATGACGCTGTTCGCAGCGGAAACATGGGCTGGGACTGGGGAACGGACTTAGGCTCGAGCTTTGTTGGCTCATATGCTTTCTATCTCCTTGGCTCGCCATTTTTCTGGCTCACTACACTTTTCCCGTCAGGTGCAGTGCCTTATCTGATACCATGGCTCCTTGCGCTGAAAACGGCTATCGCCGCAATAACAGCCTACGCTTATATCAGATTTTTTGTTGACAACACAAGCGCTTGCTTTATAGGCGGTCTGCTTTACGCTTTCTCAGGCTTCCAGACCTACAACGTTTTCTTCAACCACTTCCACGACGCAACTGCGTTCTTCCCTCTCATGCTTTTAGGATTTGAACTGTTGGTTCAAAAGAACAAGAAGGGTCCGTTTGCGGTAGCGGTAGCTATATGTGCGACCATAAGCTATTTCTTCTTTGCCTGCGAAGTCGTATTCATTGTTATCTACTTCTTCCTGAGGTGCCTTGACAAGGACTTTGAAATTGACATGAAGAAGTTCGGTCTGCTTATTCTTGAGGCTGTTATCGGTGTGATGATATCCGCTGTTATCTTCCTGCCGTCAGCGCTGAGCGTAATGGGCAACTACCGTGTAAACGAAAGACTTTATGGACTTGACCTTGTTATATACGGTGAAAATGTAAGAATACCAAGAATTATCCAATCGTTCTTTATGCTTTCCGATATGCCTGCAAGAATAAATATCCTTAACTCAGACAAGGCAAGATGGGCTTCAATGGCAGGCTATCTGCCTATGTTCTCAATGGCAGGCGTTATAGCGTTTATGAGAACGAGAAAGAAAGGCAAAGACAGTTGGCTTACAAAGGCTATTATCGTGTTCGGCATAATGGCTTGCGTGCCTATATTGAACTCCTCTTTCGTCCTTTTCAATGCGTCATATTATGCAAGATGGTATTATATGCCTATACTGCTTATGTGCCTTATGACAGCAAAGGTCATCGCAGAAAACAAGGACGATCTGAAAAAAGGATTTGTGCCTGTTTGTGTAGTATGTGCGATATTTATTGGCATCGGTCTGCTTCCGACAAACGAAAACGGCGTTGTATCCTATGGCAAAGTCCCTGAATATATCGAGCTTTACTACATTCAGGCTATAGTTACCATAGTAATGATAATAATGTTGGGCGTGCTTATTTATGTGGTCGCAGAGAAGAAGCTCGACTACATGAAGATCGCTTCTGCAATGACGGCGGTTGCGGTGGTCATCTGCATGACTTCTTCTATCGTATACGGCGTAACCCAGGGTACTGACAACACCGACTATATCAACAGAGCAATAAACGGTGGCGACAGCATCAACATGGATAAGCTGGAGTCTGGATCAGAGAACTTCAATGCTGACAACAATTTCTACAGAATAGATACCTCAGAAAATGTTGACAACTGGTGTATGTTCTGGAAGCTTTCATCAATGAGATGCTTCCACAGCGTTGTTTCAACATCTATCATGGATTTCTACAGCTCTATCGGACAAACGAGAGATGTTGCATCAAGAATGGAAACTAAGGTCTATCCGCTAAGAAGCCTGTTTTCTGTAAAATACTATTTCAATGAACTTACTGAAAGTGAGAGAAAAGGTATCACAGAGGTATCGAAGCCTGAAACTCTTGCAAATCTCTACGGCTTTGAATATGTTGATACTCAGAACGGTTTCAACATTTACGAAAACAAATATTATGTACCAATGGGCTTCACATATGATTACTACTGCCTTGACAGCGACATTCAGAAGGCTTCAGAGGTAGACAAGACATCAATGCTCATGAAAGCCCTTGTGCTTACCCCTGAGCAGGCTGCGAAATACAATAATATTCTCAGCTACTACAGCTTTAAGGGTACTGACTACTCAACAGATCAGTATTATCAGAACTGCCTTGACAGACGTGCAAACAGTTGTTCATCATTCAGTTATGATTCTTACGGCTTCAACGCCAAGATCGACCTTGACAAGGATAACCTTGTGTTTTTCTCAGTTCCATATGATGACGGCTGGAGTGCAAAGGTGAATGGTCAGGACGTGGAAATAGAAAAGGTGGATTACGGCTTTATGGCTGTTCTTTGTCCTGCGGGATCAAACGACATCCAGTTCACCTACGAAACAAAGGGACTTTTCTGGGGCAAGGTAATAACAGCCGTTGGTTTCGGCTCGCTTATCGTTTACCTTGGCGCAGTGAGATTTACAGGCAGAAAGAAAAAAGAAGAAGCTCAGCCTGTTGAAAAGAACGCATAAACCTGAAAGGGAGGATATAAAATGTATCAGAACGAAAAAACTATCAGTGAAAAAGAGATATACAAGGGCAGGGTCGTTCACCTGACTTGTGATGAAGTGGAGCTTGAAAACGGCTACAAGACGCTTAGAGAGGTCATTCATCACCCTGGCGGAGTTTGCATCGTTGCTCTTGACGAGGACGAGAATGTTTATTTTGTGAAGCAGTTCCGCTATCCTTTCAAGACCGCACTTATGGAGATACCTGCAGGAAAGCTTGAATACGGTGAAGATCATTTGGAGTGCGGAAAGCGTGAGCTTAAAGAGGAGATAGGTGCAACTGCAGAGAAAATGACTTATCTTGGCTGCATTTATCCAACAGTGGCTTATGATACCGAGATAATCCATATGTATATGGCAGAGGGACTTGATTTCGGTGAGCAGCACCTTGACGAGGGCGAGTTCCTTGACGTAACAAAAATGCCTCTTGAAGAAGCTTACAAAATGGTCATGGAAAACAAGCTCCCTGACGCAAAGACAACTGCGGCTATACTGAAAACTTATCTTATCAAAAAGGATATGTAGTCCATAATATTTTACCCATGCGATAAAATAAACGGTCGAACGCTGTTCGCCACTGCATATATAAAGGGTACTGTCAACGTGGCAGTACCCTTTTTTTTGTGGTGAAAAAAAAGAGCGCCCACGCACCGAAGTGCATGAGCGTCTTTTTTATAGTAACTTAGATTACTTTTCCTCAGTATTGTAAAGCTTAGCGTATCTGAGCAGATAATCATATCTGTCCTTAGCGTTCTGAACAGCCTTACCAAAGAGCTTCTCAGCTCTCTCAGGATTCTGTCTAGCAAGAGCGTTATAACGTACCTCTCCCATGATGAAGTCCTTATAGTCAGCTGTTGGAGCCTTAGAATCAAGGATAAATGGATTCTTGCCCTCTGCCTTAAGACGTGGGTCGAATCTGTACAGATGCCAGTAACCAGCCTGAACAGCCTTCTTCTCCTCTGTCTGAGCAATTGACATACCACCCTTGATACCATGGTTGATACATGGAGCATAACCGATGATGATTGAAGGACCGTGATAAGACTCAGCCTCGTGGATAGCCTTGATGCACTGATTGTAATCAGCACCCATTGCAACGTGAGCTACATATACATAGCCGTAAGACATTGCGATACCTGCGAGATCCTTCTTCTTAACTTCCTTACCAGCTGCTGCGAACTGAGCGATAGCACCTGTTGGAGTTGACTTAGAGGACTGTCCGCCTGTATTTGAGTAAACCTCAGTATCGAATACGAAGATGTTTACGTCCTCGCCCTGAGCGATAACGTGGTCAACGCCTGAGAATCCGATATCGTAAGCCCAGCCGTCACCGCCGAAGATCCACATTGACTTCTTTCTCAGATAGTCAGCGTCCTTAAGGATCTCCTCAGTAGCCTTATTCTTTGTCTTCTTAAGAGCAGCGATAAGGTTATCTGTAGCTGCTGAGTTCTTCTCACCGTCATCTACTGTTTCAAGATACTCTTCGCAAGCCTTCTTGAGAGCTGCAGCCTTAGTTGTCTTAGACAGCTCAAGAACCTTAGCGATAGTTCTGTTTCTGATAGTTGACTGTGCAAGGAACATACCGTAACCATACTCAGCGTTATCCTCGAACAGTGAGTTAGCCCAAGCTGGACCCTTGCCGTCCTTGTTTACTGTGTATGGAGTTGAAGGAGCAGAACCACCCCAGATTGATGAACAGCCTGTTGCGTTAGCAATGTACATTCTATCACCAAAGAGCTGTGTGATGAGCTTAGCATAAGGTGTTTCACCGCAGCCTGCGCAAGCGCCTGAGAATTCAAGCAGTGGCTGCTTGAACTGTGAGCCCTTAACTGTTGTTGCCTTAAACTTCTCGAATACTTCTGGCTTTTCAGCAAGTGTAAGACCATAGTTGAATACTTCCTGCTCAGCGAGCTGAGTTTCAAGTGGCATCATGCTGAGAGCCTTGTTGCCCTTCTTACCAGGACAAACATTTACGCAAGAACCGCAGCCTGTGCAGTCCAGAGCAGACATTGTCATTACGAAGTTGTAACCAGGCATACCTGTCATAGCTACTGCCTTCTCCTGAGCAAGCTTAGGAGCCTTCTTCAGCTCAGCGTCTGTCATTACAACAGGTCTGATAACTGCGTGTGGACATACATATGAACAGAAGTTACACTGGATACAGTTGTCACCATTCCATGCAGGAACGTCAACAGCGATACCTCTCTTCTCAAATGCAGCAGAACCCTGTGGGAATGTGCCGTCTGCCATATTTGTGAATGTTGAAACAGGAAGCTTGTCGCCCTCCTGAGCGTTGCAAGGGATCTGAATGTTGTTTACGAAGTCCTGAAGAGTCTTATCTGCGCACTTAGCGGCAGGCATACCCATTGGAGTATCCTTGCACTTCTTCCAAGATGCAGGAACCTTAACTTCGTGTACCTGCTGACAGCCAGCGTCGATAGCGTCATGGTTCATCTTAACGATAGCGTCGCCCTTCTTAGAATAAGAAGCTGTAGCAGCGTCCTTCATGTACTTGATAGCGTCGTCGATAGGAATGATGTTAGCAAGCTTGAAGAATGCAGACTGAAGAACAGTGTTTATTCTGTTGCCCAGACCGATCTCCTTACCGATCTTAACGCCGTTGATAGTATAGAACTTGATGTTGTTCTCAGCGATATATCTCTTTACCTGACCTGGGAGGTGCTTATCCAGCTCTTCATGCTCCCACTGGCAGTTCAGAAGGAATGTTCCGCCAGGCTTGATATCCTGTACCATGTTGTACTTAGTGATATAAGACTCGTTATGGCAAGCAACAAAGTCAGCCTGATTGATAAGGTATGTTGACTTGATAGGTGTCTTACCGAATCTCAGGTGAGAAACTGTTACACCGCCTGACTTCTTAGAGTCATATGCAAAGTATGCCTGAGCATACAGATCTGTATGGTCACCAATGATCTTGATAGAGTTCTTGTTTGCACCAACAGTACCGTCAGCGCCAAGACCCCAGAACTTACAAGCAGTTGTGCCTGCTGGAGCAGAATCAAGCTTGCCCTCAGTTTCGAGAGAGAGGTTTGTAACATCGTCTTCGATACCGATAGTAAATCTTGGCTTATATGTATCCTTCCAGCTTGCATTCCAGTAAACAGCCTTGATCTGTGCAGGAGTTGTATCCTTAGAACCAAGACCATATCTGCCTGAAGCGATAGCTACATCATGGAACTGTGTACCCTTAAGAGCAGCAACAACGTCAAGATAAAGTGGCTCGCCCTCAGAACCTGGCTCCTTAGTTCTGTCAAGAACCGAGATCTGTTCACAAGTTGAAGGGATAGCTTCAACGAGCTTGTCAGCACGGAAAGGTCTGTAAAGTCTAACCTTAACAAGACCGAGCTTTGTGCCTTCCTTCTCGTTGAGGTAATCAATTGTTTCTTCGATAGTGTCACAAACAGAACCCATAGCTACGATAACGTGTGTAGCGTCTGGTGCGCCGTAGTAGTTGAACAGCTTATAGTTTGTGCCGATCTTTTCGTTTACCTTGTTCATGTAATCCTCTACGATGCCAGGGATAGCGTCATAGTATGGGTTACAAGCTTCTCTTGCCTGGAAGAAGATATCAGGGTTCTGAGCTGTACCTCTAAGTACAGGATGCTCAGGGTTAAGAGCTCTCTTTCTGAACTCCTCCACCTTCTCAAAGTTTACCATATCTCTTACGTCTTCCATATCCCATGTCTCGATCTTCTGGATCTCGTGAGATGTTCTGAATCCGTCAAAGAAGTGGATGAATGGTACTCTGCCCTCGATAGTTGAGAGGTGAGCAACTGTACCCAGATCCATTACCTCCTGTACATTTGAAGAACAAAGCATAGCAAAACCTGTCTGACGGCAAGCATAGATGTCAGAATGGTCGCCGAAAATATTAAGTGCGTGTGAAGCTACACATCTTGCAGATACATGGATAACGCAAGGGAGAAGCTCACCTGCGATCTTATACAGGTTAGGGATCATAAGAAGAAGTCCCTGTGATGCTGTATATGTTGTTGTGAGCGCACCGGCTGCAAGTGAGCCGTGTACTGTACCTGAAGCACCTGCCTCAGACTGCATTTCTGCAAGCTTTACAGGAGTGCCAAACAGGTTTTCTTTACCCTTGGCAGCCCACTGGTCTGTTACTTCTGCCATAACAGATGATGGTGTGATTGGATAGATAGCAGCAACTTCTGTAAATGGGTATGACGCCCAAGCAGCAGCGTTGTTTCCGTCCATGGTTTTCATTTTTCTTGCCATTTTAGAATCATTCCTTTCTCGATATTTCAAGCAAAAGCTCAAAACTCAAATTTCCTTTTTAGCGTACTTTTCAAGCACGTCTGTTTAAGGACAGCAGATATTTTCTTCAAAAGTAAGCTGTAACAAACTTTCTCAGGATACATCTGTTTTAACTCTTATAGTATACCACTTATTTTTCAATTTGTAAAGACCTTTTACCACATTTTTTCTTGATTTATACGCTGTAAACCCCCTATTTTCGGTTAGTTATGACTTCCTCATATTTCAGACGTGCTGTATTACGGAGATAAAAAAATGCCTGCCGAAACAGACATTTTTCATATATATAAAGTATAAAACTAGCAGTTCATAAGAAGCTCGGCGAGGGCATTGAGTATCTTATCCACATCGACATCAGAGCTGAATTTTACATCAAGCTTTGAGCCGCCTTTTTTATCCTCGCTTAAACTTACACGGAGCTTATCGGTAGCTTGATTTACTCTTATCTCAAACTCAGTGTACATAGGATTTGTGATAGTACGCTTTATTTTCTTCTCAGCTTTTTTCTTTGTTTCCAAAGTGGCGATAGCTTTTTCAAGCTCTCTTACCGTCCAGCCCTTTTCTATACACTCTGTGGCAAGCTTCTCCTGAGTATCCTTATCCACAACGCCTGCAAGCACCTTTGCGTGACCCTCGGTGAGCTTTTTGTCACGGAGCATTTTCTGCACATTTTCGCTAAGGGAAAGAAGTCTGATAGAGTTTGCCACAGCGGAACGTGAACGTCCAACAGCTTCTGCCACCTGTTGCTGAGTAAGACCATAGGTTTCCATAAGAGTCTGATAAGCTGCCGCCTCCTCAAGAGGTGTAAGGTCTTTACGCTGGATATTTTCAATAAGGGATATCTCAGCGGCCTCAAGATCGGTAAGCTCCTTTATATAAACAGGTATCTCATCAAGTCCAGCCAGACGTGCCGCACGCCACCTGCGCTCGCCTGCAACTATCTTATATCCACCATTGTCAAGAGGTCTTACAAGTATAGGCTGCAAAACACCATGCTGTCTGATATTTTCCGCAAGCTCATTAAGAGCGTCCTCATCAAACTCAGAACGCGGCTGATTTTTGTCAGGCTCAATAAGAGATATCCTTACTGTGGAAATGCCATTTTCGCCATCATCATTTTTTACTGATTCACTATCAGATCGTGTGACCTCATCTATAGAATTATCAAAGAACAGGCTATCCAAGCCTCTGTCCATTTTGCTTTTTTTAGCCATTGTATTTTCCTTTCACATTATAACATACAATGTTCCATGTGGAACATTATTTTTTCTTTATTTTTCTTTATTCTTTGATGCTTTTTTCTTTTCTCTTTTAGCTATTTCTTTTGCAAGATTTTCATATGCCTTTGAGCCTTTTGCCTTCTTATCATAATAAATAGCCGGCTCACCAAAGCTTGGGGCTTCCGACAAAGCAACGTTTCTCGGTATGGTAGTTTCAAAAACTTCTTTTGCAAAATGCTTTTTGACCTCGCTTATTATCTGACCTGTTATCTTGTATCTTTCAACGCACATTGTAAACAAAATGCCCTCTATATCAAGGTCAGGATTGAAAGAAGCTTTTACCCTGTTGATAGTGTTGTGAAGCTCAACAAGACCCTCCAAAGAAAGAAACTCGCATTGGAGAGGGATAAGTACAGAATCAGCCGCCGCAAGTGCATTTATTGTGAGCATATCGAGAGTTGGGGGACAATCTATAAATATGTAGTCATAAAATTCTTTTGCAGGCATGAGAGCGTTGCGAAGCTTCATTGCTCTGTCCTTTTCATTCACAAGTGACACAGATGCACCTGAAAGGTCCTGAGTTGTCGGCACAACTGAAACTCCACGGCAGGCAGTTGGCACGACAGCTTCAAATATCGAACATTCTTCAAATATTACATCAAACACTGTATTTCTGATACTTTTTTTCTTTATACCAAAGCTTGTGGTAGTATTGCCCTGTGGGTCAAAGTCAACGATCAGGACTTTTTTGCCCTTTAGTCCAAAAACCGCTGCAAGATTTACAACAGTAGTAGATTTTCCAACGCCGCCTTTCTGATTTGAAACGGCAATTATTTTCCCCATATTCTTGACCTCTTTTCTTAGTAGAATTATATCATATTTATTATACTACAATTTTTCACTTTTGAAAAGACCCTTTTACAAATTTTCTTGAAAATGTTCCACATGGAACAAATCAGATTTTTACTTTATCCGACAAAGCCCATGACAATTTAGAAAATAATACAAAGAATAAAGTACCAATATCAAAATCAAGGTCATAAAGAGCAGAAAAGTTTTCTGAATAAAATATAGAATTGAGGATCGTGAAGTGTTATGATTATTTTAAAACGAAACGGAGGTATAAAATATGAGCATTTTCCCAAAAACATTAACAAAAGCTTTCAGCGAAGAAACTGACGAATCACAAAGGGCTTCACCCTATCAGACGTTAGGCAAAATAATCGACATTTCCATAGGAGAGATAAGGCCGAACCCTGTTCAGCCAAGGCGATATTTCTCATCTGCCGAACTAACAAGCCTTGCAAAAAGCATTTCTCAGGACGGGATCATACAACCTCTCACAGTGAGGCGTGTAAAAGGCACTTTTGAGCTTGTGTCAGGCGAACGGCGTTTGCGTGCGGCAAAGCTTGCAGGATTAAGGTCAGTGCCGTGTATACTTATCAATGCCACAGAGGAACGTTCGCAGGTCATTGCACTTATAGAGAATATCCAACGTTGTGACCTGAACTTTTTTGAAGAAGCCGAAGCGATCTCTCAGCTCATCACAAAATATGGCATGACTCAGGAATCTGCGGCTATTCGTCTGGGACTTGCTCAATCCACAGTTGCAAACAAGCTTCGTATTCTGAAACTTAACGCTGAGGAACGCAAAATAATTCTCGATAACAATATGTCAGAACGTCACGCAAGGGCTTTGCTAAAGATCACAGATAATGACCGCAGGCTTGCTGTGTTGACCAAAGCGGCTGAAAGTGGTTGGACAGTTGACACATTGGAAAAATATATTGCCAAGCTTCTGAAAGATGATGAAAAGCGTGCAAGCTATCACAAAAGAGCGGCTATGTTAAAAGATGTTAGATTATTTTTCAACAGTGTCAATAAGGCAATAGATGTTATGAGATTGGCAGGAGTGAACGCTGACGCAAAACGTATCGACCACGAGGATTATATCGAATATATTATAAAAATACCATCGGAAAAGCAGGCAGAATAAAATGTTCCACATGGAACAAAAAAATTGGACAGGCTCTGAAAGTCTGTCCAAATTTTTTATATATCGCTGTAAAAAAGCTGTTCCCAGTATGTATAATCGTTACCGTCCTGGGTCGTTGTGGCTTTTGCACACGCCATGTAACGCACATCAGGGTTGAGGATATTATCTCTATGAGGGGGCGAGTTCATCCATGCGTCAAAGGCTTCTTTTACTGTGGTCATGCTGTTCATACCATATGCGATATTTTCAGCCACCGCACGCCATTCAGGAAGGTCAGTTTCTTCTATAGCTGTGATGTATGAGTTGCCGTCGGGTCTGTCATGAGAATAATTTTCCAGAAGTTCGTTCGCTCGCACATCTGCCGCAGAGTCGAGAAGTTCAAGTCCCTCAAGTTCTCTTAAACCATACTGTTTTCTGACCTCATTTACATAGCCAAGCATTTCAGATGTTTCAGCAGAAAGATTTCTATTTGACATATTCGTGCTTGAATCAGGTTCAGTAGGTTCGGCAGGCTGAGGAGCAGAGGGCTGTTCTTCCTGCACAGGCTCGGTAACAGTTTCAGTTTGCGTTTCTGTTTTCTTTTCAGTTTTCTTTGAAGTCGTTGTGGTAGTAGTAGCCGTTGTCGTTGTTGTAGTAACAGTTGTAGTCACAGCTTTTATATCTGCACTGTGAGGTGGCCGCATGGTCTTTCCGTTTATGATAACCTTATCCCCTGACACGCTTATGTAGTTATTGCCTACCACTATGGATTCCATAAGCTCATTATCAGTGTTTGTTATCTCCATGCCCTTATCCATGGCTTCAAGCACATACTTTGAGCCGTTCACATCTTTTACAGTAGCTTTCTTTACTGTCTTGCCGTCTTTTACAATTTCAAACTTGTTCTCTGCGATACACCTTATAGTCACCTTGTCAGTTACGTTAAAGCTGCTGAAGCTTTCATCAACATATGTCACCTTTGTGTTTGCATAGTAGACCTCGTTGGCTGATATTATTATCCTTGTGCCTTTATAGCTGAACGAGTTGACCTTTTTTCCGTTCTTAGTGACAGTGACAGTATTTTCGTCACAAGTCAGTACAAGCTTATCACCGTTATCATCAGTTATCTCAAAAGAGTTCACTATCTCATTTGAACTGTTTATAAGAGTATATCCCCCCTGCACATTTGCAAAAAGGGTATAGCCGCCATCAAAAACTATCTTTGTACAAGTCGCTGCTGTTTGTATAGTAGTCACTGAACCCGTGATAGTTTCGGCAGACTTTTTATTTGTGGTCACAGTTGTGGTGACTCCTGTGCTGACGCTTGAAAGCTTTTTGGGCTTTTCTTCCCCTGTGCTTCCGCAAGAGGAAAGACAACAGCCTGCCGCACAGACAACACATAATATTTTAACTAACCTATTGCTTCCCATGATATCTTAGCTCTCCTGTTATATCAAATGTTCCACATGGAACAATACAAAAAAGGCAGCCCTGGGACTGCCTTTGTGAGTTTATTTTGTGTTTGAAAGTGTCCATCTGAAAGGTGCTATTCTCTTTGCCCTTGTGTTGTCTATGTTCCAGTTGTTGAATGTGATAGATGGGTCAAAATAGCGATAATCAGTTTTCATCTTACCTTTGTTGATGCTTATTCCCATTCCAGGTGATTTCTGGATAACTGCACCTATGCGGTGATGTTCCTTTTCATAATCAATTATCTCTTTTGCCGTTATCAGCCTTGAATCAGCAAGATTGTAGATTCCCTCATATCTTCCTGTCGGCACATTGATGATACCATTTATAAAGTCGATAAGATTGAATACACAGCAGAATGAAAAACCGTATTCTCCATCATTGAATATGTATGCAACATTTTCCTTTGCGTCAAATACTCTGTCTCTCAGATTTTGTGTATACTCAGCGTCATAAATAGGAGCTACTCTGGCAATAACAGGTATAGTTTCAGACTTTTTAAATTCCTTCTGCATTATCTTCTCAGATGTCATCTTAAGATCTGCATAGTTTGAATTTCCCTTTTCAGGAGCAGTTTCCCTTATTGGTTCTCTGCCTTTCTGTACACCATATATTGCTGTTGTGCTGAGCAGGATAAAGCTCCTTACCTCAGCCTTGTTTGCAGCCGCATATATGAACTTATCACATATCTTGCTCTTTTTCATCTCAGCGTCTGTTACATATGGATCTATATCGTTATCTACAGAATTTGCCAGATGCACGACAACGTCGATCTTGTTGCTATCGATTACATTTGTAATAGCGTCCTTATCTGTAATATCACACTGGATAAAAGTATAGTTTGGATCAGTTCCAATAAACTCATTTTTGCGTGTATCTATACCGAATACACGATGCTTTTTGTGCAGTAAGCTGGATGTAAGGTACAAGCCTATCATTCCGCTTGCTCCTGTAACTAAAATTGAAGCCAACTCTGCCACTCCTTCCCCAAGTAGAATTGCACATTTATTTACTATAATTATACCACAGTTTTTATTAATTGCAAATACTTTTTGAAGAAAACTGAAAAATTTAGATTTTCTTTATAATTTTGCTTGCTATATTTAGTGAATTGTGATAAAATTATAGGTATAAATCATAAACAAAAAAATATAAAAACATTTTAACATATAGAAATATTAAGGAGCAATTTATTTTGGTTTATTCCGATCTTATATTTATACTGGGAATGTTCCCGATAATGACCATTATTTCGCTTTTCGACAGAAGTGCAGAATATAAAAACCTCATTCTGATAGTTTGTTCCCTGCTGTTTTTCAGTTGGGGCAGACCTTTTGTGTTCTGTCTTATTTTCCTGTCAGTTATCCTTGATTGGATATTTGGTCTTATTATTTCAAAAAATCGTGAGAACAAAGCCCTTTGCGGGATATTTTTGGCGCTGGATATTATAATGAATGTATCTCTTATGCTAATATTCGGTCAGAATATCCTTTATAATAAGGTAAAAAAGCTCAGTTTTGACGCCGCCATACTTCCACTTGGTATGGGTTATTATATGCTCAGAGGAATTTCTTATGTCTATGACGTTTTCAAGGGCAACTGCAAAGCAGAAAAAAACATTTTCTGCCTTTTGACTTATATGGTGTCACTGCATTTCATGCTTGTGGGACCTCTTGTGAGATACGGTGATATTGAGCCACAGATAAGGCATCGTGAGATCACAGGAGCAAAGCTCAATCAGGGACTTAATAAGATAGTTTTTGGTTTTGGCAAGGTGGTGCTTCTTGCAGGCGTTTTTGAACAGATAAAGCTTGCAGGACTTAACGGCAAAGAGATAACTACCCTTGGCTGTTGGCTTGGTATGCTGTCATTTTTGGCTCAGTATTATTTTCTTTTCACAGGACTTTCGGATATGGCAAAGGGTCTTGGTCTGACAAACGGCTTTGTTTATCCTGACAACTACACAAACATTGAGGCTGACGGACTTTTCACTGGTATGATAAAAAGCTTCAATACAACTGTTGTTGACTTTTTCAGCGAGGTTTTCTGCTGCAAAAAAAACATGAACAAGGTATTTACTTTTGTGTGCTATATACTTTGCGGTCTGGCTCTTTCTATATGGTATCAGGCAAAGGTGAATTTCATTATCGTCGGACTTTGTGCGGCTGTGCTTTGTATCCTTGAAAAGCTGTTTCTTGAAAGACCGCTTTCAAAGCTGCCTGACCTTGTGAAGTATATTTATCTTTTGCTGACAGCTCTCGTTATTTTTGGCGGACTTTATTTTGACAGCTTCTATGGCTACAAAAAATGGCTCTTTGCACTTGCAGGAGTAAATGTGAAATACACCTTGAGCGTGTCTGTAAAAAGTGCAGTGCTGAAAAATATCACCCTTATAGTAATATCGTTCTTTATTGTCTGCCCACCTGCAAAAAGGGCTTTCTGTAAGATTTTTAAAAAGCTTTCACAGAAGTCTCAGGCGGCTTATGGCAGAGTTATGATAACAAAGACCATTATGACAGTGCTTGTTTTTGCAGTGAGCGTTATAACACTTGCGGCTGAATATGCGGCATAAAAAGAGGAAAATACTAATGGATAAGAAAACTACACGATTCAACATAGTTCACGGTGACGATGAATATGAGATACCGGAGGAATGCGAGGCTGCGGAGGAAGCGGCTGAAGAGCTTGCCAAAACGAATTTGGAGGAGCATTACAGCTTTATAAATCTCCTTTCCATAGCGGTCATAATGCTATTTGCCTGCATATTCTTTATTTCAGTTTCAGGAAGCGACATTGTGGAGGACAACAATCTGTCTTTAACATTCAAGACTTTCTTTTCAGGGGATTACACTCAGGCATTGGAGGACTCTTATAATAATAGTATACCTTTTCCTGACGCCATGAAAGCTGTTGAGGAGCGTATCTCTCTTATTTATGGTATCGGCAATAAGGTCACTGACCCTATAAAGGAAACTCCTGACAATACTGATTCTAATCACAACAGCTTCGATCATCCGACTAATAATGACAGTGATGATCCTGACGAAAATGTTATCACCACCACTGCAAAACCGCAGGACGGTGAAGTAACTACCACAAAGAAAAAAGAGGACAAGAAAAAAACAACAACTACCACTGCTATTGACAGACCAGAGGAAACTAAAAGCACCACAACGACTTCAACGGCTTCCACTACCACAAATAATGACAAGCCTTACTATACTGTCACCGAAACTGAGCCTATAGTACAGCCTGGTCCTACTACTACCACGACCACAACAAAGGCAACTGAGACCACAACTCGGCCGACTGAAACTACAGAACCTACCACTGAGCAAACTGAGGGACCGTCAGATGAATAGCAGATTTGATAACCCTTTTCCCTATTCTGATGACAATAAAAGATATCATACCTACAATTATTATCTAAGGCACAAGTTCGGCACTAAGGTTTTCAAGATACCGCTTAATATTGACCTTGGCTGTCCGAACAGAGACGGCACAAAAGGTGTGGGAGGCTGTGTGTTCTGCTCGGCAAAAATGAGCGGAGATTTTGCAGGCGACCCTCATGAGGATATCCTTACTCAGTACAGAGAGATAAGGGAAAAAATGAGCAAAAAGTGGAGCAAGGGTCTGTGCATACCGTATTTTCAGGCAGGCTCAAACACCTATGCTGACGTTGAAACGCTGAGAAAAATGTTTTATACAGCCCTGTCATTTGAAAATACGGCAGGGCTTTCTATCGCAACAAGGGCAGATTGCATCAACGAAGAAAAAGCCGACCTGCTCGGTGAGCTTGCGGAAAAGACTTTTCTTACTGTAGAGCTTGGCTTGCAGACTATACATGACGAAACGGCTCTGAAAATGAACCGCTGTCATACTTTTGCGGATTTTTTCAAAGGCTATGAAATGCTGAGAAAACGCAATGTGAATGTGTGCGTGCATATCATCGACGGGCTTCCCGGTGAGGATAGGGATATGATGCTTGAAACGGCTAAAACTCTCGGTCAGCTTGATATACAAAGCATAAAGATACATCTTCTGCACGTTTTAAAAGGCACTGTGCTTGCGCAGATGTATGAGCGTGGGGAGTTCAGAGCGCTTGAAATGGACGAGTATGTCAATATCGTCTGCGACCAGTTGGAGCTTCTGCCAGCTGAGATAGTAATACAGCGTGTGACAGGTGACGGTGCAAAGGACGACCTTGTTGCACCTTTGTGGAGTTTGAAAAAATTCTGCGTTATGAACGAGATAGACAAGGAAATGGGAAGAAGAAATTCATGGCAGGGAAAAGCTCTGTCGGAGTAAAAAGAGGTAAAAATGAAAGATATATGTGCAGTTTCGACACCACTCGCTGAGGGCGGTATATCAGTCATAAGAATAAGCGGTGAAAATGCCATGAGCATAGGTGCAAAAGTTTTTAAACCACTGTCATGCAAAAGTGTTGAAAACATGGAGGGCTATTCGTGTGCATACGGAAAAATAGTTGACAAAAACGGCAGAGAAGTTGATGACGGCGTCCTGACGGTTTTCCGTGCGCCTAAATCATACACCGGTGAAAACGTCTGCGAGATATCATGCCATGGCGGAATATATGTTACAAAAAAAGTTCTCAGACTTTGCATTGAACAGGGTGCAGAGCTTGCTCAGAGGGGCGAGTTCACAAAGAGGGCTTTTCTCAACGGAAAGCTTTCACTTACTCAGGCTGAGGGCGTAATGGAAACTATCTCCGCTCAGGGAGAATATGCGCTTAATTCTGCAAATCTTACAAAAGAGGGCAGGCTTTTCAGGCTTATTTCCGATATGTCAAGAAAGTTTGTCACAATACTTGGCGAGCTTGCAGCATGGGTGGATTATCCGGAGGAAGACTTGCCTGAGATATCTGAGGATAATCTCAGAGAGAGCCTTAAAAACGCTTTGGCAGGGCTTGATAAAATAATAGCAGATCATGACAGCGGTATGATACTGAAAAACGGTGTTGACACTGTTATCGCAGGAAAGCCGAACGTTGGAAAATCGACACTCATGAATATGCTGTTGGGATATGATCGCTCCATAGTCACAAATGTGGCAGGCACTACACGAGATGTTATCGAAGAAAGTGCAAAGCTTGGCGAGCTTATTTTGAAGCTTTCCGACACTGCAGGTATACATGAAACTGATGATGAAGTTGAAAAAATAGGCGTTGATATTGCAAAGAAAAAGCTTAAAAACGCTATGCTTGTGATAGAAGTTTTCGACATTTCAAGAGAGCTTGACGAGGAGGACTTGGAGCTTCTTGAATATGTGAAAAAGCTTGGAAAGAAAGTTATCATAGTTCTCAACAAGTCTGACCTTGAAAATGTTGTTGAAAGGTCTCAGCTTGAAAAATATTCAGACTATGTGATAGAGATTTCTGCGAAGCTTGACGAGGGCAGAGAAGAGCTGCAAAAAGCCGCAGAGAAGCTTTTGGGCATTGGCGGATATGACGCTGACAGCACAATTTTTGCAAACGAGCGTCAAATAGCCTGTGCAGAACGTGCAAGGAAATATCTTGCCATGGCTCTTGAAAGCCTTGATATGGGAGAGACTTTGGACGCTGTTACTGTGATGATAGACAATGGCGCAAATGCACTTTTGGAGCTGACAGGAGAAAAAACTACAGAAGCGGTGGTAGACGAGGTATTTTCAAAATTCTGCGTAGGAAAGTAATTTATATGGTCTTATTTTCAGACAGGTGGTTTTATTATGCAAAAGGAATATTTTGATATTATTGTGGTAGGTGCAGGTCACGCAGGCTGTGAAGCGGCTTTGGCGGCGGCACGCCTTGGATTAAAGACGGCACTTTTTACCATAACACTTGACGGTGTTGCCAATATGCCATGCAACCCCTCTATAGGCGGAACTGCAAAGGGACATCTTGTTCGTGAGATAGACGCTTTGGGCGGAGAAATGGGCAAGGCGGCGGATAAAACTTTTCTGCAAAGCAGGATACTCAACCGTGGAAAAGGTCCTGCCGTTCATAGTCTGAGGGCGCAGATAGACCGTGTTGAATATCATAAGCTTATGAAAAAGACTATCGAAGATACTGACGGGCTTTATTTGAAGCAGGCTGAGATAACTGATATTCTATTTGAGGAGGACGGTAAAACTGTCCGTGGTGTGCGTACAAAGCTTGGCACTGAGTATGACTGCAAGGCTGTTGTTATCTCAACGGGAACTTACCTTGGCGGCACTGTCCATGTGGGTGCAGTATCATATTCAAGCGGCCCTGACGCAACTTTGCCTGCACTTAGTCTGACAGAGTGTCTTAAAAAGGCAGGCATGACAATAAGACGTTTCAAAACAGGCACTCCTGCCCGTGTACACAAGCGTTCCATAGATTTTGACAAGCTTGAAGTTCAGTGCGGTGACGATGATATAACACCATTTTCTTTTGATAATCATGAAAAGCTTGAAAATAAAGTCAAATGCTATGTGGCTTATACAAATGAAGAAACACACAAGGTAATAAGAGATAACATACATCTTTCACCTATATATTCGGGTAGGATACACGCTATTGGCCCAAGATACTGTCCGTCTATCGAGGACAAAATAATGAGATTTTCGGATAAGCCAAGGCATCAGCTTTTTATTGAGCCAATGGGTCTTGACACTGACGAATATTATCTGCAAGGTATGTCGTCATCACTGCCTGAGTTCGTTCAGCTTCAATTTTTGCACACTATAAAAGGACTTGAACACGTTGAGATAATGAGAAACGCCTATGCCATAGAATATGATTGCTGCGACCCTACAGAGCTTTCTGCTACGCTGGAATTCAAAGCTTTCGACGGTCTTTACGGCGCAGGTCAGTTCAACGGCACTTCGGGATATGAAGAAGCCGCCGCACAAGGTCTTATTGCAGGCATAAATGCCGCACTGAAAATTCTCGGCAGAAAACAGCTTATTCTTGACAGAGCTTCATCATACATAGGCACTCTTATTGACGACCTTGTAACAAAGGGTTGTTCAGACCCTTACAGAATGCTCACGTCAAGAAGCGAATACAGACTTTTGCTAAGACAAGATAATGCTGACATAAGGCTCACGCCTATAGGACATGAGATAGGGCTTATATCAGATGAAAGATATCAGCATTTGCTTGACAAAAATGAACAGATAGCCGCTGAGATAAAGCGTGTTTCAAAAATAAATATTGCGCCATATCCTGAGATAAATGCCTATCTTGAATCTGTAGGCACTGACCCTCTCAACAACGGCATAAAACTTGCTCAGCTTATCCGCAGACCACAGGTGTCATATGACGGTCTTGCTCCTTTCGATAAGGAACGACCTGAGCTTTCAGCAGAAGTAAAAGAGCAGGTAGAATTGCAGATAAAATATGACGGCTATATAAAGATACAGCTTGAACAGGTGGAGGCTATGCGAAAGCTAGAGAAAAAGGCTTTGCCTGCGGATATTGACTATAATGATATAAAAAGTCTTAGACTTGAAGCAATTGAAAAGCTCAATAAGATAAAGCCTGTATCAGTTGGTCAGGCAAGCCGAATCAGCGGAGTAAACCCTGCGGACGTGGGTGTGCTTTTGGTATGGCTCTCATCAAAGAATGACCATAGGGAGGAATAGTATGTCAAAGCTTATTTCTAAGGACGATTTTATAAAGCTTTTCGATAATTATGATATAACAATATCTGACAGCGATTATTCACGCTTTGAAGCTTATGCAGATCTGCTTTGTGAATGGAACGAGAAAATAAATCTTACTGCTATCACTGACCCTGAGGGAATTTCAATAAAGCATTTTTTTGACAGCGTTTATCCTTTCACACTTTTCGAGGTAAAAGAAAATGCAACGGTAATAGATGTCGGCACAGGAGCAGGATTTCCGTCCTGTCCGCTGAAAATCGTCCGTGACGATATAAAGCTTACACTTTTGGATAGCCTTAATAAGAGGATAAATTTTCTTGCTCAGCTTTCAGACAGTCTTGACCTTGGTGCGACCTGCATACACGGCAGAGCAGAGGAGCTTGGCAGAAGCATGGAGTGCCGTGAACAATTTGACATTGCCACAGCAAGAGCAGTGGCAAACCTCAGCGACCTATGCGAGTATTGCCTGCCTTTTGTAAAAGTCGGAGGATATTTCGTTGCATTGAAAGGCTCAGGAGGAAATGACGAGCTGAAAGAGGCTAAGAATGCTATTAAGATACTGGGAGGAAAGGTCGAAGAGGTCTTTGACTATGAGCTTCCAACAGGCGACGGCAGAACGCTTATCCTCATAAGAAAAGTATCTGAAACACCTGAGAAATATCCACGCAACAAAGGTCAAATGAAAAAGAAAAAATTATAAATATAAAGTAAAAGAAGCACCGAGCGAAGCGAGCAAAAGGTCCAGGGGCACGCCCCTGGTCAGGGTCAAGGGGTGAAACCACTTGTGAGTAAATTTCTTGTTCGACTTCGCTCACAAGAAATGGGCAAAGCCCTGTCGGAGCTTGAGGCAGAGCCTCAATAGGCGCAAGTCTACTAAGCGGTGCAGAATAATAAAAGAAGAAGTACAAAGTTGTAACCCAAAACAAAGCGGTGTCGGAGAACAAATCTCTGCACCGCTTTTGTAGTTTCTTATACAAAGTAAAATCCGCAAAGAGCGACAGCGATTTTGCGGCGGACAAACTGTAGACACAAATGTGTAGGGGCTGGCGCCCTCGACAGCCCGACATCGAAGCGGCTAGACTTGGATTGGTCACGAATGAAAAGAAGCAGACAATGTTATAAATTTTTGCGACGAACATTGTGTGAAAAAATACAAATGATATTGTAATCGAAACGTCGATAAGCGGGACGTCGCATTTCTGCAAAGCAGAAATTGCGCCGCTCTCCTACAAATGGTTTGTGCAAAAAACAAGCAAAATAGAAAAAAAACACGCCAAACAAACTGTCCAGCGTGTTTTCTTATAACAAATTTTAGAACTCTATCTTTGAGTAAAGACCTGAATCCTTCATTGTGTCCTCAGGCTTTGGCTTCTTGTAGTCCTTTTCAAAGCTTGTTGTGATGTCAAAACCCTTTGAGCGGCGATTGTTGTTTCTTCTTCTGCCACCGTTCTTCTTGTAGCCGCCTCTGTTATCATACTTTCTAGGTGTTGTAGAACTGATTATTACCTTTCTCCATGGCTCTTCACCCTTTGACTGAGATGTTACACCCTCGATCTCTGATACAGCAGCGTGAATGATTCTTCTCTCATATGGATTCATTGGCTCGAGAGCTGATGAACGACCGCTTCTCTTTACGTTGTTTGCTATCTTTCTTGCAAGCTCTTCAAGCTGGGTCTTTCTTCTTGCCCTGAAACCATTGCAATCTGTGGATATTCTGAAATATTCTCTGTCTATCCTGTTGCATACCAGTGATGCAAGATACTGAAGTGAATCGAGGATATCGCCCTTCTTGCCGATAAGTTTCTCGAACTCTTCGCTCTTTATCTCAAAAAGTGCGCCGTTTTCAAGCTTTGTTACCTCGATCTCTGTGTCTTCTATGCCCATTGCCTTTATAACATTGAGTATATATTCCTTTGCACAGTCAGCCTTTTTCTGCAAAGTGTCGCTCCACTCTGCCTCTGCCTTGACTTCTTCCTGAACTTCTGCCTTTTCTTCAACAGCCTCTGTTTCTTCAGTTACAGTTTCTACCTTTGTTTCAGGCTCATATTCAGCTTCTACCTTTGCCTCACCCTTGATTTTTCCGAAAAAGCCCTTTTTAGGCTCTTCAAGAACTGTGAAAGTGATCTTTTCTACTTCTGTTCCAAATTCAACTGCCGCCTTGTTCTTTGCTTCGTCTACAGTTGCGGCTGTAAAGATCTGTTTCATTTTTTCTGCTCCTCTCGCTAAAAAAGTTTAGTCAACAACAGGTCAATCCTGTGAATCGTCATATTCGTCGCCATATTTCTCAGCCATTCTCTTTCTGGCTTCGTTAAGACGTCTTCTCTGCTCGTCTTTAAGCTCCGTCTTTGTTTTCTTCTTAGGCTCATCATAATCCTCATCGTCAGAAAGTGACTTTCTGATCTCAGCAGGATCCTTACCAGCCTGTATCATCTGAGCCTCAGCCATTTTCTCCATAAGAGTAGGCTTGCCCTTCTTTTTCTGCTTTGCTATATCCTTCTGAACAAGCTCTGCAACGTGTTCAGGTGTATAGATCTTATTGAGTACGATAGTCTGTCCAAGTGCAAACAGTGAAGAATAGCACCAGTAAAGACCAAGACCTGCCGGATAGCTGAAACCGATCCACAGTGAGAAGATAGGCATACCATAAAGCATTATCTTCATTCCCATTCCACCCATATTAGCGGCGTCAGGATTGTTCTTCTTTGCAAAATGCTGTGAAACGAATGTCACTATAAGCTGCAAAAGTGCTGATACAATAGGGATAATGCATGAAAGATCCTTCATTGTTGGTATCTTTCCAAGGAAAAGTCCGAAAATGCTGTAGTTGAAATCTTCAGCCGCAGCCTTTACGCTTGTTGGAAGCACATCTGCATACTGTCCGCCCTCTTTTTCAGTGAAAACAAAAGTCATAAGCTCAGGTCTTGACTGAATAAGGTTTGTGGAGAAGTAATTCTCGTTAAGAATAAAAGTATCTATATCATTATGAGCCTTAATAGCATCCATAACGTTAGATATCTTGTTGTCATTAGAAAGTGCCTTTGCAGACTTTGGATACTTGTCCTTGTCTGTAAAAAGCTTTTCAAGCTTATCATAAGCTTCGTCCTCAGTAGCACCGTCTTTTTCAAACTTTTCAATAAGCTTTTCTATAGTAGTATCCTTGCTTTTTACCTCAGCACTGACAACATAAAGATTCGATATCATGTTGTTTGAGTCTGTAAGCTCCTCTTTATCTGCGTTTGAAACGTAGGTAAGAGGTCCGTAAATAACAGGGATAAGAGCAAACAGAATGACCATTGTGATGACCATTGGCAAACAGCTTGCCATAGGATTTACGCCCGCCTTGGCGTAAAGGTTCATCTGCTCTTCCTGCATCTTCTGCTGGTTTTTAGCGTATTTCTTCTTTATCTTTTCAAGTTCAGGCTGAAGCATGGTCATTCTTGCCGTGCTCTTCTGCTGCTTGACGTTAAGCGGAAATACTATAAGTCTTGTAAGGATAGTGAAAAGCAGCAGTGCTATTCCGTAGTTCTTGCATACAAAATAGCAGCCCTTCATTATCCAGCCCAAAGGGGTCGCAATAATACCCATTTAATATCCTCCAGATCAATTATTTGTCATATTGATAACCTATATATCTGATTAAGCTCTCAGGCTTATTTTTTTCTGATTTTAAAATACTCAGTGGTAAGCTTGTCAGGAACATAGTCAACCCCTCCCAGACTCCACGGGTTGCACCTAAGCAGTCTCCATACAGTGAGCAGCGTGCCTTTAAAAAAGCCGTGTTTTCTGTAAGCCTCCAGCGCATATGCCGAACAGCTTGGATAATACTTGCACCTTGGTCCGAAAAGAGGACTTATAAATCGCTGATAAAACCTTATCAGCAGCTGAGCCAGTTTACTCATTTTACTTTCTCTTTGCCCTGCCTGACCTGTTATTCTTTGGAACAGGCTTATTCATCTCTTTTATGAGTCTTTTTTTTATAAATCTTTCAATATCCTGAGTTTTCTTTTCCCCTATATCGTTTCTTCCCACAAAAACTATATCATAGCCCAGCGGAAATTCCGCCTCGTTAAGTCTGTAGGCGGCTCTTACTATTCTCTTAATTCTGTTTCTTGTTACTGCGCAGCCCTGCTTTTTGCCCGCCGTTATTCCAAGCCTGTTGTATGGGCTGCCGTTGGGATAAAAATATGCTGCTACAAAACTGTCTGCACAAAATCTTCCCTTTTTATAGCACCTTAAAAATGCCTTGTTATCCTTTAAAACCGTTGTGAACAGCATCTTCATTTCCCCATTGTGTACTGTTTTTACTCTTTTCGCCTTTTCACGGCAATTTTGCCAAAAAAAGATAAAGACCCAATACCATGCAAATCAATGAATGGTATATAGGTCATCTGAGGCAGCGTCCAACGACGCTTAAATACAACTGCCTAGGGACATCGATTCAGGCGTAACCAACCGCCTGAATAATGCCTGTCAGACTTATCATCAGAAACTGCCTGTATCTCTTAGTAGCTGAGTCTAGCTCTGCCCTTTGCTCTTCTTCTTGCGAGTACCTTTCTGCCGTTAGCAGTAGACATTCTCTTCATGAAGCCGTGAACTTTCTTTCTCTGAAGCTTTTTAGGCTGATATGTTCTTTTCATCGAATTCTCCTCCTTCCGCTTTCAACACTCCGTCATTTTATACAAAAAAACGTCCTCGGAGATGTTTAAACTTATAGGGTCACAGCAAATTACAATATCGCTATGAAAAAAGCCCTTGTAATTTAATATTATAGCTCATTCACACACCATTTGTCAAGCCTGTTCATAATATTTTTATATTTTTTTTGATATTATTTTTCTTTGCTTTGAGGGGCTTACTGTCCGAAAAACCTGCCGCTTACGTCCTCATTTTTTATGAGCATACAATATATTGTGTGCCAAATATAAATTTTATCTGTATTAAGTGTTTTTTCTTATCTTTGAAAAACATACTTTTTATCCTTATTTCTTTCCTTATATATAATATATAGGACTTGAAATTTTAAGTCAAGTGTGCTATAATAGTATAGAATTGATTAATTATGCCTGTTTATATTTTTTTTAAAACTCTGACCTGCCGTCTGTTTGACAGGGGTCACGGCGGACAGCGGAAACACCGCACAGGCAGAGCTATTTTCTAGGAGGTTATGGAGAAACAATGGATTCCTTTAATGACGTATTTCAGGAGGTCCTGAAATATTGCCGAAACTGCAAAAGTATCAGCGAGCCGGGATATAACAAATGGATAAAGATACTTGAACCGATGAAGCTTGAAAACAATGTGGCTTATTTGCTCACTGATTCTGATTTTTCAAGAGATATCACTATGAACGCCTATGAGAATCTTTTAAAAGAAGCTTTTCTCAACACTTTGGGCTTTGAGGTAGATATAAAAATACTTGTTAAAGACAAAGAAGAAGTTAATGAAACTGAGGAAAAGGATATAGAAGTCAAGGTGGCTGACTTTTCTGATGAAGAAAACAACAATCTTACCTTTGATAACTTTATCAAAGGTAAATCGAATGATCTTGCCTATGCTTTCAGCACGGCTGTCGCACATAAGTATGACGAAGATCAGAAAACGCCGTCTAACACAAATACTATATTCAACCCTCTCATCATATACGGTGATTCGGGACTTGGAAAAACTCACCTTATGAAAGCTATCGAGCATGAGGTAAAGAAAAATCACCCTGAGCTGAAAATTATTTACACCACAGGTGAATCCTTTATAAACCAGCTCGTTAAAGCTATCGAGTCAAAGGAAACTAATAAATTTCATGATAAATACAGGAATGCCGACTATCTTATGGTAGACGATATACAGACCATTGCAG
The DNA here is from genome assembly GCF_018917825.1 of Ruminococcus sp. MSJ-25. NCBI lineage: Bacteria > Bacillati > Bacillota > Clostridia > Eubacteriales > Oscillospiraceae > Ruminococcus > Ruminococcus sp. MSJ-25. Next base: position 41,290 of record NZ_JAHLPI010000015.1, read on the forward strand.
GCAAGGAGCGTATGCAGGAGGAATTTTTCCATACCTTCAACGATCTTTACAATGCAGGCAAGCAGATAGTTCTCACATCGGATATTGCACCGTCAAAGATATCGAAGCTTCAAAACAGGATACTTACCAGATTTTCACTGGGCGTTCAGGTAGACGTTACACCGCCTGATTTTGAAACAAGAATGGCTATCGTAAAGAAAAAGGCTGATATGCTGGACTTACAGCTTTCTGACAATGTCGTAAGGATAATAGCAGAGAAGATAAAGACGAACATACGTCAGCTTGAGGGAACTGTAAACAAAATAAAGGCTCTTACCATTTATACGAATGAAAGCCCGTCCATATCTATGGCTCAGAGGATAATCAAAGAAATAATCATTGAAAATCACCCTGCTGAGATAACGGTTGACAGGATACTTCAGGAGGTAGCGGCGGCATTTGACGTTACTGCTGACGACATAAAATCAACAAACAGACGTGCAAACGTATCCCTTGCAAGAAAAATAGCGATCTATATCTTCAAGGACGTAAAGGGCATGACCTTTATACAGATAGGAAATGTGCTTAACAAAAACCATTCAACTATGACCATACACTATCAGGACGTTGTTAAAAATCTTAAAGAGAACAAACAGCTAAAAGATACCGTTGACGACATAATCAAAAACCTCAAGGACAATTAAACGGACTATTTCAACATTTTCAACATAGTTTTCAACAATTTTGTTGAATATCCGGACTTGGATATATAAAGCTTTGCGGAATGTTTTTCAAAACTTTGCACAATGAAGTTTAAACCATGGTGTTATAAAATCAAACACCGATTTTCAGGTTTCAACATTTTTTGCGATAATAATAAACATTCAACAAACATTTTTTCAACTTTTCAAACACAAAAAAAGTTTTTGAAAACACAGTTGAAGTGATGTTAAAATAAACTTGAAAAGCAAAACAAGTCTGCAAAAGGCTTTGAATGACTTTTCAACCATTTCAACACACTCTACTACTAATACTAATTTAATATTGATTTATTTATATATTATCAGAGCAAAAAATATAAATTTGAGAAATTCATATGTTGAAAAAACAAAAGTCAGATAAATGTAATTTTTTAGAAAGGAAATTGCTATGAAAATTCTGTGTAATAATGCTTCACTTTGCGGAGCAGTAACAAATGTTTCAAAAGCAGTGTCAGAACGTGCTGCACTTAAATCTCTTGAGGGAATAAAATTCAAGCTTGAAAACTCAGTGCTGGAGCTTACCGGCTATGATCTTGAGATAGGTATAAAAACTGTTATTCCGGTAAAGAGCGACGATTCGGGAGAATTTATACTTAATGCAAGACTTTTTGCTGAAATGATAAGGAAAATGCCTTCTGAAGAGATCCTGATAGAGGTTTCTGAAAATTTTCAGGTAACGATCTCAGGAGGAGTTACCACATTCAATATCCCTGCAACGTCAGCAGAGGAATATCCTGCACTGCCTAAGAAAGAGGAAGAAAACAAGATAACTATCTCTCAGCCTGTTCTTAAGGATATGATAAATCAGACAAAGTTTGCCGTGGCTGTTACAGACCTTAAGCCTGTTCTTAAGGGTGAGCTTTTTGAGATCGAAAATGGTACTCTTACTCTTGTTGCCCTTGACGGATATAGACTTGCTGTGAGATATGAGCCTATAAAGTATGACGGAAGTCTTAAATTCGTCGTGCCTGCAAAAACTCTCTCTGAGATAGCAGCACTTCTGGGAGATAATGACGAAGAAACAGCCTCCGTTTATCTCTCAAAAAATCATGTTGTGTTTGAATTAAACGGCTATCTTGTTTATTCAAGACTTATCGAGGGCGAGTTCCACCCTTATAAGTCAGCTATACCAACTACTTGCACAACTGAGGTCATTGTTGACAGGAAAGAGCTTATTGCCGCTCTTGAAAGAAGTTTGATACTTATAAGTGACAGAACACCGTCACCTGCAAGATGCTATTTTGAAAATAATTCTATAAAAATAAACTGCTCAACAAGCGTTGGAAAGATAACAGACGAGATAAAGGCTGATATAGCAGGTCCTGTTATCGAGATAGGCTTCAAGTGCAAATATCTTCTTGACCCTCTGAAGGTCATAAAGGAAGATAAGGTCAAATTGCAGATGAGCGGAAGTCTGCTGCCTATGAAGATAGTTCCGTGTGAGGGCGACGCTTATACTTACCTCGTTCTCCCTGTAAGACTAGCAAAGGAATAAGAATATGAAATATCAACAGATAGATGTAAATATAAAATCAGAGTTTATAAAGCTCGATTCTCTGCTTAAATATGCAGGCGTTGTGGAAACAGGCGGCATTGGCAAGGAGATAATCCTCGAGGAGAGAATTAAAGTAAACGGTGAGGTCTGCACAATGAGGGGAAAGAAGATCCGCCCCGGGGATAAGGTGCAGATAGACGAGATAGCTACAGAGATAGTGGTAAAATAAAATGGTGATAACCAAAATTTCCGCAGACGGATTTAAAAATCTCAAAAAAGTCGAGATATATCCTCATGAGAAAATGAATATTTTCTGCGGAAAGAATGCTCAGGGCAAAACAAATCTTATAGAAGCTATATGGCTTTGCAGCGGAGTGAGGTCTTTTCGCAACACAAAAGACAGAGAAATGATAGATATAAACGGACAGTTCATGAATATCGACATTTCATTTAAAAACAGCTTTCGCAGTCAGGATATACATTTTGCAATGGCAAGACCTAATGTGAGAGAAAAAAACGTCACCTTGAACGGCGTAAAACTGAAAACTCCCTCAAAGCTTTTCGGAAGCCTTGATTGTGTTATCTTTACTCCTGAGGATCTGGAGCTTTCAAAAGGCTCTCCCGAAAACAGACGGCAGTTTCTTGACCTTTCAGTGTCACAGATAAAAAATTCCTACAGCTCTGTTATCTCAAAATATGATGATCTTATAGAGCAGAGAAATATATTGTTAAAAAATATCTGTTACGGCAGATCAAAAAGAGAAGAGCTTGAAGTGTGGGATATCCAGCTTGCTCAGCTTGGGGCTTATATCTCGCTTTTAAGATATAATTATACCAAAAAGCTCGATATGTTCGCAAAAAAGCTTTATGAGGATATATCAGAGGGCAGAGAAAGGCTGGAGCTTGAATATTATTCCACTGTGTATTCAAATCTGGCGGGCAGAAAAGATTATGCAGGAGAAATGGCTGAAGAGTATCTAAGCTGTCTGAAAAATAATCTTGATGACGATATAAGAGCAGGATTTACACAGAAAGGCGTTCACAGAGACGATCTTGCGGGAAAAATAAACGGACTGGCAGTTAGACAGTTCGCTTCTCAGGGACAGCACCGCTCTCTTGCTCTTATTTTGAAGCTTTCACAGGCTTATATACTTGCCGAGGAGATAGACGACAGCCCGTGTATACTTCTCGATGATGTTTTGAGCGAGCTTGACCTATCAAGGCAGAAGTTCGTTATCTCGAAAATACACGATATGCAGGTCTTTATAACCTGCTGTGACAGGAATATCCCCTTTGACGAAAAAAGCCATGGAAAGATATTCAATATAGAAAACGGAATGATAGTTCAGGAGAATAAGTGATGTTTCTGCATTTAGGAAATAACTATTTAGTCAATACTAAAGATATAATAGGGATCTTCGATATAGAGAACACCTCTGTTTCTGCCAACACAAAGGAATTTCTAAATTTTGCGGCAAAAAACAGACGTGTCGTGAACTGCACATATGAAATGCCTAAAAGCTTTGTGGTGTGCCTTGATAAAGACTTTACGGAAACTGTGTATATAAGTCAGATGAGCTGCGCCACACTTTTGAAAAGAAGCAAAAGAATGCCTGAATGATTAATCAAAGATATAAGATTATAAGATAAAAAACCAAGTGATGAGGGGGTTATTTTTTGGAAAATAACAACGAGATCGAGATCCAGAACACCGAGGAAATATCCATGGTGGATAAGCAAAATGATTATAATGAAAATCAGATACAGGTGCTGGAGGGTCTTGAAGCGGTAAGAAAAAGACCTGGTATGTATATCGGATCAACAGGTCCAAAGGGACTTCACCACCTTGTCTACGAGATAGTTGATAACGCTATCGATGAGGCATTGGCAGGATATTGCACTGAGATAGAAGTAGAGATACTTCCCGGGGACATTATCAGAGTTACCGATAACGGACGTGGTATCCCTACAGGTATACACCCAAAGGAGAAAATATCTGCTGCAACGGTAGTTTATACCATTCTCCACGCAGGCGGAAAGTTCGGCGGCGGCGGATATAAGGTAGCAGGCGGACTTCACGGCGTTGGTGCGTCTGTAGTAAACGCCCTCTCGGAATATCTTGAGCTTACAGTTTATGACGGAAAACATATTCATTTTCAGAGGTTTGACAGAGGTAATTATTCAGAGCCGCTGAAAATAATCGGCGATACTGATAAAACAGGTACTTCCGTTCTCTTTAAGCCTGACCCTGAGATATTTCAGGAAACAACAGTTTTCGATTATGAAACACTGCTGAAAAGACTTAGAGAACAGGCATTTCTTAATGCCGGTATAAAGATAATATTCACTGATAAGAGAAATGAAAGCGAGCCTGTGGGCGAAACTCTCCATTATGAAGGCGGTATAAGACAGTTTGTGGAGCATATCCACAAGACAAGGGGCGTTACACCTCTTTCTGAGGAAGTTATCTATGTCAACGGCATGGAGGGCGATACCTTTGCCGAGATAGCTTTGCAGTATAACGATACTTATAATGACCTTATATTGTCATTTGCTAATAATATCCATACTCCTGACGGCGGTACTCATGAAACAGGTTTCAAGAATGCTCTTACAAAGGTAATAAATAACTACGGTAAGAAGTTCGGCTATCTTAAAGACGACGATAAGCTTCTTGGCGACGATGTAAGAGAGGGTCTGACGGCTATAGTATCCGTTAAGCTCACAAACTGTGAGTTTGAGGGACAGACAAAGGGCAGACTTGGCAATCCTGAGGTAAGACCTTTCGTTGACAAGATAGTTACCGAAAAGCTTATGAACTACTTTGAGGAAAACCCTACTGTAGCAAAGGCTATATTTGATAAGTCTGTTCAGGCACAAAAGGCAAGAGAAGCCGCAAAGAAAGCAAGAGAGCTTACAAGAAGAAAATCTGCTCTTGAATCCTCTTCATTGCCTGGCAAGCTTGCAGATTGCTCAGAGAGAGATGCTTCACTCACCGAAATTTATATCGTCGAGGGAGATTCTGCGGGTGGCTCTGCAAAGGAAGGCAGAGATAGAAAATATCAGGCTATACTTCCTTTGTGGGGAAAAATGCTCAACGTTGAAAAAGCCAGGATAGATAAGGTATACGGCAATGAAAAGCTTATGCCTGTTGTTACCGCACTGGGAACATCAATAGGCGAGGACTTTGACCTTTCAAAGCTCCGTTACGGCAAAGTTATCATCATGGCCGATGCCGATGTGGACGGTTCTCATATCAGAACGCTTCTGCTCACATTCTTCTTTAGATTTATGCGTCCTCTTATCGAGGAGGGTCATATCTATCTTGCTCAGCCGCCGCTTTTCAAAGTCGCAAGGGGCAAGCAGGTCAGATATGCTTTCTCAGACGCAGAGAGAGATCAGTATATTTCTGAGCTTTCAGGCGAGAACAATCTGAAAGTAAACGTTCAGAGATATAAAGGTCTTGGTGAGATGGACCCTGAACAGCTTTGGGAAACAACCATGGACCCTGAAAGAAGAACTATGATAAAGGTGACAATGGAAGACGCTGTTAAGGCGGACGAGATATTCACTATTCTTATGGGCGATAAGGTCGCACCGAGAAAAGAATTTATAGAGAAAAATGCAGAGTATGTAAAGGATCTTGACGTTTAAAGAAAGGATACTGCTTTGGATAACAACGAAAATAAAAATCAGGAAACAGAGCTTGAAGAGGTAAAAACAGAGGAAGCTGTTGAAACGGCTGAGAAGGCTGTGGATAATGCTGATGAGGTGGAAGAAGCACAGATAGAGAAAGAGCCTGTTTTGAGCTTTGAGTATGATGTGAAAAACGAGGAAGAGGAAAGAGCTTTTTTAGCCTTTCAGAGAAAATTCGTTTATGCCCATAACTGGAAGATAACAGCGGCTTTCGGCGTTGTTGCAGCGCTTTTTATAGTGTCCATAGTGAGAAACCCTTCGGGATATCTTAACTGGGTGCTGGCGTTCATATGCCTTGCAATAATCGTTCTCACATGGTATAACACCAGAAGAATAAGAAAATATCTTATGCAGGCACTTAAACCTCTTGAGGACGACAAGTATGTTTTCACCCTCTATGATGACAGCTTCAAAATAGAAACGCTGCCGACAGAGGAGGAAAAGCAGGAGGAGGACTTTACTCCTGTTCCGCCGAGGATAGTTGGTTTTGAGGATATCTCACTGAACGTTTTGGAAAATGACGAGATGTTTATTATAATACTCAAAAAAGAAACTATTTATGTGCTTGCAAAAAGAGTTATGAACGAGCAGCAGCAGGAAACACTGAGAAAAACTTTTTCAGAGCTGCTTGATAGCGATTATGAAATGATAGATAATAAATAAGAACAGGATATGTTCTTTTCAAAGTAAACCGAAAGGTTAAAAAGGAGTGGATAAAGTGAGCGATTATAACGTTATTGACACTGATGTTGAAGCGATAATGAAAGAATCTTTCATTCAATATTCAATGGCGGTAATTGTATCCAGAGCCTTACCTGATGTAAGGGACGGACTTAAACCTGTTCACAGAAGAATTTTATATACCATGTATGAAAATGGTCTTACACCTGATCAAGCTTACAGAAAATGTGCAGATACGGTCGGATCTGTGCTTGGTAAATATCACCCACACGGTGACGCATCAGTTTATGACGCACTTGTAAGACTTGCTCAGAAGTTCTCAATGAGATATCCTCTTGTTGACGGTCACGGAAACTTTGGTTCCGTTGACGGCGACCCTCCGGCTGCCTACCGTTATACTGAGGCTAAAATGGCTAAGATGTCAGTAAATATGCTGACAGATATAAACAAAACAACTGTTGATTTTCAGTCAAACTATGATGACAGACTTAAAGAGCCTGTTGTGCTGCCGTCAAGATTTCCAAATCTTCTCTGTAACGGCTCAGTAGGTATCGCTGTGGGCATGGCAACGAATATCCCTCCTCATAACCTCCATGAAGTTATCGAGGGCATGAAAACTGTCATGAAAAACCCTGACTGCACACTTGATGAGCTTATGCAGAGCATAAAGGGTCCTGACTTCCCTACAGGCGGTATCATCATGGGCAGGTCCGGTATCAGAGCGGCTTACGGCACTGGCCGAGGCAAGATAACACTGCGTTCAAAGACCTCTATCGAGGAGATAAAGGGCAGAAACTGCATTATTGTCACTGAGATACCTTACATGGTAAACAAGGCAAGACTTGTTGAGTCTATCGCTGACCTTGTTAAGGAAAAGCGTATCGACGGAATACATTATATCAACGATGAATCCGGCAAGGACGGAATGAGGATCGTTATCGAACTGAAAAAGGACGCTAATCCGCAGGTAGTTCTCAACAAGCTGTTCAGCTATACACAGCTTCAGGATACTGTGGGCGTTATAATGCTTGCTCTTGTGAACGGTATACCTAAGGTGCTGACCCTCAAGGAAATGCTTGAGCAGTATATAGACTTTCAGGTGGATGTTATCACAAGAAGAACTAAGTTCGACCTTAACAAGGCTAAGGAAAGAGAGCATATCTTAAAGGGTCTTGTTATCGCACTTGACAATATCGACGAAGTTATCGAGATAATGAAAACTTCTAAGAATATCCCTGAGGCTAAGCAAAGACTTAATCAGCGTTTTGGTCTTACAGATATTCAGGCTGACCATATCGCAAATATGACTCTCGGACGTCTGACCGGTATGGAAAGACAGAAGATAATCGACGAGTTGGCTGAGATCGAAGTCAAGATAGCTGACCTTGAAGATATCCTTGCAAATCATCAGAGAATACTTGATATAATCATTGAAGAGGTCGAGGCTATTCAGGATAAGTTCGGTGACGAGAGAAGAACTCAGATAGAAAATGTCAGCGGTGAAGTTGATATCGAAGACCTTATCCCTGTTGAGGAAAGCGTTGTTACTTATACAAATGCAGGATATATAAAGAGAATGCCTGTTTCAGAGTATAAGGCTCAGAAGCGTGGCGGACGTGGCGTAACGGGTATGAAACAGCGTGAGGATGATTATATCGACGAGCTTCAGACCTGTTCTTCACATGACAATATACTCTTTATCTCCAATAAGGGCATAATGTATAAGCTAAAATGCTATGAGCTTCCGGAAGGTTCAAAGGCTTCAAGAGGCACAAATATAGTAAATCTTCTTGAACTGGGAGAGGGCGAGAAGATAGCCGCAATGATAAAAACTGCCGATTTTGACGAGGGCAAGTATATAGTCATGGTAACAAAGAACGGCAAGATAAAGAGAACTCCGCTGACTTCCTACAGAAATGTAAGAAAGAATGGTCTTATTGCAATCGGTCTTGATGAGGGCGACGAGATTGCAGGAGTAAGAATGACCTTTGGTGACAATGAGGTCATCGTTGCAACGCATAATGGTTATGCTATCAGGATAAGAGAAACAGATATAAGAGAGATGTCAAGAGTTGCACACGGCGTAAAGGCTATTAAACTCAGGGGCAGCGACTATGTTGTATCAATGGCAAGAGTAAGAGAGGGTGCAAGCGTTCTCACTGTTGCTGAAAATGGTCTTGGCAGACGTGTTCCGCTGGAGTCTTATAAGGTACAGAACAGAGGCGGCTACGGTCTTATGAACTATAAGAGCGGCGGAGTATGCGGAATAAAGGTCGTTGATGATGAAGATGATATCATCATGATATCCACAGACGGCATTGTTATCAGAATAAGAGCCTGCGATATCAGCATGATGAGCAGATACTCCCGTGGCGTAAGACTTATGAGAGTCGGCGAGGACGGCAGAGTGGTTTCATTCACAAGAACTGAGCATGACGACGAAGCTGAAACGGCAGAGGTGGAAAAGGCTACTGCCGAGGAGATAGCAGAGGCTCAGGCTGAGGAAAATGCTGAGATTATCGAGGAGAATACTGAAAGCGTTGAGAATGAGGATTCTGAGAACACGGAAGAATAATATAAAAATCAAGTAAAGACAATATAAACGGGCGAACACTGTTCGCACCTACATTGACTAAAAAAATTAACGGACGGCTAAAAACCGTCCGTTTTTGTATTTAAGGCAACAAAAAAAAAGTGAGCGGCACATGACCGTTCACCTTTTTGCATATCAAAATTACTTTGTTATCTTGTCCTTGCCGCCCATGTACATTCTCAGTGGCTCAGGGATATTAACTGTTCCGTCAGCATTGAGATTGTTCTCGAGGAATGCGATAAGCATTCTTGGAGGTGCAACAACTGTGTTGTTAAGAGTATGAGCAAAATACTTTGTGCCGTCCTCTGCCTTTATTCTTATGCCAAGACGTCTTGCCTGTGCGTCGCCAAGATTTGAGCATGAACCAACTTCAAAATACTTCTTCTGTCTTGGGCTCCATGCCTCAACGTCACAGCTCTTTACCTTGAGGTCTGCAAGGTCGCCTGAGCAGCACTCAAGTGTTCTTACAGGGATATCAAGTGAACGGAAGAAATCAACAGAATTCTGCCACAGCTTGTCATACCATGCCATGCTATCTTCAGGCTTGCAGACAACTATCATTTCCTGCTTTTCAAACTGGTGTATTCTGTAAACGCCTCTCTCTTCGATACCGTGTGCGCCAACTTCTTTTCTGAAGCATGGTGAATAGCTTGTGAGAGTCTTTGGAAGCTCACCCTCTGGAATGATAGTGTCAATAAATCTGCCTATCATTGAATGCTCAGAAGTACCGATGAGATAAAGGTCTTCACCCTCTATCTTGTACATCATGCCTTCCATTTCAGAAAAGCTCATAACACCTGTAACAACGTCTGAACGTATCATGTAAGGAGGAATGAAATATGTGAAACCTCTGTCTATCATGAAATCTCTGGCATATGAAAGAATTGCAGAATGAAGTCTTGCAATGTCGCCCATAAGATAATAGAAGCCGTTTCCTGATGTTCTTCTTGCACTGTCAAGATCGATGCCGTTAAAGCTTTCCATAATGTCAACGTGATATGGTATCTCATAATCAGGAACAACAGGCTCTCCGAATTTTTCGATTTCTACGTTCTCGCTGTCGTCCTTGCCTATAGGAACGCTTGGGTCGATTATGTTAGGGATAACGAGCATTCTCTCACGTATCTTAGCTTCAAGCTCCTTTTCCTTTTCAGCCATAGCGTCAAGTTCAGCACCGATAGCGGAAACCTCGGCCTTTACCTTCTCAGCTTCGTCCTTCTGACCCTTAGCCATAAGACCGCCTATCTGCTTGCTCATTACCTTTCTTTTATTTCTAAGCTCGTCAGCCTTTGTTTTGGCTGCTCTGTATTCCTCGTCAAACTGAGCTACCTCGTCAACAAGAACGAGCTTTTCGTCCTGAAACTTCTTTTTGATGTTTTCCTTGACAAGCTCAGGATTTGTACGGATAAGCTTAATATCTATCATTTTACATACTCCTTTTAGCTGACGCAAAAAAATTTCCTTACGTCGCAATATTTATCCTTTTAATAATATCACTAAAAGGAGATTTTGTCAAGACAAAGCCCCTTTAAAACAGGCTTTTGAAACAGGTTTTGAGAGAAATTATTTCATAGATAAAATACTATCATGATATAAGTAACAGTGCGAATTTCATAAAAACTATTGACATTTTGTATCAAACGTTTTATAATTATAAGGTGAATGTGTTCGTTATGGGTGTATTGTGCCCTGACGGCAAAAAAGCCTCTGGGCTTAATAAATTTATCAGGAGGATTAAAGGTGCGAAAAGTTAAAAAACCCGTGTTTTTTATCGTGCTTTTGTGTATAATTGCATTTGGATATCTCACTTATGCAGGAATACATACTCAGTACGGAGATATAAAAACAAGCTATATCAAGGGCGTTGAAGATATCCGCTGGGGTATCGATATTCAGGGCGGCGTAAATGCTACGTTTGAACCTGCCGATAATTACGACGCTACAAAGGAAGAAATGGACGCTGCAAAGGCTGTTATCGAGCAAAGACTTGTAAGCCTTAATATCACAGACAGCGAGGTCTATGTAGACTATAAGAAAAATAAGGTAATGGTTTCATTCCCATGGCAGGCTAACGAAGAAAGCTTTGACCCTGAGGCTGCCGTTTCTGAGCTTGGCGAAACTGCAAAGCTTGTATTCAGAAAGGGCAAAGAAGAAAAAGGCGAGCAGGTGCTTACAGGAAATGACGTTAAAAAGGCTGAGGTAAGACAAACTCAGGACGAAACTACAGGAAATATCAAGTATGTAGTAAGCCTGACACTCAATAACAGCGGTAAAAAAGCTTTTGCTGACGCTACAACTGAGCTTGCCGGAAAAGGCTCTATCTCTATCTGGATGGACGATAAGTGCATTTCTGCCCCAAGCGTAAATTCAGCTATCACTGACGGCGAGTGCGTTATCGAGGGCAACTTCACATATGATTCTGCAAAAGCTCTTTCAGATAAGATAAATGCAGGTTCTATCCCATTCGACCTTAAAACAACAAGCACGAACATCATCTCACCTACACTTGGCGAGGGTGCAAAAAATGCAATGGTGCTTGCAGGACTTATCGCATTTATCGTTATCGCTGCATATATCATCGTTATCTATAAGCTGCCGGGCTTTGTTGCTTCTATCGCACTTATAGGTCAGGTAATAGGTTCTATCGCCTGCATCACAGGTTTCTTCGGAAATATTGACAGCTTTACATTGACTATCCCTGGTATCGCAGGTATTATCCTTTCTATCGGTATGGGCGTTGACGCTAACGTTATCACAGCCGAGAGAATAAAGGAAGAGCTTAACAACGGCAAGACCCTTAACGGAGCTATCGAGCTTGGCTATAAGAGAGCATGGAGCGCAGTATTCGACGGAAACATCACAGTAGTATTCGTTGCAATAATCCTTATGGGTGCATTCGGACCTACAGACAGCGTTTTCGGAACACTTCTCAGCCCTGTATTCTCAGTATTCGGCGCAAGCACAGCAGGTACTATCTATTCACTTGGATATACTCTCCTTGTAGGTATCCTCCTGAACTTTGTATTCGGTATTTTCTGTTCAAGACTTATGCTTTCGTCCCTCTCAAAGTTCAAGTGCTTTAAGAAACGCAAGCTTTACGGAGGTGCTGAAATAAATGAGTAAAGAAAGAAAGACCCTGAATGTTGTGGGTCACAGCAAAATATTTTATTCCATATCATGCGCACTTATCGCAATTTTTATCATTCTTACATTCGTTATAGGTCTTAACGTGGCTATCGAGTTCAAGGGCGGTACAGTTTTGACTTATACATATGAGGGCGATATAAAGACTTCTGACGTTTCAAATACCGTTTCTGACAGTATCGGAGATAAATGTACAGTAACTCTTGGCGAAAACACAGGAAACGCAGGAAAGACAGTAGAGATAAAATTCTCATCAACAAAGGGTATAAGCGATGATAAGCAAAATACCCTGAAAACAGCTCTTGAAAAGGACTTTCCTGATAATAACATAGAAGTTTACGAGTCAAACGACGTTGCAGCTTCAAGCGGTATGAACTTCTTCTTCAAGTGCCTTGCTGCTTGTGCCCTTGCAATGGTCATCACTATCATCTATATCGGCTTCAGATTTAAAAAGATAGGCGGTATCTCAGCTGGTGTGTTCTCAGTAGTTGCCCTTGCACACGATATGTGCATGGTTTATGGCTGCTTTGTAATATGCAGATTTGACATCAACGCAAACTTCATGGCAGTTTTGCTGACTATCCTTGGATATTCTATCAACGCTACTATCATCATTTACGATAGAATCAGAGAGAATGAAAATCTTCTTGGCAACAAAATGGAGCTTGAGGACCTTGTAAACCTCTCTATTACACAGACAATGGGACGTTCTATCCATACAACTGTTACAACAGTTCTTGCTATGGCTACAGTTTGTATCGTCTGCATAATCTGCGGTGTAACATCTATTCTGAGCTTTGCTTTCCCACTTATCATCGGTATGATATCAGGTGTTTATTCTTCTAACTGTATCGCACCTACACTGTGGGTACATTGGAAAAAACATCAGGCAAAGAAGTCACATTCAGGTTCAAAAACAGGCAGCGCAAAGAAAAAGGCTTCAAGAAGATAAAATTTTATGGACGGTATGTTAAACATATCGTCCATTTTTTTATGTGATATTCTATTTTTAACACTCCATATCATGGATAAGTCCGCAGTTTCGCATGGAGATAGTTCCGTTATTGCCTGTTATATAATGGTCAAGAACTGTCACGCCTAAACATCTCATATATCTCATGACCTCACGGGTGAGAGTAACGTCCTCCTGAGAGGGGGTGTTGGGTGAGTCAGGATGATTGTGGGCAAGGATAACAATATCAGTGCCGCTGTTGAGAACGGCTTTTGTAAGCTCACGAAAATCAACAGGGGTAAATCTCGCACCGCCTGAGGATATGTCTGTTACGCTCTTTATGTGAAAGCCAGAGTCGATACAAATTACCTTGAATTTCTCCTGCTTTTCGTTTCTGAAACAATTATTTACAAAACTCAGCGCCGCAGATATGTTTCTAATGTCTATCCTGCTGTCTGTGACAGTGGAGCAGTAGTTTATAAGCTCTCTGAAAAATAAAAGTGAGTTTGCAGAGCTTTCGCCCATGTCCTTTACCGAAGAAAGCTCCTCCACAGAAGCATTAAGAACGCTGTTTAAGCTTCCGAACTTTTTTATAAGCTCGTGCGCAATATCATTGGTGTTCTTTCTCGGCACAATGTAAAATAAAAGCATTTCAAGTATCTCATGCTCGGAAAAGCCCTTGAAATTTCCCGATTCTTTGAAACGCTTCCTCATTCTCTCTCTGTGACCGCCGTGGTCTGCTTGACTGCTCATTTTATCACCTCTTATACAAGTATAAAATATCCGCACTTTTTTGTCAATAAAAAACCATTGTGACTTTATTCTTTACAGATAATTTCAGCAAGAGGGTAAGCTAATAATATTTAGAAAATTTTATTAATAGATCACAAATAGCGTAAAATGCTAAAAAAACCTTCAGAAATATCAAAAGTGTCTGTGCGAAATGACGTTGAAAAAGGTTGTTTTTTTATGATATAATGAAATGGTAACTATTATATTATGGAGATGTTTTTATGACAGACCTGACGGTGGGAAAACCGTGGACAGTGCTGTGGAAATTTTCCCTGCCTATGTTCGTGAGCGTGATATTTCAGCAGATGTATTCCATTTTCGACAGTATCATAGCAGGAAAATTTGCAGGCGAGGACGCTCTTGCGGCAGTTGGTGCGTCTTATCCTATAACAATGATATTTATGGCGTTTGCAGTGGGAAGCAATGTTGGCTGTTGTGTGGTCATATCTCAATTCTTTGGTGGAAAAGAGTTCTCAAAGGTAAAAACTGCGTCAACTACTACCATAATTTCATGTACGATACTTGCAACAGTGCTGACAGTTTTTGGACTTGCGTTCTCTACTCCTCTTATGAGAATGATAAACACGCCCGATAACATCTTCCGTGACGGTGAGCTTTATCTGAAGATCTATATCGCAGGTCTTATCTTTCTGTTTCTTTATAACGTGGGTACAGGTATTTATAACGCAATGGGCGACTCAAAAACACCATTGTATCTCCTTATCGGCTCATCAGTTGGAAACGTTGTTCTCGACTATGTGTTCGTGAAGTTCTTTAAATGGGGTGTGGCAGGCGTTGCATGGGCTACTTTTATCGCTCAGGGAGTGGCTTGCGTGTTCTCACTGCTTATTTTGGTGAAGAAAACCGCAGAAATTAAAACAGAGGATAAACCACCGCTGTTTTCAGGAAAAATACTTAAAAAGATAACCCTTTATTCTATACCTAGTATTTTACAGCAGAGTTTTATCTCAGTGGGAAATATCTTTGTGCAGTATCTTGTAAACAGCTTTGGCTCGTCTTGTATCGCAGGATATTCTTCTGCAATAAAGCTAAATACCTTTGCTATAACAAGCTTTACAACGCTTTCTAACGGGCTTTCAAGCTTTGTTGCACAGAATTACGGTGCAGGCAGGAACGATAGGATAAAAAGCGGATATAAAGCAGGACTTGTTATCTCGGCTATCGTGGCAGTGCCTTTTATACTCTGCTTTTTCTGTATGCCAAAAACTATGATAAATCTGTTTCTTGACGACGGCGGAACAAAAGCCGTTGAGATAGGTACAACATTTTTGAGAATAATATCGCCTTTCTATGTGTTTGTGGGCATAAAAATAATGTCAGACGGAGCACTCCGTGGTAAAGGTGCAATGCAGTATTTTATGATATCAACTTTTACGGACTTGATACTCAGAGTAGTGCTTGCATTCGTGTTGGCAAGACCATATGGGTCAACGGGAATATGGCTGTCATGGCCGATAGGTTGGCTTGTGTCAACAGTGCTGTCAGTGGTGTTTGCGAGAGTGAAAGTGATGAAAAACGAATTGAATGAGGAATGAGGAGTGAGGAATGAGGAATGGCAAAGCCAAACTGAGCTAAGCACCAATACAAAGTAAAATCCGCAAAGAGCACAGCGATTTTGCGGCATAACAAACCATGGCGTAAACCTTGGATAAAACAACGTAACTCCGATTAGCAAAGACTAAATTAAAAAAAAGTTCTCAATAATGATGTTGACAAGTTTAATTAAATGTTGTATGATTATAAGAATAATAAATTAAGAATTCAAAATGTTTGCGGGAGGTTAATTTATGCTGGATACTAATGTAAACAATAAGTTTGGTAAAGAGGGTCTTACCTTTGATGACGTTCTCCTTATCCCAGGCGAGTCGGATTGTACACCTGATATGGTGGATATCCATACACACCTTACTAAGGATATAGTCCTCAATACACCTATAATGACATCTGCTATGGATACAGTCACAGAGTCAAAAATGGCTATCGCTATCGCAAGAGAGGGCGGTATCGGTATTATCCATAAGAATATGACTATCGCTCAGCAGGCAGAAGAGGTGGATAAGGTAAAGCGTTCTGAAAACGGCGTTATCGTTAATCCTTTCTCTCTTACAGCCGATAAAACTGTTGCTGAAGCTGATAAGCTCATGGGCAAGTATAAGATCTCCGGCGTGCCTATAGTCGATGAGGATGGCAAGCTCGAGGGTATCCTCACTAACAGAGATCTTAGATTTATCACTGATTTTGAAAATATCAAGATCGGTGACGTTATGACTAAGGAAAACCTCGTTACTGCTCCTGTTGATACGGATCTTGAAGGCGCTCAGAAGATACTTATGAAGCATAAGATCGAGAAGCTTCCTCTTGTTGATGCAAACGGCGTTCTTAAGGGCCTTATCACTATCAAGGATATTGAAAAGGCTGTTCAGTATCCAAATTCCGCAAGAGATAAAAAGGGCAGACTTCTTTGCGGTGCTACTATCGGCATGACTAACGATATTCTTGAAAGAGTTGCCGCTCTCGTTGAAGCTCAGGTAGACGTCCTCGTTCTTGACTCTGCTCACGGTCATTCTATGAACGTTATAAATTGTCTTAAAAAAGTTAAGGCTGCTTTCCCTGATACACCGGTTATTGCAGGTAATATCGCTACTGCCGAAGCTGCCAGAGCGCTCTGCGAAGCAGGTGCTGACGCTATAAAGGTCGGTATCGGCCCTGGTTCTATCTGTACTACCCGTGTAGTCGCTGGTATAGGTGTTCCTCAGGTCACTGCAGTTTATGACGCTGCTTGCGCTGCTGCTGAGTATGGCATTCCTGTTATTGCTGACGGTGGTATCAAGTATTCAGGCGATATCGTTAAGGCTCTTGCTGCCGGTGCGAACGTTGTAATGCTTGGTTCACTCCTCGCAGGCTGTGACGAAGCTCCAGGCGAAACTGAGATCTATCAGGGCAGACAGTTCAAGGTATACAGAGGCATGGGTTCTCTTGCCGCTATGAATAAAGGCTCAAAGGACAGATATTTCCAGACAAACTCAAAGAAGCTCGTTCCAGAGGGCGTTGAGGGTCGTGTGGCTTATAAGGGTCCGGTTTCAGATACTATCTTCCAGCTCGTTGGCGGTATCCGTTCAGGTATGGGCTATTGCGGTTGTCATACTATTGCAGAGCTTGGTGAAAAGGCTAAGTTCATCAGGATAACAGGCGCAGGTCTTAAGGAGTCACACCCACACGATATTTATATCACAAAGGAAGCTCCAAACTATTCCGCAGGTATCTAATAGAATTTATATACAAAAAAAAGAGCAGAGATCTCGTTTCTCTGCTTTTTTTGCATTATTTTGTAGGGGAGAACAGCGTTCACCCACAGTTTCAAAGTTTTTTCTGAAAAAAACTACTCCATAAATTCTCCCAAAAGACCACTTGCAATTGCTACAGTTTCAGGACATGGACGCTTCTGATAGTATTCTTTTGTGCGCTTTGCAGGGTCAGGGTCACTAGGTCCGCTCAGACCGAGAAGCTCACGGCAGATGATAGTGTCAGAGCCAAGCTCTTCCTTGAAACGCTTTGCAAAAAGCTGAACACGCTCATAATCCTTGCCCTTTGCCGCCCTGTCACTGCCTATGGTGTTGCCAAATTTCAATCCAAGCACCATGACTGCACCTGTAAATGCTCCGCAGACCTCTCTCATTCTGCCTATTCCGCCGCCAAAGCCCGAGGCTATCTTGTATGCAGTTTCACTGTCAAGGCCGATATCCTCAGCCCATGCGCCTACTACCGCCTGTGAACAGTTGTAGCCCTCCATGAAAAGAGCCTTTGCTGCCGCTGCTTTTTCCTTATTCATTTAAAAAAACTCCTTTTTTGTCATATATTGATTTTCATTATAGCACAGCTTTAAGTTTTTTTCAAGACGTATTATTGGTTAGTATTGTCTACGTCAAATTGCATAAAATTTTGCCATAAAATTTTGCAATATTTTTATATTGTTAGACAAGCCTAACCTATTGACAAATGTACACTAATGTGGTATACTTTAATCACAGCAAGGGAAAAGCTGCAAAGAATAACGCAGATAAAGCGAAAACGCTGGTCTGTGGAAAAGTAAAAAAATGATATCTAAATAAGGAGGACAAAGATTATGTCAAAGTTTGTATGTTCAGTATGCGGTTACGTTTATGAGGGCGAGGCTGCTCCAAAGGAGTGTCCTATCTGCCACGCACCAGCAGAAAAGTTCAATAAAGTAGAAGAAACAGCTATCACATGGGCTGACGAGCATAAGGTAGGCGTTGCAGAGGGTCTTGATGAGGAAGTTGTTGCAGGTCTTAGAGAGAACTTCAACGGCGAGTGCTCTGAGGTAGGTATGTATCTTGCAATGGCAAGAGTTGCTTACAGAGAAGGCTATCCTGAGGTAGGTATGTACTATGAGAAGGCTGCTTATGAAGAGGCTGAGCACGCTGCTAAGTTCGCAGAGCTTCTGGGCGAGGTAGTAACACCTTCTACAAAGAAAAATCTCGAGATGAGATATATGGCTGAGAATGGTGCTTGTGAGGGCAAGATGAAGCTTGCTAAGAGAGCAAAGGAGCTTGGCTATGACGCTATCCATGACACTGTTCATGAAATGGCTAAGGACGAAGCAAGACATGGCTGCGGCTTCAAGGGTCTGCTTGACAGATATTTCGCTAACAAGTAATTTATCTTAAAATAGTATAAATTAAAGATTACGACGAATTTTTCCCGAAAAAGGCGGAGGTATTTGAAAAAATACTTCTGTCTTTTTGTTTTATAAAGCCGTTATAAAGGCTCAAATCTATTGCAAATGACGTAAAACTGTGGTATAATATTTTAGTATGATAAAATAATGCTTTAGGAGATGATAGTGTGATAGAAACACTGGCGGCGGAAACTGCGACCTTGCAGAACGTTTATGCCCCCTTGCCTTTCAAGGTGCATATGATATTCTGCGTTATCGCTACGCTTTTATATATAACTCAGTTCATAAGGAAAGGCTCTTATCATTATCTTACATTAATGATAGCTATCGACCTTACTATAGTTACTCAGTTTACCACAAAAAGCTTTGTTATCGGTGTGCTTTTCGGCGCAGAGGCAGCGCTTCTTGCGGCAACAGCTTTTATTTCCCATAGGTTTGCTAAAAAGCAGAAAGCTTTGGAGAATGCCGAGGAAAAGTCGGAAACTGCTCAAAAGGAAGATGAAGAATGAAAATAGTTATACTTGACTCTGAAACAGTTTCAAGAAACGATGTGTCGCTGGAGGGTGTAACAGTCCTTGGTGAAAGCATTGTTTATGGTTTTACACCAAATGAACAGGTCGCAGAAAAGATAGGCGACGCTGACGCTGTTATATGTAACAAGTGCCTTATAACAGAGGAGGTATTCTCAAAGTGCAAAAACCTGAAATACGTCGGTCTTTTTGCAACGGGATATAATAATGTTGACCTCTCCGCCGCAGACAGGCATGGTGCGGTGGTCTGCAATGTGCCTTCCTATTCAACAAATGCGGTGGCACAGCATACTTTTGCACTTATCCTCAACTATTTCAGCAAGATAAGAGAATATGCCGAGAAAGTTGACGAGGGCGGCTGGGTGAATTATAAGCTGTTTTCATATTTTGGTATTCCTACCTATGAGCTTGCAGGAAAAACCATTGGTATAGTAGGCTATGGCGACATAGGAAAGAAAGTTGCTGAGATAGCAAGAGCGTTCGGCATGAAGGTCATCACCTTTACACGCTCACCCCAGAAAATTATTGACGGCACGCCTGCGGTAAGCCTTGAAGAACTTCTAAAGACCTCTGATATAGTGACGCTCCATTGTCCTCTTACAAAGGATAATGAGAAAATGATAAATGCCGAAAGCCTTGGCATGATGAAAAGATCAGCATTTTTCGTCAACACTGCAAGGGGCGGTCTTGTAGACGAAAAGGCTCTTGCACAGGCTCTTGAAAATGAAGTCATTGCAGGGGCAGGAATTGACGTTCTCACAAACGAGCCAATGAGTGAGAACTGCCCTCTCAGAAACGCAAAGAACTGCACTGTTACCCCACATATAGCGTGGGCGCCAAAGCAGACGAGAGAAAGGCTTCTTGAAACTGTTGCGCAGAACTTGAAAATGTGGATAGAGGGTACGCCACAGAATATTGTCAACGGAAAATAACAATAAGGACATGATAAAAATGATAGATATGACAAAAAAGAAAAGAGTTGTGGTAAAGGTAGGAACTTCTACTCTTACTCACAGCACGGGGCTTCTTAATATACGCCGTGTGGAACAGCTCGTTAAAACTCTTGCCGATCTGCAAAATGCAGGACATGAGATAATCCTTGTATCAAGCGGTGCGGTGGGTCTTGGCAGAGCAAAGCTTGGCATAAAGGAAAGACCCAAGGACACTCCCACAAGACAGGCTTGTGCGGCGGTGGGTCAGTGTGAGCTTATGTATCTTTACGATAATCTTTTCTCTGAATACAGTCTTAATGTGGCTCAGCTTCTGCTTACAAAGTATATTCTTCTTGAGGACAGACGCATAAATGTACAGAACGCCCTTAACCGCATCATAGAGCTTGGTTCTATCCCTATTGTGAACGAGAACGATACGGTGTCTATTGATGAGCTGGAGCTTGAAATGGGCGAGAACGATTCTCTTGCGGCAAATGTTGCGGTGCTTGCTAATGCAGACCTTCTTATAATAATGTCTGATATCGAGGGACTTTTTGACAAAGACCCTCATAAGTATGATGACGCTGAGCTTATCCCTGTTGTGCCTGAGATAACGGAGGAGATAAAGGCTATTGCAGGTGGTGCAGGTTCTTCACTTGGCACAGGCGGAATGGCGACAAAGATAAAAGCCGCTGAGATATGCAAAAATGGCGGAATAGATCTTATAATAATGAATGGCAGAGATCCAAGACATTTGTATAAGGTATTTGAAAATAAACCTATAGGAACACTTTTTACAGCTAACGGGGAGGTATAGTAAAAATGAGTTATATCGATATTTTGGGACAGAAAGCAAAAGCTTGCAAAAAGGATATCGCCTTCGCTTCAACAACACAGAAAAATGACGCACTTCTTGAGATCGCACATATCCTGAGAGTTTGCAAGGACGATATTATCGAAGCAAACAAGGTGGACCTTGAAAACGGCAGAATGAGAAAAATGTCGGAAGCAATGCTTGACAGACTTGCACTTAATGACAGCCGTATAGAGGGCATGGCAAAGGCTTGCGAGGAGCTTGCACAGCTTGACGACCCTGTTGGCGAGGTAGTTTCAGGCTCAACAAGACCTAACGGCATGAAGATCGAAAAGGTAAGAGTGCCAATGGGCGTTATAGGCATTATTTTTGAAGCCAGACCTAACGTTACTGTAGACGGCGCTATACTTTGTCTAAAAAGCGGAAACGCTGTTATACTCAGGGGCGGAAAAGAAGCAATAAACTCGAACAAAATGCTTGCTGACCTAATGAGAAAGGCTGTCGAAAGGGCAGGCTTCAGCCCTGATATCATTCAGCTTGTGGAGGATACTGACAGAGGCATCGCTCTTGATATGATGAAAGCCAATGATTATATTGATGTCCTTATCCCAAGGGGAGGCGCACAGCTTATAAAGGCTGTTGTACAGTCTGCCACTGTGCCTGTTATCGAGACCGGCACAGGAAACTGTCACGTTTATGTTGACGCAAGTGCGGATATAAAAATGGCTGTGAACATTGTTGATAACGGCAAGACCTCACGTCCGTCTGTATGCAATGCAGTTGAAAGCTGTCTTGTTCACAGGGATATTGCGGAGGATTTTCTCCCGAAGCTTAAAGAAAGACTTGACAAGCACCACGTTGAGATAAGAGGCTGTGAGCTTACAAGGCAGATACTTGGTCCTGAGAACGTTACTCCTGCTGATGATGACGATTATGCAACAGAGTTTCTTGACTATATAATCTCTATCAAGGTCGTTGACGACATGGCGGAAGCCCTTGAACATATCGACAGATTTTCTACAGGACATTCTGAGTGTATCGTTACGGAAAGCCTTTTTGCCGCACAGGAATTTCAGAAGAGAGTAGATTCTGCGGCAGTATATGTAAACTGCTCAACAAGATTTACAGACGGCGGAATGTTCGGTCTTGGTGCTGAGATAGGAATTTCCACTCAGAAGCTTCATGCAAGAGGTCCTATGGGTCTTAGAGAAATGACCACCACAAAGTATCTTATCTCAGGCAACGGACAGATAAGAGAATAGATATTAGTGAGGAATGAGGAGTGAGGAATGAGGAATGAAGGTATCGCCTGCGGCGATGATTTCTCTGTATGGGCGACCTTTGGTCGCCTGTCTGCTCTGATACTTTGATATATTACAAAAAAAGAGGTAATTATAATGATAAAAGCTATGAATATTTCTTATGAGATAGGCGATAAGCTTTATCTCAACATCACAAACAAGTGCCCATGCAACTGCACTTTCTGTATTCGTCACAACGGTGACGGTGCTTATGGCTCTGACCCACTGTGGCTTGAACATCAGCCTACTGCCGAAGAGGTAATAGACAACATCAAAAAGCGTGACCTTGACAGCTACAAGGAAATTATTTTCTGTGGCTATGGCGAGCCTACCTGTGAGCTTGAAATACTCAAAGAAACTGCAAAATATATAAAGTCTGTTACAAAGACACCTGTAAGGCTCAACACAAATGGTCTTAGCGATCTTATCAACAAGCGTGAAACTCCTGCTGAGTTCAAGGGACTTGTTGATATAATCTCAATAAGCCTTAACGCTTCTGACGCAAAGGCTTATGACGAGGTAACAAGACCGTCATTCAAGGGCGTGAACTGCTTTGAAGAAATGCTCTCTTTTGCAAAAAGAGTGAAAGAGTTCGTGCCGGAGGTAATGCTCACTGTGGTTGATATAATCGGCGAAGAGGAGATAAAAAAATCTCAGGCGGTTGCTGACAGCGTGGGTATACATCTCAGAGTCAGAGAATATGTTGATTAATATTTTGTAAACAATATATTAAGTTTTATATTTGCTCAATATTCCGTTTTCAGCAAACATCTAAGTGATGTCGGAACAATAACCGAGTGCTGAAAACGGAATATTTTTGTTCGATAATAAAAAGAAAGCTGGGTAGAAAAAATGGAAAAGGAAAAGATAAGACGTCTTGTTTTGCAGGCAGTACAGGGTGACAGAGCAGCTTTCGGTGAGCTTTATGAAGAAACGGGCAGGAGCGTATATTTCAACTGCCTGAAGCTTCTTGGAAATGCTCAGCAGGCAGAGGATATAACTCAGGACACTTTCATGAAAGCTCTTGAAAAGCTTGACAGCCTTAAAGAGCCTGAGAATTTCTCAGCATGGGTAAACCGCATTGCCATAAACAACTGCAAAATGTATTTCAGGAAAAATCCCCGCACTGCGGAGGAGGAGTCGGAAAAGATAATCGATGATACGCCTGACAGAGAGCTTATCCCTGACGATTATGCCGACAGCGAAGAAAAACGCAGGATAATAATGAACATTATCGACACCGCTCTCACTGACGAACAGCGTCAGACAATAATACTTTTCTATTTTGATATGATGAGCGTGGCTGAGATAGCAGAGATAATGGATTGTTCTGTTGGCACTGTCACTTCCCGTCTTAGCGCTGCAAGAAAGAAGATAAGGGAGGCGGTGCTTATTTACGAAAAGAAAAACAATGACAGGCTTCATGCTGTTATGCCTATACCTGTTCTGTCAAAGATATTTATGCAGGAATGTCAGCATTTGAAGCTGCCTGAATTATCCGTTTTCAGCAAGGCGTCAGCCACGGAAGTTGTTCCCGATAAAAATACTACAATAAGTAAATCGGGAGGAAAAGGTATGTTTTCAACAGTAAAAGTAAAAGTGATAGCAGGAGTAGTTGTATTGGCAGTAGTTGGTGGAGGTATCACAGCGGCAGTGCTTGCAAACAGAGATAGGACGGCAGATACTGATAAGCCAAACACAGCCGTTCAGACAGACGCACAAGGTGACGTGAATGAGCAGGAGATAGAGAATAAGCTAAACGAACTTGATGAAAATGCTGATAATGAGGATAATGTTACTGACGATGATGCAAGCGGTGTAGATTCTGACGGAGAGCTTGAAATGGCTGTTTACACTGTTTCTGATGAGATAAAAAATGCTGATCTTTCGTCGGGTCTTGTTCAGCTCAACGGTGACATCATGCAGGTTGGCGGATATGAAAAGACCTCTGACTTCTGTGCAAAATATGCCGATGAATATGACATTATGTACAGCGACGGCACATACAAAGAGAAAAAGGACGAGATGCTTAATTATTTTGTGGGCAAAGATGGTCTTTTAACTGGCGAGTGGTGGGATATATATTCCCTTACTCTTATCCCAAAAAATGAGCCGAAGGGCGACCAGATAACTGTCTATGTGACAAATCTAACAGCCCCAGACGGTCAGGTATCTCTGGCAGACAGCTATGTGGTATGGGCTGAGGAAAAGCCTATGTCAAAGCATATCTACACCCCTGCGTGGATACCGACCGGTATGCCTGCAAGATTGAGCAGTGATGTGTTGAGTACCAAAAAGCTCGATGAGATATATGACAACATAGACGATTATTCAGCACAATCAGTGCAGGATATGCTTGCTTCTCAGGGCATCTCAAAGGGCGAGAACAGCATTTCAGGCAACTATCTTTCCTATGTTTACTCACAGGGCGATATGTCAATGAGCGGAACATACTGTGTGAACAGCGACACTGACCCTGATGTTTTCGTTGCATATGTTGCAGGTGAGAAAAATGCCGCAGGGCTTACACCTCTCTACAGATATCATTTCACTTTTGACACAAACTCAAAAACGCTTTATGAAAGCAGAATGTATTTTGCAGGTATGTTCTGAAAAACCTATCCCTCACATCTGTGGGGGATATTTTTTTTGCTCGTTGACAGGCATTTTGCTATGTGATATAATTATTTTCGCACTATTATAATAATAAATATTAATTATATGTAAATTATATATGAAAATTCTGAATTTACTCAACAAATCGTCTGCGTTTTGCATCTAACTAATGTCGGGACTGATAAAACAGCGGACGAGAAAACGGCAATTCGGAAAGAAAGAGCAGGTCAAAAAAACATGGAAAAAGAAGATATCAAAAAGCTTGTATTGCAGGCGGCACAGGGAAACAAGGCGGCGTTCGGTGCGCTTTATGAAGAAACGGGCAGAACAGTGTATTTTAGCTGTCTGAAGCTTCTTGGCGATCCACAGCTTGCAGAGGATATCACTCAGGAAACTTATCTTACAGCCCTTCAAAAGCTTGACACTCTTGCACAGCCTGAGAATTTTCCGGCATGGGTAAACAGGATAGGGATAAATCTCTGCAAAATGCACTTTAGAAACAATGCCGCCCCTGAGGACAATTCAGAGGAGATAATAGAGGATATACCTGATGAGGGGTTTATCCCAGAGGAATATGTGAGCAATGACGCTAAAAGAAAGATAATAATGGATATTATCGACACTGTTCTCACAGAAGAGCAAAGGCGTTCGGTGATACTGTATTATTTCGATATGCTCACAGTGCCTGAGATAGCAGAGGTAATGAACTGCACCACAGGTACAGTAACTTCCCGCCTTAGTGCCGCAAGAAAAAAGATAAAGGAGGCGGTGCTTATATACGAGGAAAACAACAACGACAGACTTCATGCTGTCGTGCCTGTATTTATTCTTTCAAAGCTTCTTAATAAAGAGGCTTCAAACACCGTTCTTCCGAAACTTACCGTTTTCACAGGCTCAGCCGTTAATGCAGTTCCCGATAGCGTAACATCAACAAAAACTATATCGGGAGGAAAAGGAATGTTTTCAACAGTAAAAGCAAAGGTTATAGCAGGCGTTTGTGCCGCAGCAGTTGTGGGCGGAGGTATTACAGCGGTAGTAATGGCAAACAGAAATAGTGATGATATTGAAACTGATACTGTATTTTCAGCCTCATCAGTCAGCAAATCAGAAAGCACTAAACAGAGTGAGGCGGACTCAAGTACATCAGGCAATACAGAAAAGCAAAAAGACGATATTTTCTGGATAGATAACTTTGAACCCACAGCACCTACCTCACTTCTTGCAGAAGATACCCTTAGCAGCATAGGCTGGACTTTGCCTATGGATTATTCAAAAACCTGCGTAGACGGAAAGGTAATTGGTGCAGGCAAAAAAGAACTTTGTCTTGCACAGGATATTTTCAGTTGCAGTGAAATGATAAATGAGGGCTTTTCTCAGGACATCAAAATTGAAAACCCTAATGGCAGCACTAGGTCTTTCCATATAGAAAATTTCTATAACCGACAGGCAAGCATAGGTCAGCTTATGACTGCAGGAATGTGGAAAACTGTAATAACGTTCAGTGGTATTGTTGACACGGAAAATTGGGAACATAGCAGTTATCAAGTGTGGACAAATAAAGATGATATAAACCAGATATTTGACGTTCTCGGAATGCCGACAAGTATTTATTATAATAATCTATATGATAACACAGGCGATATGAGAGTTACAAATATGTATTGGGAAAACCCTGAATATACTTTGTCAACGGGTATAATTGAAAACAAGCTTGACCTTGGCGACGGTGATGTGACATATTATTATCACACATCTGATTTTGATTACTTTGCAAAGGGATATCCGCAGGACAAGATACACGAAACAGACGGCGAGGCTATTTTCACAACGGAATTTACAGGCATAACAGATTCCAGCACACAGAATACAGAGGAGGAAGAAACTTACGACCTTGAAAAACTCGACCTTACTTCTGATGCGACCCCTCCGGAGGATATGATACTCACATATGGCGGTTCTACCCTCTCTCTTACAAAGGATACGACACAAAGCGAAGTTGCCGCCGCTATTTCCGAAGAACCTGTCGAAAATGAGTTAGGCTCTCTTGGTTATGGCGAAACATTCCCGCTTTATGAGCATATACTTGATGTTGATTTCTCAAAGAGTGAAAACTCTGATATCAAGCTTACAAAGGTCAGACTTTCTTTTGAAACTCAGAATGACTATTCGTTGTTTGGTATCTCGATGAGTTCAACTCCGCAGGAAATAGCTGCGATAATGGGAACACCTAGAGTTGTTTCAGGTCATGATATCATAAACAAAGACCCAATACAGCATATGTACTGGACTATTCCAAAGGGTGATGTAAATTACAAAGTTACTGTGGAATTTAGGTGGGGCAAACTTGACAGCATAGGCGTGGATATAGAAAAAGCAAATTAAAAAGATAGTTACCGCAGATTTTGATAACATCTAAGAAAAAGGCTCTCCCGAAAGGGAGAGTTTTTTCGTTCTTGATTTGACATTGGCTCTTGTATGTGCTATAATATTTTATATTAATGCTTTACTATGATAAAATATAGAAAGGGATAATGTAAAATGAGCGAAAAGCTTTGGAGAAAAAACCTTATAAATATAGAGCCATACGTTGCAGGGGAACAGCCTAAAAACGATAAGATAATAAAGCTCAATGCAAATGAAAACCCTTATCCGCCGTCATCAAAGGTAAAGGCGATATTGGAGGGGAAAACTATTGCAGAGCTTAGAAAATACCCTAGTGCTGACGCTTCTGTACTTAGAGCGGCACTTGCAGAGCGTGTGGGACTGAAAAGCGAGAATGTTTTCTGTGGAAACGGCTCAGACGATGTGCTTGCCACAGCTTTCAGAGCGTTTTTCAACTCTGATAAGCCTATACTTTATCCTGATATAACTTACTCTTTCTATCCTGTGTGGTGTGAGCTTTTGAAAATACCATACAAGACTAAGAGCGTTGACGATGATTTTGTAATAAATATCGAGGATTTCAAAGAGCCTAACGGCGGCGTTGTTATTCCTAACCCTAATGCTCCGACAAGCCTTGGTGTAGGTGAGAAATTTATAAGAGAACTTCTTGAAAACAATCAGGACAGCATTGTTATAATCGACGAGGCATATGTGGATTTCGGCAGGTATTCCTGCGTGGAGCTTGTGAAAGAGTATGATAATCTCGTTGTCACGCAGACCTTTTCAAAGTCACGTTCCCTTGCAGGCATGAGAGTTGGCATGGCTTTTGCCAGTGCCGAGCTTATCAGCTATATGCAGGCTGTGAAAGACTCATACAATTCCTATCCTCTCGACCAGATAGCCATAGAAACTGCCGTTGCAAGCCTTTCTGACGAGGATTATTTCAAGGCGACAGTTGAAAAGGTCAAGGCAACAAGGGATAGAACAGCGGAAAAAATGCGTGAAATGGGCTTCAACGTCCTTGACAGCGAAACGAATTTTCTCTTTGCACAGCATGAAAAGCTCTCTGCAAAGGAGATCTTCACATACCTCCGTGAAAATGGTATCTTCGTGAGATATTTCAACAAGCCGAGAATAGATAACTTCCTGAGAATCACTATCGGCACAGACGAGGAAATGGATCTTATGCTTGAAAAGCTTTCGGAGATATGCAAATAATATAGTTATTACAAAAGCTTATGGATATATCTATTCAGTGTAGGGGCAAACAGTGTTCGCACCTTAGTTTCTGATTTTTTTGAAAGACTTTTATTTGGGCGGCTCTGACCGCCCTTTTTTGTGCCTTATCCCTTAAAATCAGAGCATAAAGGTATTGAAAATCAGAAAATGTTGTGATATAATTATCATAAGTAATTATTGCCTGAAGAAAGGATATGTATATATGTTGATAAATTCACTGGCGGCGCTTGCGCTTGGCTTTGCGCTGGATATGCTCCTTGGCGACCCTGAAGTAGTGGTCTATCCTCAGTATTTTATAAAAAAACTTGTGGCAAAGCTTGATAAGTCTTTCAGAAACAGCTATAAAAATACTCCTGAAGCACAGCGCATGGCAGGTCTTATGATGACTGTGATAGTGCTTCTTATAGTTGCCGCTGTGGCATTGCTTCTTCTATTCGTGGGCTATAAGCTAAATGCCGCACTTGGCATCTTCCTCGAGGGCATAATGTGCTGGTCAGCACTTTCTGTAAAGTCCCTTAAAACTGCGGCAGGGGGAGTGATGCGTGCTGCAAGGGCAGGCAATCTTTCTTCTGCACAGCGCAAGGTAAAAAAAGTGACCTTCCGTGACACTGACGATATGAACATTGATTCTGTTATAAAAAGTACGGTGGAGTCGGTTGCAGAGAACACCACAGATTGGGCGGTCGCACCTATTTTTTGGTCTGCGATATTCGGCGGTCTGGGCGGAATACTCTACAGAACAGTGAATATTATCGACAACACAGTGGGCTATAAAACAGACACATACATAAACTTCGGCAAATTCCCTGCAAAGCTGGACGACGTTCTCAGCTTTATACCTGCAAGAATAGCCGCCCTGCTTATGAAAATGAACGTTTCTTATCTTCACCTTGACAGCAAGAACGCTTCTCAGGTATACAAAAAAGACAGAAGAAAATCCCCTAGTCCTAATTCAGCGCAAACTCAGTCGGTGTGTGCAGGTGCATTGGGTATCCAGCTTGGCAGTGATGAGTATTACGGCGGACAGCTTGTAAGAAAGCCTGTTATAGGCAGAAATCTAAAGCCATGCGAGCCTAACGATATATTCTGGGCAAATCAGCTTTTGCTTGGCACATCGTTCTATGCTATGCTTTTTACAGCAGTTATAAGAACAGCACTGTTCTTTGTGATATGATATAAAATAACAATAGCCGAGAGGTAAATGCCCCTCAGCTATGTTTTTATAGTGTAGAGGCGACCTTGGGCCGCCCGCTTATCTTTAGTTTCTGTGCAAAAAAAAGACCTCCCGCCAAGAGAGGTCTTTTGTGTTATCAGTGGTTTCTGTACCAATCACGAATGAACTTGCCGCTTGCTGTGAGCTGTGAAGTGCCGCTCTTTATAGCTTTGAGGTTCGTGCCGCTCTTAAATGCGGAAGCCGTTTCGCTCTTTCCGCAGGCTGACCAGTTTATGTAGCCTACTTTTAGTGAGTCGAGAAGCTTGAGCCATTTTGTGCTTTCTGTTGAGTTATATCCGCCGTTTCCGCTTGCGTCGCAAGTTCCGAACTCAGATACAAGAACAGGAAGTCCCTTGTTGTAGCAGTTCTGAAGTCTGTTTCTCAGCCAATCTCTGTGAGTGTTTGCATAGAAGTGAAGAGCATAAACGCAGTTTTTGTCTGAAAGCTTGTTGCCAAGCACCTGATCTATGTCCTGACTCCATGTGCCTGTACCGCAAATTATGATAGCGTCACTGTCGTATTTTCTGATAGCGCTTACAACGCTCTGGCAGTAACTTTTTATGCCGCCTGTCCATGTTACACCGCCGTTAGGCTCGTTGCAGATCTCATAAATAACGTTATTGTAGTCCTTGTAGGTCTTAGCCATTTCTGTGAAGAACTTGACAGCGTCATTTTTGTGGTTGTTAGGGTTTTTGTCATTGAGAACGTGCCAGTCGATTATAGCATACATTCCAAGAGACTTTGCGTTCTCAACGCCTGTCTTGACTTTCTGCTTTGCCTGTGCCTGATACTTGCCGTTCTCGGTGCAGTAGCCACCCCATTCTTCTGTGTACATTGCAATTCTTATAGTGTTGACCTTCCAGTCATCTCTCAGCACTTTAAGAGAGTCCTTTGTAAGGATATCGGAAAAATCTTCCCACATGATGCCGTGAGTTGACATACCCTTTATCTTGAATACCTTGCCGTTCTTGTCAACAATATTCGCACCCTTTACAGAAAGCTGACCATGCTGTGAAACTGGTGTCACAACAGCAGGAGCTCTAGATGTGGTAGCCGATACCTCTGCAGAATATTTTCCATAGTGGTTGGCTTTCTTGTCGTCTGTCTTGCAGGCTCTTATCTTGAACTTGTATGTGGTCTTCTGGCTGAGATTTTTTACAGTGTAGCTTGTGCCTGTGGTCTTTGCGATCTCTTTCCACTGACCATTTTTAAGCTGAAATACTCTGTAATTTGTGCATCCTATCTTTGTCCATGAAAGCTTTACGCTGTCATAAGAAACGCTTGATACTTTAAGACCCTTTGCAGGCTGTGGGTTCGTGGCGGTGTTCCAGTTGTTTGAATATGCGCCGTATACCTTTTTTCCTTTCACGGTCTTGTAGGCTCTTACCTTGAAGTTTTCACGGGTAGCATTTGGCAGATTTTTCACAGTATATGTGAGGGTCGAGCCGCTTTTTACGTCTGCGATCTGCGGATATTTACCGTTTTTTCTCATACAAACCGAGTATCCCGAAGCTCCGCTGACCTTTTTCCAGCTAAGCTTTATCTCGCTGTTGCTAAGTGTTTTTGAAGTAAGCCCTGTGACTTTTCCGACGCTTGCCGCCTCAACAGTTATCGCCGTCTGCGAAAGAAACGGCGTTTCGTCCACAGCAGGCAGTGCCGCCGCAGCCGACATGAGCGTTACCGAAGTCAGCAGCACAGCGGCGGCTTTCTTCAGACTGGTTAAGTTTCCCATAATTTTTCCTCCTATAATGAACATTGTAACGATTCATTCATACTTATTATAAGTTTAACATATTTTCGTTCTTTTGTAAACCACAAAAGCCAATTTTAAAGCTCAAATACTTCACAAATTTTAAATTCGTTCATTGGTGAAAATGTAATAAATCCTCTCTATTTACTATAGAAGTACGAAAAATGAATAAATTACAAATGATTAAAAAACGGTAACAAGAGCTTTTTTGGACAGTTGAAAACTACAGTTGAAAACTTTTGAAAATGTTGAAAACTATGTTGAAAATGTTTAAAACTCATGCTATAACAGCAATTTGGTGTTGAAAATTATAAAGTTTTCAACAATCGTCCGTTTTTTTACCCTTGTCTGTAACCAAAATGTAATCAAATCATTACATTGTGATATCCAAAAAAACGTACTTGAAAGAGTTGAAAATGTACAGAATATTATTTGATTTGTAATCATTGTGTAACGTGGTTTACTTTATCTCACAAAGTAAGTGACTTTTACATTCTAACGCATAAATAATAAAAATCATGACTGTTTTGGTGAAAACCGCTATTGACATCGTGCCATAGACAGTGTATACTATTAGTAAATCATATTTACATAGCGGTGCATGACAAATGTCAATTGACAGTTGGAACGTGGTGTGCTATACTTGATTTATTCACAAAAAATACAATGATACAGACAAAGAAAGGAATGGGAAAACGATGGAAACCGTTTTACAGGTCAAAGGGCTTTCAAAGCAGTACAAAAAAGGCATTTACGCCTCCCATAACGTCACTTTTGATGTTGGAAAGGGCGAGATATTTGCGCTGATAGGTCCAAACGGTGCAGGAAAGACCACGACCATAAGAATGATATCAACACTTTTGCAGGCAACAGAGGGCGACGCTATCGTGGCAGGTCATAGTATTCTCACTGAACCTGATATGGTAAGAAAAAGCATTACATACCTCCCTGACGAGGCTGGTGCGTATAAGACCATGACAGGCAGAGAATATCTGGAGTTCATGGCTTCTATCTATGCCGACAACGGAGAACAGGCTTACGAGTTTGTTAAGCGTGGCTGTGAGATATGTGAGCTTGGTGACAGGCTTAACGATAAGATATCAAATTATTCCCGTGGTATGGCAAGAAAGCTTCTTCTTGCAAGGGCGATAATGCCGCTCCCTGCGCTGGCTATCCTTGACGAGCCGACTTCGGGACTTGATATTATAAACGCCCTTGAAATAAGAAGAATGATAAGAAAGCTTGCTTCTGAGGGCATGAGCTTTCTGCTTTCTTCCCACAATATGCTTGAAATAGAGTATGTTTCAGACAGAGTGGGTATAATTGCAAAGGGCGAGTTGCTGGAAGTAGGCAAGCCTGCGGAGCTTATTGAAAAATATGGCGCTCAGAACCTTGAAGAAGTCTTTGAAAGGGTGGTGCTTGACCGTGAAGTTTTATAGTCTTTTCCGCAAGGAATTAAAGGAAATGCTCAGCCTGCAAACTATTATAACAATGATAGTCACAGTAGTGGTGCTTGTTATGGCAGGTCAGGCAATGTCAGGGGCAATAAGCGACAGTGCCGAAAAAGCCTCCGACCTTACTATCTGCGACCTTGACAAAACAGAGTTCACAGAAAACGTTTTAAACTCTCTGAAAGCTACCGCAAAGGCTGGTGACGGCAAGATAACAGTTGTGGATATAAAGTCTGACGACTATGCCGCAGAGCTTAAAAGGCTCGATCAGGACAGCGTTGTGATAATACCAAAAGGCTTTACAGAGCAGGTAAAACAGCATAAAAAGGCAGACGTTGGATATGTTCAGAGAATGACCTCTCTTGCAACCATGTCAAATATAAACACAGGCTCAGACACTGCCCTTGCAGTTATACAGCAGGCAGTAAAATCAACTATCTATCAGGATAAGCTTTCAAGCGGCGCAATGACAGAGGACGAAATGAATCAGCTTGAAGACCCTGTACTGCTTTCTGAAACAACGGTTGTTGGCGACAAGGCAGATAAAGTGAGCAGTTCTGTAGTGATGTCCCTTTGCTCGGCACAGAGCATGGTAGTGCCTATAATAATGTTCGTTCTTATAATGTTCTCGGCTCAGATGATACTTAGCGCGATCTCTACCGAGAAAATAGACAAGACCCTTGAAACGCTTCTTTCCGCACCTGTTTCAAGACTTTCAGTCCTTGCGTCAAAAATGCTTGCCGCAGGTGTTGTTGCGGCTTTGCAGGCTGTGGTCTATATGTTCGGCATGAGCAAAATGACAGGCGGTCTTACTGAGGGCATGGGAGATACCTCAGCATATGAATCTGCAATGGAAAACCTTGGTCTTACTATGAGCGTCGGACAGTATGCTCTTGTGGGAATACAGATGTTTGTGTCTATCCTTATCTCATTGTCACTCTCAATGGTATTAGGAGCACTTGCAAAAGACGCAAAATCAGCCCAGACAATGCTTCTGCCTATAACCTTCTCCGCAATGATACCATATATTCTTGCAATGGTAGTTGATATCAGAACGCTTTCACCTGTTATAAAGTATATCGTCTATGCTATACCGTTCACCCATACCTTTATGGCAAGCGAGAACGTAATGTTTGGCAACTACAGCCTTTATGCAGGGGGACTTATCTATCAGATAGTGCTTCTTGTAGTGTGCATGACTGTCGCACTGAAAATCTTCATGAGCGACAAGATATTCACAATGTCAATAGGCGGAAAGCAGAGAACAAGAAAGTCATTTGCTTTTATGAAGAAATAATATCACATAAAAGCGTATAATTACGTCACTTATATGTAGGTGAGCGACTCAATTTCTGTTTAACAGAAATACGACGTCCCACCATATAGGTTTTATCGCAAAACAAAAAACCGCTGCGGATTTTTCTCCGTGGCGGTTTTGCTTTGTGCTATTTAATTTTTTGAAGTTTTAAGCCCCGTGTCCTCGTCAACAATGCCGTTATCCTGCGTGATATTGAAAATGCACCACTTTCCGCTGCATTTTCCAACGTAGATGTAAAGCTTTGCGTCCTCACTGCCCTTTGAGCCTTTGAAAGTCACGTTCGTTACTATCTCATAAGCCTCTGAAACATTCGGTGCAGAGCCGTAAAAGCTTTTGTATTCGCTCAGGTCATATTCAGACTCTTTAAGCTTTGTTTCTCTGCCAAAAGATACGTCGATAGTGTAATCAGAACCATAGCTTTCAATGAAATCACCGTAAAGGACTTCTTTCATGACCTGCTCTTTGCCATATCCGCCTTCGGTTCGCTGCTGTTCGTATTCGTTCTTCATCTCTTTCGGAAAGCACTCCACGAAGGAGTCGAAATCGCTTGTCTGTATGGACTTGAAGTATTTTTCTATTACCTCTGTCTTTGTGGAGCTGAAAATAACTCCGCTTTTGTAAAGCACAGCCACAATAACGCCTATAACAACTACCGCCACAATGGCAAGGGTCTTTTTGCCTGCGTTGGGATCATAATGACGCTTTATCTCAGTGTCTTCTTTTTTCTCCTTTTCCCACTCGGCGTAAAGCTCTTTTTCCTCCTCCGTCCTGAAACGTTCAGGCTTTGTGGGCTTTTTGTATTTGTCAGCGGCGTGGGTCTTTAAGTTTGGGTCGCCATAGCCGCACTTGTCGCAGTGATCTCCCTCATAATAGTTTCCACATGATTTGCAAAGTTTTGACATTTTTGTACCTCGTGTCTGTGTTTGTAGATGTATGGTATGAGCATAAAAGCATATTGGACGAACACTGTCCGCTCTACAGTTTTACTTCTGCTTGTAGTCTTTGAGGAAATCTCTCATTTCATTCATGGAGTATTCAAGATCCTCAAGCTTAGGAAGATAAACTATCCTGAAATGGTCAGGCTGTTCCCAGTGGAAGCCACCGCCATGAACAAGGAGTATCTTCTTCTCACGGAGAAAATCAAGCACGAACTGCTCGTCATTTGTGATGTTGAAACGCTTTGCGTCTATCTTTGGGAAGATATAGAATGCCGCCTTAGGCTTTACAGCCGACAGACCGTCAATGCTGTTAAGTGCGTTGTAGATATACTCTCTCTGATCGTAGATACGTCCTCCCGGCAGGAGCAGATCGTCAGTTTTTGTGTAATCACCAAGAGCATATTTGATTATATACTGGCTCGGTACATTTGAACAAAGCCTCATGCTTGAAAGCATATTAAGACCCTCTATGTAGCCTTTTACTCTGCTCTTATCACCGCTAAGGGTCATCCAGCCTACACGGAAGCCTGCAATACGATGTGACTTTGAAAGTCCGTTAAGAGTGATGCAGAAAACGTCAGGGCAAAGTGAAGCGATAGAAGTATGCTCAATGCCGTCCATAAGAAGTCTGTCATATATCTCGTCTGAGAATATGATAAGCTCATGACGTCTTGCCATGTCTGCTATCTTTTCAAGTATCTCTTTTGGATATACCGCACCTGTCGGGTTGTTAGGGTTGATGATAACGATAGCCTTTGTCTTGTCTGTTATCTTCTTTTCCATGTCCTCAAGGTCAGGATACCATTCGGAGCTTTCATCACAAATATAGTGAACGGCAGTACCGCCTGCAAGAGTAACGGAAGCTGTCCACAGCGGATAGTCAGGGGCAGGAACAAGGACCTCGTCGCCGTTGTTGAGAAGACCCTGCATTACCATTGTGATAAGCTCGGAAACACCGTTTCCGGTGTAGATATCGTTAAGACTTTCAACAGGTATGCCCTTAAAGTGTGCATAATCATAAATAGCCTGTCTTGCTTCTGTTATGCCCTTTGAGTCGGAATAGCCCTGAGCGTTTCTCAGATTGTCTGTCATTGCCTGTATTATCTCATCAGGGGCATTGAATGCAAACGGAGCAGGGTTTCCGATATTGAGCTTGAATATCTTCTCTCCCTTTGCTATCATTTCATTTGCTTCGTCCATAACAGGACCTCTTATATCATAACACACGTTATCAAGCTTGCTTGATTTTGAAAAAGTTCTCATTTTATAAAGCTTCCTTTCGCTTTTTGGTTTTCTTTTTATCTTTACTCTTTGTAAGCTCAAAGCTTCTGAGGGTAAGATCTTCTATCTCCTCTGTTGGCACGTCGCTGTCGAGATACAATGTTATCCAGTGGACCTTGTTCATGTGATAAGCTTCCGTCACGCCCTTGTAGATATCCCTGTAAAACAGCACTTCTTCGGGTTTTAGCTTTAAGTTTACTATCCACCTGTCATTGTGGAGCATCAAAAGCCCGAACCACTTTTTCGTGTCCCAGTGGCGCAGTGCAGTGGTCTGAAAGTCCTCGTTGAAAGGCTGGTCATATGTCGCACCTGCAATAGAGCCGCAAAAGTCAAGATATTCTTCTTTTGTCATAAAATCACCGACCTTTGCAAAATAAAGAAGTGTACTCGTTTAAGGCAATACCGTCAGGCAGGCCTTGTGCGGTGTTGCCTTAATAGTATACCTTATTATAATAACACTGCTTTGACCCTCTGTCAAGAAGAAAGTCAAGAAAAAAGCTGTCCCGATCTCTCGGAACAGCTCTTTCCCTGAAGTAAAAGAATATGAAAAATATGAAGAAAGCTTTGTTATTTAGAAACCATAGCCGTAGTCGTATCCGCCAAGACCGTTTCCATAGTAGCCGTTGTAGCCGTCGTTGTTATTGTTATTGTTGTTCTGGTCATTGTCATTTGACTCAGAAGTGTCCTCTGTGGACTCGCCGAGAACAACGTCAACATTTATCATTTTCTTGTTTCTGTATATAGTAAGCTGAACAGTGTCACCGACTTTGCACTTGTTCTTTATCTCATTCAGCTCGCTGATGTTTGATATAACAGTTCCATTTATGCCTATAACGATATCATTTTCCTGAATACCAGCCTTTTCAGAGCCGCTTCCCTCAGTAACGCTCTTTACAAGGAAGCCCTGTGGGATACCGTAGTATGATGAATATGCGCTTGTGATGTCTGTGCCTGAAATTCCAAGGCTAGGTCTGCCTGTAACGTAACCGTTCTTCATAAGATCCTCAACAATAGGGAGCGCCTCGTCGATAGGGATAGCGAAACCAAGTCCTTCGCCCACAGATGATGATACCTTTGCAGAGGTGATGCCTATTACCTGACCATATGCGTTGATGAGCGGTCCGCCTGAGTTACCGCTGTTGATAGAAGCGTCTGTCTGGATAAGATTCATTGTCCTGTCCTCAACAGTGAGCGTTCTGTCTGTTGCGGAGATTATACCTGCTGTTACAGAGTTTGCAAGTGAGAAGCCAAGTGGGTTGCCTATTACGATAGAAGCTTCACCTACCTGAAGATCTGCAGATGTGCCGAATTCAGCGGCTGTAAGTCCCTTTGCGTCTATCTTCAAAACTGCAATATCAGTCTGAGTGTC
Source organism: Ruminococcus sp. MSJ-25 (assembly GCF_018917825.1). NCBI lineage: Bacteria > Bacillati > Bacillota > Clostridia > Eubacteriales > Oscillospiraceae > Ruminococcus > Ruminococcus sp. MSJ-25. The sequence goes on from NZ_JAHLPI010000015.1 coordinate 79,234, forward strand.
TTTGCCTACAAGGGTAGCTGTGTATGTGAGGTTGTCCTCATCGTCATCAGAGCTGCTGTCAGAGCTTGATTTGCTGTCATCTGATTTGCTTGAAGTATCGTTGTAGCTGTCAGGAAGCACAACTGAAATAGACTGTGCACCGTCAACAACGTGTGCGTTGGTTACGATGTAGCCGTCCTCGCTCATTACGATACCTGAACCTGTTGCAGTGCCGTTTGAAAGGATACAGGAGATGCCTACAACAGAAGGTGACACCTTCTTTACTATCTCAGGGATAGTCAGTGCGTCGGACGGAGTTGAGAGCTGCTGGATAGTTGGCAGATTTGAACGGTCAACAGTGCTTTTTGCACTGTTTGATGAGCTGTCGTCCTTTGAAACAACGGTGCCGTTGTTTGAAGAACCTACAGCGTTCTTTCCTGTAACAAGATTGTAGCCTACAATGGAAGTAGTTCCGATAGCTGCAACGCAAAGCACTGCAATAATGCCTGAAAGCACCTTCTTGCCCTTTGACTTTTTCTTATTAGGATTGTATGTGAACTCATTCACGCTGCCTGCCTGAGCTTGATATTGATTATATCCGCTTTGCTGTGTATAGCTATTCTCAAAATTGCTATTATTGTTATCATTGAAGTTGTTGTTTCTGTATTCATTCATGATGAAAACCTCCTGGTATGTCAGCGGCGTGAGCCGTGGTAATCAATTTTAACCGCCCCTTGTGGGGCTTTCTTGTTTCGTTATCTAATATTATACTTGTTTATGTGAAAACTGTATGATAAATAGGACAATGTTTAATGTTTTTTACGGGAATATTGCGTCATATTGCAGGCTTATTTCTTTCACATTTGGCTTTTTTTATAGGTTCAAATTGCACAAATGCCTTTTTGTATAGTTTTTTTTGCCTCCTTTTACATAATGTTAAGAACAGTTTTGCTTTTGCATATTTTAAATAAATATATCAAATGTTTTTTGTGCATATCGGTAGAAAATTTTCGGATTTTATTCTTTAAAATGTAAAATTATTATTAATTGAAAACTGAAATCTTGACGGTTACAGAGTTTTCAACCTTTTTTGACAAGATTTATTGCGAAATGCACAAAAAATGATTTTATAGTTTGTTTAAGGTGACTAAATCCTCCGCAAGCCTCGTTTTTATGTTATCTTAAACGTTTAATATCCTTGACAAAATACAGAGAAATTGATATAATTAAGATTAGCTAAATAAGCCCATTTTGGCATTTTACATAAAATTGTGGGCTGATTTGCATAATTTATTGCCCGAAATTTGAACATATTGTACAAGAAATACAATATGTTGTGGTCGTTGTGTGCTTCTGACACGATATGTGAATAATGCACAAATATTTTAACCTTTGTTTGAGTATATTACATAGGTCAAAATGACCAATACAGTGGATGAGATGAGGGCGATGATCCTGTTTGATGTGATAAAGGAGCCATGCGGTATGGACACTATACTTTCAACTGAAGATCTGTGCCGTGACTTTAAGATCGGCGACGGAAGCGTTGTGAATGCGCTGAAAAATATCAACATTGAAATAGAAAAGGGCAAGCTGACGATCCTTAGAGGACGTTCAGGAAGCGGAAAGACTACTCTTATCAATATTCTTGGAGCGCTTGACAAGCCAACAAAGGGCAAGGTCATGTTTGGCGGACGGGATATTACAAGGCTTTCTGAAAGAGCCAGAGATGATATACGGCGGTATAAAATGGCGTTCGTGTTCCAATCTGTGGCACTCATGTCGGGAATGACCGCTTATGAAAACGTTGACTTTGGTCTAAGACTTGCGAAATATCCATATGAAGAAAGGGATAAGCGCACAAGGGAATGTCTGCGAAGCGTGGGACTTGAAAAGCGAATGTTCCACCGACCTGGGGAAATGTCCGGTGGTGAACAGCAGCGAGTTGCTATAGCAAGAGCTATCGCACATAAGCCTGACATAATTTTTGCGGACGAGCCTACTGCCGAGCTTGATACGGCAACTGCGCTCCACGTTGTAAAGCTTTTTAAAGAGCTGGTGGCGAGAGATGAGATGACAATTATAATGACCACTCACGACCCCAGCATGATAGATATAGCCGATAAGGTATATACATTAGAGGACGGTGAGATAGTTGAGTGATGAACTTGATACTATTGTAGCTGCCGACAATGATAAATATATGATACGGTGTGAAAATCTGGTGAAGATCTACAAAACTTCTGATGTTGAGGTGGTGGCGCTCCAAGGACTTGACCTGGATGTGGAGCGTGGAGAACTCATGGCAATCGTCGGAAACTCAGGAAGTGGTAAATCGACGCTGCTCAATATGCTTGGAGGACTTGATAAGCCTTCGGCGGGAAACCTTTATGTGGACGGTAAGGACCTTCTGAAGTTTACTGATAAGGATTATATGGAGTATAAAAGGAACACCGTAGGCTTTGTGTGGCAGAATAATGCAAGAAATCTTGTGCCGTATCTTACGGCTGTGCAGAATGTCGAGCTTCCTATGCTGCTTAACGGCGAGCATAAAAGACGGCAGAAAGCACTGGAGCTGCTTGACAGAGTGGGACTGCTGAAAAGAAAAAACAGCAGGCTCGACCAGATGTCGGGAGGCGAACAGCAAAGAGTTGCAATAGCTATTGCATTGGCAAACGATCCGAGATTACTGTTGGCTGATGAACCTACAGGCTCGGTGGATACAAAGACTTCCAATATGATACTTGATATATTCAAGGAGCTTAATAAAGATGAGAAGATCACTATAGTGATCGTTACCCATGACCTTAAGCTTGCCAATCATATCGACAGAGTGGTGGCTATCAGAGACGGAAGAACAAGCTCTGAGATCGTAAGAAAGCGTTCTTATGTGGAGGAGCTTAATGAAATGGGAGATATCGTGCTGGTTGAGAACAGCGAGGAAACGGCTCATGAAGAGCTTATCGTCCTCGACAGATCCGGACGGCTGCAGCTCCCGAAGGACTTTATGGACGCTCTTGAGATAAAAGGCGGCGATAAGGTCAAGGTCGAACTTGATGAGAACGGCGAAAAGCTTGTGCTGTTCAGATCGGGGGGGACGTAAGCTTTATTTTCTTTATTTCCCGTGGGGGATCACATAATGAAGAGGTTCTATACTATTTATATTAGAATGTAATTAAGTAGGCTTGATTCTCGCAAAACCAAAAGCAATTTATTTAGAAAGGTGGATTCATAGTGAAAGACACAATGTTTAGGCGTGTTATTGCTTCCGCATTGGCACTTGCTCTGTGTGCAAGCGCATCAGTTCCAGCATTTGCAGACAGTGAAGCGGCGGACGACAGCACTCTAGGCACGCAGGCAACTGCTGATGATTCTGCAACAGGCGACGGAAGCTCCGCTGCCACGACGGGTACCGATTCGATCCGTCAGACTTCTTATACTAACTATGTAAAGAAGTATGCCGACGCTGCAAGACCTGACCAGACAGTCGAGGTCTTGGGAAAGGATTACGATCCTGCTTCAGTAACAGACGCTCAGATCACTGTAACTACAGTAGATGGAGAGAACGACGTTATGCAGTGGGCAAATCAGGAGGGTTCAGTTTCCTGGACGGTGAACATTCCTGAAACAGGCGTCTACAATATCAAGATGATATATGAGGCACTTGAAAGCAACACAAACGACGTTGAGTTTTCGCTGCTTATCGACGGCGAAAGCCCATATGCAACAGCGTCAAGAATCACGCTGAGCAAGAGATGGATCAACGAATCTGAGATCAAACAGGATTCAAGACAGAACGATATCCGTCCTGGACAGATATCGACTCCATGCTGGCAGGAAACTCCTCTGGAGGACATCGACGGACTTTTTAACGAGCCGTTGGAGTTCTATATGGAGGCGGGCGAACATACGATAACATTTGAATCTGAAAAGGCTGAGTTTGCTGTCAAGAGCTTTACTTTCTATCAGTATGAAGCACCTGCTGCCTACACAGCACCATCAGACAGCGATCTGACACAGGCTCAGGGACAGAAGATCACTCTTGAGGGTGAAACTGCTGCCTACAAGTCATCAAGAACTCTTTATCCTACATCAGATAAGAGCTCTTATCTCACATCTAGCGCAAACGGCTCAAGCCCTACTAAAACAAGATATAATACTATTGGTTCAGGAAGCTGGTCGCAGTCAACTCAGACAGTAACATGGGAGTTCAATGTTGACAAGGCTGGCTACTATAAGATAGGTATAAGAGGCAGACAGGATCAGATGAGAGGTATGTACTCCAACAGACGTCTTTATGTCAATGGCGAAGTACCTTGCCTTGAAGCTAATCAGATAAAGTTCTACTACGATACAGACTGGAGCATCACAACGCCAAAGTCTGAAAATGGCGACGATCTTTATTTCTACCTCCAGGCAGGCACAAACACTATTTCTCTGGAAGCAGTTCCTGGTGAGATCGGTGAGATCATGGGCAATCTGGACGAGCTTGTTTATAACATAAACAGCTACTACAGACAGATCAGACAGATCACAGGTCCTGATCCTGATGAATACAACAACTACATGATCGACACAGCTATCCCTTCTATCGTTCCTGATTTCAAGGAATATGCTCAGACATTGAGAGATAAGAAGGCTGAGATCGAGAAGCTTTCAGGTTCAGGCGGAACTGAGGCTGAAACTCTTGAGAAAATGGCTATCGTTCTTGATAAGTGTATAAAGAAGCCTGACCTTATCCCTGAGATGATGTCACAGATCAAGGATAACATCACATCGGTTTCTTCTTTCGTAAACCAGTATCGTGAGCAGCCTCTTGAAGTTGATATGATCGAGGTAGTTACTTCCGATCAGGATTTCACTTCATGTGACAAGTCATTCTTTGGATCACTTGGCTTCGGCTTCAAGGGTTTTATCGGTTCTTTCTTCGAGGATTATAACGCATTGTCTGAAGAAGACGAAAGTGCTATGGAGTGCTGGGTAATGCTCGGTCGTGATAACGCCGAGGCTCTTCAGCAGCTCATTTCAAGTGAATACAATCCAACAGCTAAAACAAAGATCAATCTTAAGCTCGTTCAGGGTGGTATCGTTGAGGCTACATTCGCAGGCAAGGGTCCTGACCTCGCTCTCTTCATGGGCGGCGACTTCCCTATCCAGCTTGCAGCCCGTGGCGTTCTTACAGATCTCACCACATTCAGCGACTTTGACGAGGTAAAGACACGTTTTGCAGACGACGCTACTGTTCTTTATCAGTACAACGGAGGTACATACGGTCTTCCATGTGACCAGTCCTTCCCGATGCTGTTCTATCGTTCTGATATCCTCAGCGAGTACGATATCGACCCAGCAACAGATCTTAATACTTGGGACGGACTTCTTAACTGTCTGCCAACACTTCAGAGAAACTACCTTGAAGTTGGTCTTATCCTCCCTGTAATGACAAGTACAGGCGGAACAACTCAGGTATCTGCTATCACAGAGCCTGGTAACACATTCGCTATGCTCCTTCTCCAGCAGGGACTTAACTACTATAACGAAGAGCAGACAAAGACAACATTTGATACTCAGGAGGCTGTAAACGCTTTCGATACTTGGACAAAGTTCTATACAACATACAGCTTCCAGCAGACTTATGACGCATTCACACGTTTCAGAACAGGTGATATGCCGGTAGTTATCCAGAACTACACATTCTACAACCAGCTTTCTGTAGCCGCTCCTGAGATCAAGGGCTGCTGGGGATTCCAGCCGGTTCCTGGTACTGTTCAGGAAGACGGAACTATCAACCACGCAGCAAACTCCAATGGTTCAGGTGCTATTATCTTCACAAAGGCAGCAGATCAGGAGGGCGCTTGGGACTTCATCAAGTGGTTCACCTCAACTGACGCTCAGGTCAAGTACGGTAACAACATCGAGTCTATCCTTGGTACAATGGGTAGATATGCAACAGCTAACGAAGAAGCTCTTCAGCAGTTGTCTTGGACAACTTCAGAAGTAAATCTTCTTCTTGACCAGCTTAATTCACAGGTAGAGATCCCGATCATTCCTGCATCTTACGGTGTAACAAGAAACGTTATGAACGCATTCAGAGCTGTAGTTAATGACTACGACAACGCTCGTGATACACTGTTCTGGTACAATAAGGATATCAACGACGAGATCACTCGTAAGCTTGAAGATCTTGGTCTGTACGACAATTAATGAAAGGGGAGTAACTAATGGCCAAAACCAATCCTGAAGCGCCTATGATAAAACAGGGCAAGTGGAAGTACACATGGCACATGATGAAAACCAACAAGGCTTGCTATGCAATGCTCCTGCCTTTCATGTCTTTGTTCATTATCTTCACGGTAGTGCCTGTCGTAATGTCGCTGCCAATGGGCTTTACAAACTTTAACATGATCGAAACTCCTAAGTTCGTAGGACTTTCAAATTTCTATACGCTGTTCCTTAACGACGACGTATTCCTTATCGCAGTAAGAAACACTCTTATCTTTGCGATATTCACAGGACCGTTCTCTTATATCCTCAGCTTTATCATCGCTTGGCTGATAAACGAGATGAACGCATTCCTCAAAACATTCTTCACATTCGTGTTCTATGCACCTTCTATGACAACTTCCGTATATGTTACCTGGCAGCTTATCCTGTCAGGTGACTCCTACGGTTACCTGAACGCTGTGCTTATCGATCTGGGTATCCTGAACGAACCTGCACAGTGGCTCACAGATACAAACTATATCCTTACAGTTGTTATCATCGTTCAGCTTTGGATGTCAATGGGTGCAGGCTTCCTTGCTATCCGTGCAGGCTTCCAGAACATTGATAAGTCAATGTACGAAGCAGGTGCTATCGAGGGTATCAAGAACAGATGGCAGGAGCTTTTCTACATCACTATCCCTTCAATGGGACCACAGCTTCTGTTCGCTGCCGTTATTCAGATCTCAGCATCGTTCACAGTCGGCGTTGTTGGTCAGAACCTCGTAGGTCTGCCTTCAACAGACTATGCAGCTCACACGATCATGAACCACGCAACAGACTATGGTAACATCCGTTACGAAATGGGTTATGCGTCAGCAATATGTTTCGTATTGTTCGCTGCAATGCTCCTTGCCAATAAGGGTATCAACTGGCTCTTAGGCAAGTATCTTGACTAAAGGAGGGGAGTATATAAAATGGCTAGAAAAAGAAAAAAGCAGCAGTCTATTGAAAAGCTGAAGGTCAAAGAGAAAAAGGCGAGAGTCAATGGTTCTCTTGGCGGAGATATAGTTATTTTCGTATTCCTCTGTCTCCTTGGTGCATTCATGGTGTTCCCGCTGTATTACTCAGTTATCCAGTCTATGAAGCCTGTTGAGGAGCTGTTCGTGTTCCCTCCAAAGCTTTATGTACTGAATCCGACTACCAACAACTTCTCAGATATGTTCAAGGTAGCCGCAAGCTCATGGCAGGTACCGCTGTCAAGATATATCTTCAACAGCTTCTTTATTACAATAGTAATTTGTATCTGCAACCTTTTCGTTTGCTGCTGCGCAGCATTCGTTCTTGCAAAGTGTAAATTCCCAGGAAACAAGGTCATTAACCAGATCATCGTTATTGCCCTCCTGTTCTCCTCAAATGCAACATGGATCATGCAGTTCCTCGTAATGGCTAAGCTCCATATGATCGATACATACTGGGCATTGATCCTCCCAAGCATTTCAACATCAATGGGTCTTTACCTCATGCGTCAGAGCATGACAACCATCCACGACTCCATGGTGGAAGCGGCTAAGGTGGACGGCGCAGGTCTGTTCAGGATCTGTTGGCAGATCGTCGTTCCAAACTCAAAGCCAGCCTTGATGACACTTATCATCTTCGCTTTCCAGGGAGCATGGAACATTCAGGGCGGAGCACTTATCTACTCCGAGCAGCTCAAAACACTACCTACAGTTGTACAGCAGATCACAGCAGCAGGTCTTGCTCGTCAGGGCGTTACATTTGCCGCAGCAGTTGTACTTCTGATACCACCACTGATCGTATTCCTTGTAGCTCAGGGCAACGTCATGGAAACAATGGCTAACTCAGGTATGAAGGATTAATTTGAACTTAGATTATAGAAAAGGAAAAAAGGTGATAAGTAGTGTCGAGAAATAAAATCTCTCTAAAACGAATGATCTCTGCGGCACTTGCAGCAGGTCTGGCGCTGACCATGACCGTGACTGCTTTCGCAGATGAGCCTTATACAGCCTATAACTACGACTATTGGGACGATGCGATCCCATCGCAGAGTGCCTACCGTGTAGAAAAGACTGTAACAGGTGCAGATATGGGTCTTGACAGGCTTTCAAATCCGAGCGACCCGCTTTATATAAGCGATGACGCTCCTGCAAAGCTCTCAGATGCAAAAGACCTCTTTTACGATCAGGACAACGATACTTTCTGGGTGTGCGATTCAGGCAACAACAGAATACTCCGTCTTGATACTGATCTTAAGGTAACAGGCTGTTATACCGGATTCACAGGCTCTACAGAAATATCTGTAGGCGAGGACGGAAGATCGACCTTCCTTAATCCTAACGGCATATATGTCAAAAAGAGCATCTTTGATGATAAGCTTTATGTTTACATCGCAGATACAGACAATTCAAGGGCTGTTAAATGCACTGTTGAGTCAGGCACAGAAATGACTCTGGTGCAGGAATACACAAAGCCTGACACAAAGCTTTATGATTCCGAAACATTCAACCCTTCAAAGATACTTGCAGATAAGGCAGAGAACATCTACGTTGTTTGTAAGTCAGTAAACACAGGTTCTGTTCAGTTCAATAAGGACGGCGAATTTCAGGGCTTCTACGGTGCTAACCGTGTTGAAGTAACCGCCGCTGTCATTGCTCAGAAGCTGTGGAGAAAGATCGCTTCAAACGAGCAGATCTCAGCAATGACAAGAAACGTTCCGGTCGAGTATGCAAACTTCGATATCGACGCAGACGGATTTATCTATACTGTAACTGAGGCTGCAAATACTACGACCGACGCTGTTAAAAAGCTTAACCCAGCAGGTTATAACATCTGGGATAACGCAGTCGGCGACAAGTATTCATTCGGTGACGTTTCATCTGAGTACGATTCAACAACAAACAAAACTTATAAGTGCAGACTTACAGATATCTGCGTTTCTGACAACGGAACAATAAATGTTCTTGACTATGAAAACGGCAGAGTGTTCCAGTATGACAAGCTTTGCAACCTCCTTTGCATCTTTGGTACAAAGAACTCCACCTCCGATCAGGCAGGAAGCTTCCTTGGACCAAACGCTATCGAGGCAAGAGGCAACGAGGTCTATATCCTTGACGGAACAAAGAACGATATCACAGTTTATACCGAAACAACTTTCGGTAATGTCGTTCACAGAGCAGTTCTCCTCTATGACGAGGGTAGATACTCAGACGCAAGAGCTGACTGGGAAGAAGTTATAAAGAGAGACGGCGGCTATGCAATGGCTTATGTCGGACTTGGTAAGGCTTGCCTTAACGACGGCGAGTATATGAAGGCTCTGGATTACTTCAAAACAGCTTACGATCAGGACGACTACGATAAGGCATTCAAATATGCAAGAGAAGAATGGCTCAGAGATAACTTCACAGTGATAATGATAGTTATTATCGTTTTGATCGCTCTGCTCATCGTAAAAGCAGTTCTTAAGAAAAAGGGCATAAAGCTCATCAAGCGCAAAAAGAAGGAGGGAAACTGATATGTATGAATTTACTCCAGTAGGTTGGCTCAAGCATTGCGTTTTCCACCCTGTTGAGGGCTTTGAAGACCTTAGGTGGAAAAAGCAGGGTTCTATAAAGATCTCTATGATAATAGTTCTCTTCCTCTTTATTGCAATGGTCGTTGACAGACAGCTCACAGGCTTCCAGTTCAATGACAGCTACGTTAAAGTATTCAATGTTGTTCCGCTTATCGTTCAGTCTGTAGTTTACTTCTTCACATGGGTACTCGGCAACTGGGCAATATGCACACTTCTCGACGGTGAAGGTACACTTAAAAAGATCTGCATCTATTCTGCATATTCTCTTGTTCCTTACATCGTTTGCACATTTATCGCAGTGATCTTCTCAAACGTTCTGGTACAGGACGAGTCGATCTGGATCACAGCAATCCAGTATCTTGGCATCGGCTGGTCTGTTATCCTTATGGTGCAGGCAATGAGAGCCGTTCACCAGTATTCATTCGGAAAAACACTTGCTTCAATTATTGGTACGATCGTCGCAATGCTTCTTATATTGTTCCTTGCGATACTTCTCCTTTCATTGTTCCAGCAGGTATATGTATTCGGTTACTCAGTTTATACTGAGATCATGTACAGGATCAGAGGCTAAAACAGAAACGGTGGTGTAAATAATAAATGCATAACAAAAGTTACAAGAAAGCAGTTGTCTTTGCTATCTGCCTTACAATGCTGATGCCTCTGGGGTCAATGGTGGTTTCTTCCACTGACGAGAGTTCAAGCCAGGCTGATTCAAGCGCCGCAGTAAAGGATACTGACAGCAGTGTCGATTCAGCGGCTGATGATACAAGCTCAGCTGACGCTTCCGACGCAGCAGCTACTGCCGATGAAAGCAGCGATGAAGCTGCTGAAGACTCAGCAGCCGATGAGAAAACAACTACTACAGCAAGCAAGGACGACGAGGTTCAGCCTATAACTGACGAAGAAGCTCTTGCAATGTGCGAAAAGATAACAGAGAACGACAAGATAGCTCTTTATCTTGACGAAGAAAACGAAAGACTTTGTCTTTATGTAAAGGCTTCAGGTAAGTATTGGTGGACTTCGCCTATAAATGTTCAGGCTGACCAGACAATTATCGACACAGTTAAGGGCACAGCAATGAAAAATGCCCAGAGAAAGCAGATCGCTGCAAGTGCCGCTATCAGAGTCGGTGACCTCAGACAGGAAAAGAGAACAGAGTCCCCTGCTCCGGTTTACTCCAACAAGGCAAAAGTAAAATGGGAGAAAAATTCAGACGGCGTTGTTGCTACATATAACTACGTTTCTGATGGTGTGAAGCTCAAGATACACTATGTTCTTGAGGACGATAACCTTTATGTTTACTGCGATTCAGATGAGATCGAGGAGAAAAACACTTCTCAGGTAGACGGAAAGGTGCTTACAAAGATCGAGTTCTGCCCTAACTTCGGCGCTGCTGATTCAACTGCGACAGGCTATATGATAGTTCCTGACGGAAGCGGTGCTGTAATAAACTATAACAACGGCAAGACCGAGTACGCTGACTATAATCAGCAGGTATTCGGCAGAGATTATACAGCCGTTCCAATAACAGCTCCAAGAACCACTCAGCAGGCTTATATGCCGGTCCTTGCAACAGTAAGCGGTTCATCCGGACTTGTTTGCGTTGCTTCTGACGGTGAGTCAAACGTTTATGCTCACGCTCAGGTATGCGGACAGGAAAAGCAGGCTTACAACACTTGTTACTTCGAGTTTGAAACAAGAAGCTCTGACTCATTCTTCATGAGCGGTGATAACTCAAACAAGATCACAGTGTTCGAGAAGAACGGAATAAAGACTGAGAGATTTGGAGTTCGTTATTATCCTGTTGATTCAGACAACGGCGAGGATCTTAACTACGCCGACTGCGCTGAGGTCTACAGAAACTACCTTATCAATAATAAGGGTCTTACAGCTAAGGCTCAGGCAAATAAGAGCGATCTTTACGTTGACCTTTATGGCGGCGTTATGAAGGATACTTCTATTCTCGGTATCCCATTCAATCTTAAAACAGAGATCACTGGCTTCGATCAGGCTTCCGACATACTTGATATCCTCAAGGACGGCGGAGTTGACAACATAACTGTCAACTATAACGATTGGACAAATGACTCTATCAAGAACAAGATATCCACAGAGGTATCTCCGTCCGGCAAGCTTGGTGGTTCAAGCGCATTTGATAAGCTTATCTCAAAGGACGATAATATGAAGATCGTTCCTTCAATGAACAACTTCCAGATGGACAGCGGTTCATGGGGATATATGACTCTTACAAGCACAGCTATCAGAGTTTCAAATGCTTATTCAAGACAGTCATCATACAGCCCAGCCTTCGGTGTTGCAGAAAAGGGAGTTTCACCTGCTCTGCTCACACCAAACAAGTACTCGAATGTGTTCACAGAAATGCTCGAGAGCTATACTGATGAAAAGCTCACTTCTATCGGCTTCGGTGATTATTCAACAAAGCTTGTTTCTGACTATTCAAAGAAGGAGCCTTCAAGCAGAAGCAAGACCATGAATACTATCGTTGACGGCTATAAGAGTGCGAGCGAGAAGATCAGTACAGTATTCGCAGACGGTGCGAACTCTTACGTTCTCCCATATGTAACAAACGTTTCAAACGTTCCTGTTTACTCCAGTGGATTCAACGTAACAGATTTCGATATCCCGTTCTATCAGATGGTCATTCACGGATATGTTGATTACGCTTCAACACCTATCAATAAGAGCTCAAATTCAGATGAAACATTCCTGCTTTCACTGGCTTCAGGCTCGCAGATACACTATGATATGACATACGCTGACGCTGATACGCTTCAGGATACAGAATATGACGACCTGTATTATTCAAACTATGCAGGCTGGACAGATCTTGCGGCTAATCAGTACAAAAAGGTAAGCAGCATACTTTCAGGCGTTTCAGATTATACGATCACAAAGTATGAGCTGAGCGATGACAAGAACGTTCTTACCACAACTTATTCAAAGGACGGAGCTTCAGACGTTGTTATCAGTGTTGATAAGAAGAACGCAACAGCTACCGTAGGCACAGAGGTCTATGACCTTGCAGATTGTATAGAAGGAGGTTTGACAGAATAATGAGCGAAGAGATCAAAAACACTCCTGAAGAGATCGAGGCTGTTAAGGCTGAGGATCTTGAAGATACAGTCGAAAAGGAAAATGACGCTGAGGCTGTTATAGAAGAAATTTCAACAGAGGAGATAATCGCAGAAGAGCCTGCCGCTGAGGCAGTCGCTCCTGCACCTGTGATGAAGGAAAAGAAGCACAGACTTTCTTATGAAAAAAGAAAAGGACTTTACGGCTACGGATTTATAGCGATCTGGGCGCTGGGTACTATCTACTTCTTTATCCTGCCTCTTATAGAATCTCTCATTTACTCATTCAACAAAACTGAGGTAACTCAGGGCGGAATGAAAATGTCCTTTATCGGTTGGAAAAACTATGTAAATGCTTTCCGTAAGGATCAGGATTATTCCAAGGCTCTGGTAGCAATGATCGAGAATACGGTTTTGAGAACTCCTCTTATCCTCATATTCTCTATCTTTATCGCAGTTATCCTTAATCAGAAATTCAAGGGAAGAACATTCGCAAGATCAGTATTCTTCCTCCCTGTTATCATCGCTACAGGTCCTGTTATCGACATCATCAACGGTAACATGAGCACAGGCGGATACGCAGGCGGATCTGAGCAGTTCAGCTCAATGTTCGAGGCTGACCTCGTTGACCAGTTGCTGAACTTCCTCGGTATCTACAACATCAGTGATAAGCTCACTATGATGATAAACTCGCTGACCACCGACATCCTGAACCTTGTATGGAATTCAGGTATCCAGATACTTCTGGTGCTTTCAGCACTTCAGGGTATCCCGCTCTCAGCTAAGGAAGCAGCCCAGATCGAGGGTGCAACTTCATGGGAGTTCTTCTGGAAAGTCACAATTCCTTATATCAGCCCAATGATACTTTCAAGCGTGGTTTATACAATCGTTGACTCATTCGTTGATCCACAGAACGAAGTTATGACGATCGTTCTTAACAAGGCAAGCAACTGGGAGCATGGCTACTCAGCGGCAATGGCTTGGGCATACTTCCTTATCGTAGCAGTATTCCTTGCACTTGTCGTAGCACTTGTTAATAAGTTCGTTTACTATGAAGTAGAATAAGGGGGGATTTAAGTGGCAACTAAAAAAGAAGAAAAAGAGTTCGAAAAAGAACGAAAGGCTGCTATTAAAGCCCGTTATAAGAAGATGAAAGAGGAGGGTCTTGAGAAATATCTCACCCCTGAGCAGATCAGCTATAACAGAAGAAGAAGAGCTATCGGAATGGTTTGGCCGTTCTTCAGATTCCTTATCCTGTTTGGTCTGTGCTTCGTAATCCTCTATCCACTGATATTCATGCTTTCAACTGCGTTCAGACCAAATGAGCAGATGAACGACCCATCAGTAGTTTGGATCCCTAAGAGCTTCACACTTGATAACATCAAGGACGTTTGGGGAGTAATGAAGTTTGAAGATACTGTTGTAAACACAGTTATCCTTAACCTCGTGGCCTCTGTCCTTCAGGTTATCACCTGCTCTATCACAGGCTACGGCTTCGCTAGATTTAAGTTTAAAGGTAAGGGAATCCTGTTCGGTATCGTTGTTCTTATGATCATCGTACCTCCACAGATCACAACTATCCCACTTTACCTCCAGTATGCTTACTTCAAGCCAGAGTGGCTCGCTAAGGTATTCACACTTGGCAAATCAACATCGCTTATCAACAGCGGTTGGACAATGTATCTTCCTGCATTGTTTGCAAACGGACTCCGTGCAGGTCTGTTTATCTTCATCTTCCGTCAGTTCTTCAGAGGACTTCCTAAGGAGCTTGAAGACGCTGCATACCTCGACGGCTGCAGCCCACTGAAAACATTCCTTGTTATCATGTGTCCTAACGCAAAGTCATCGTTCCTGACAGTATTCCTGTTCTCTATCGTTTGGTATTGGAACGACTACTATGTATCATCATCATTCTTCACACAGAACGACACTGTTGCTCTTATGCTGAAGAACCTGAATACAAACCTGACTCAGCAGCTCTTCGACGGTCAGGCGGTATCTGTAAGACAGATAATCGTATGGCTTGAAGCAGGTTGTCTGCTTTCTATCACACCTATCCTTATCATGTATGTATTCCTTCAGAGATACTTTATCGAGGGTGTTGAAAGATCAGGTCTTGCAAACTAATTTGCAAATATGCTTATCAAAAGTCCTGCACTTCGGTGCGGGACTTTTTTTGCGTGAAGCCTTTTTATGTTCATATATTTAAGACTTATTAAATTTGTACATATATAAAGCAACGCAATTGTGCATATTGCTTTGAAATGTCAGGTTAATTTAGTACAATCGTGTATAGAAAAAACATCTTTTTTTTGATATAATTACTTTGGGTATTATTGCCCATGGTAAGTTGTTTATAAAAATATTCAGTTAGGAGTCTGAACATGAATATAAAAGTTGATTTAAAAAAGCTTTTTGCTGCCGCAATATCAGCGATAATGTGCCTCTCCGCAGGGGGTTGCTATCTGCTTCCTGACGAGGAGGAAGTCCTCGATGCGCCGACCGTGAAGGCAAGCGATGTTACATATTCCACAGTTACGGCAAAGAAAAAAGACCTTGAAAAGAAGATAGTCGCAACGGGCACTGTCACAGCGGAAAATCAGTATACTCTTTCTTATGAAAAGCAGAGCGGCACAGTGTCAAAATTTTATGTAAAAGCAGGCGATAAGGTCAAAAAGGGTGATGTTATCTGTGACCTTGATACATATGACCTTGACTATCAGATAGAAGAAAAACAGCTTTACCTCGAAAAAGCAAAGCTTAAAGTTGATATAATTTATGAGGGCGGCGGCACTCAGGCAGAGATAGACTCTGCTTATGTTGACGTGCAGCTCCTTGAAAAAGAGCTTGAAAAATTGCAGGCTCAGAAGGAGGATTCAAGCCTGAAATCACCTATAGACGGCGTTGTTTCGTCACTCTCTGACGTAAGAGCAGGCGACAACGTAAATCCGGGTCAGACTATCGCAACTGTTATAGATACTTCGGCTCTTTATATCGCAATACAGCCTGACGACCTCACCCAGTATGATATCGACACAGAAGTGCAGATAAGGATAGGCGAGGATTATTATGACGGTGTTGTTTTTATGACTCCTAAAAAGCTTGCTGATTATCAGGCTGAGCAGAATGAGGATCACAATAATGTTGACGATACAGGTATAGATTATCAGGCGGATACTATCTATGTTCGTTTCAAGGATACCGCCCCTGCGGAAACAGTGGGTCAGCTTGCAGATACGATACTTGTCCTTGACAGCGTAAAGGACGCTATCGTTATCTCAAATAATCTGATAAAAAAGGTTGACGGCACAAAGGTAGTTTATGTGCTGAAAAACGGTGAAAAAACTGCCGTTGAAGTGGAAACAGGACTTTCTACAGGCTCTCAGACCGAGATAAGATCGGGTCTTAAAGAGGGCGACGAAATTGTTATCAGATAGGTTTGAAAGGATAAGCTTATGTTCACCTTATTGTTCCGTAAAATGCGAAACACCAAATGGATGGTGCTTTGCCTGCTGGTAGGCTTTGTTATGGCGTCTGCCATGATGAGCACTATCCCTATTTATATGAACGCTTCTCTGCAAAGAATGCTTGTAAAGGATCTTGAGTCGTTCCAGACAGAATATGAGATCTATCCAGGTGCGTATAATACCAGCTATGGATTGAAAATGGATATCTCAGGCAGCGAGCAGCAGAAAGCTGTTGAGAATTATAATAACAAAGTGGAGGTTAAGTTCAAGGAGCTTGGTCTGCCTGAAAAGCTTGATAAGAAGTATATAAGTGACGAGTATCTCTATGTGCGTTCACTTGCCGTTTCAGATGGCAATTCGCAGGCAAGATTCACTCTCGGCGGTATGACGGATATTTCCGACCATATCAGCATAAAGCAGGGCAGAATGTTCACTGCAGGCAAGCGTTCAGACGGCGTTTACGAGTGCGTTGCCACAGAAAAAGCCATGAAAAGCACAGAGCTTGCTATAAACACAGTATATGAGATAGCCGACGTGTTTGATGATAACAAGTCAATAAAAATAGAGATCGTGGGCGTTTTTGACGTTAAGGACGAAAATGACGCATATTGGGCAGAGGGTCTTGATTCTCAGTATACAGCCGTTGTCTTTACAGATTATGACACAATGCTCGGGGATTGCGTTGATACTGGCGTTGTGAATATCACAAAGGCTGTCCATAACTATGCGGTGGATTATGCTTCCATGGATATGACTGACCTTGCAAGCACAAACGAAATGATAGCAAAGCAAAAGACCTATTTTGGTGAAAATTCCATAGGCTTTTCGATGCCTGCCGCAGATATCCTCAAGGACTATGAGAGCCGTTCATCACAGCTCCAGCTTGTTTTGTGGCTTTTGCAGATACCTGTCATACTTATGATAATATTCTATCTCTTTATGGTGTCGCAGCTCAACGTTGAGCAGGAACGTAACGAGATAGCGGTGTTCAAAAGCCGTGGAGCAAGCCGCTTGCAGATAATGGGCATTTATGCTCTGGAATCTCTCGTACTGGGCGTTCTGACTGTTATAATAGGACCATTCGCAGGTCTTGGACTTTGCAAGGTACTTGGTGCGTCAAACGGATTCTTGGAGTTTGTCAACAGGCGTTCGCTCCCTGTTCATATGACAATAGAAGCTGTCGTCTATGCGGCAATAGCCGTGGCAGTGTTCTTTGTCACAACTATGATACCGATCTTTCCTGCCACAAAAACAACTATCGTTGAGCATAAGCAGTCAAAAGCCAAAAAGAAAAAGCACGCTCTGTGGGAAAAGGTCTGCCTTGATTTTATCCTTGTGGGCGGTTCAGTTGGCTGGCTTTATTATTACAACAAAACTCAGGAAAAGCTTGTTGCAGAGGGTGTAACAGACACCACCGCAACAGTAAACCCTATAATGTTCGTGGCTTCCACTGCCTTTATACTAGGCCTTGGCCTGTTTCTTATAAGGATATATCCTTATATAATAAGGCTTCTCGCAAGAATAGGCAGAAGAGTGTGGTCGCCTGCACAGTATGTTTCACTGACTAATATCGGTCGCTCCTCAACGGGCAGGGAAAGATTTTTGATGCTGTTCCTTGTTCTTACTGTATCATTGGGCGTGTTCTTTGCAAATACCGCAAGAGCCTTGAACAGAAATGCCGAGGAAAGCGTTGCCTATGGGGTTGGCTGCGACGCTGTTCTTACAGAGCAGTGGTATAGCAGTAAAATAGAATCTGCACAGCAGACCACTCCTCAAAGCGCATCTCAGGCAGCTCAATCAGGCACAAAGCAGACTTCCGAGGAAAGCGACGAAGAAGATACAGAAACTACCATACAGTATGTAGAGCCTGTTTTTGAGCGATTTGAAAAGCTCGCAGGAGTGGAAAATGTCACAAAGGTTTTCAGAAAAGACGGCGTGACCATATCTTCAAACAAAATGAACGTTCCAAGACAGCAGACAAAGTCTGACGATGAGGAAAAGACCCGTGACGATTTCCTTGACCAAAGCGCTGACACAAGCTCAGGCAAAAGCTCAACAAGCAATGTCCAGCTTATGACCATAGTGCCTAGCGATTTCTCAAAGGTCTGCAAATTTGAGGACAGACTTCTGCCGGTTCAGTTAAATAACTACCTGAATGCCCTCGCAGAGTACACCCCGGGAGTTATCCTCTCTTCAAGCTTCAAGAGCTACGGTCTGGAGCTTGGTGATACTGTAGAGTGTAAGTGGGGCGGAAACGAGTCCTTTGAAGTGACCGTCCTTGCCTTTGTTGACTACTGGCCGGGACTAAGCCCTTATAAAGAGGCGAAAAACGGCGGTTATATGGACTTTGCCGTTATGAACTACGATTATGTGAACGTTCAGACCAGTATGGAGCCTTATGAGGTATGGTTCAAGCTCAAAGACGGAGCTTCCGTTCAGGAGTTTTATGACTCAATAGACAAAGCAGGCATTAAACCCCTCACCCTTGAATCTGCAAGCCAGCAGACCATAGAAAAGAAAAACGACCCTATGCTCCAGGGCATGAACGGCGCTCTCACTCTCGGCTTTATCATCATCATGGTGATGTGCATAATAGGTTTCCTTATCTATTGGATACTCTCCATAAAGAGCAGGACTTTGCAGTTTGGTATCCTAAGAGCAATGGGAATGAAGTTCAGAGAGATAATAATGATGATAGTCTATGAACAGCTTTTGGTGTCAGGCGTTGCAATATTTGCCGCTATCTTTATCGGCGGCGTAACGAGCGACCTTTTCGTACCGCTGTTCCAGAGCATATTCGACGCAAGCCAGTCAGTGCCGCCGTTTGCAGTGATACCTGAACGCAGCGACTATCTGAAGCTTTATGCAGTTATAGGAGTAATGCTGCTCACAGCCTTTGTGGTGCTTGGCAGACTTATAAAGAAGATAAAGATAAGTCAGGCGCTGAAGCTTGGTGAGGATTGATAGGAGGAAATTTTATGACAGCTTATGAAAAGCTTACAAAATGTTATGAGTGCGTAAAAAGCAAAATAGACTTTGAGCCAAAGGTAGCCCTTGTGCTTGGCTCAGGTCTTGGCGATTATGCAAATTCCATAGACGTGAAATACACCCTCAGCTATAAGGATATAGAGGGTTTCCCGACCTCTACCGTAGAGGGTCATAAGGGTCAGTTCGTTTTCGGATATGTTGGCGAAGTGCCTGTTGTTATAATGCAGGGCAGAGTGCATTATTATGAGGGATATGCAATGGAGGACGTTGTGCTGCCTGCAAGACTTATGAGAATGTTGGGCGCAAAGGTGCTTTTCCTTACAAACGCATCGGGCGGAGTGAACGCAGGCTTCAAGGCAGGCGACTTCATGCTTATAACTGACCATATCTCAAGCTTTGTTCCTAATCCTCTTATTGGCAAGAATATCGACGAGCTTGGAACAAGATTTCCTGATATGAGCGAGATATATAACAAAAAGCTCAGGGATATCATCTCAGGTGCAGCGGAGGATCTTAATATAACCCTCCGCCATGGCGTTTATCTCCAGCTCACCGGACCGTCTTTCGAGTCCCCTGCGGAAATAAGAATGTCAAGAACTATCGGTGCTGACGCAGTGGGAATGTCAACAGCCTGCGAGGCTATCGCCGCAAATCATGCAGGCATGAAAGTCTGCGGAATATCCTGCGTTGCAAACCTTGCAGCAGGCATGACGGATAATCCTCTCACTCATGCTGAAGTTCAGGAATGTGCAGACAAGGCTGCTCCCCTTTTCAAAAAGCTTATCACTGAAAGCATCATAAGAATAGGTAAACAGCTTTAAGGTTTTGTAACAGCTTTTTCAAAATAATATGTAACAAATGTGCGAAAAGGGCTGATGATGTGTACTTTTTTGCTAAACTTTGTGAAAAACTATTGACAAATCAAACGCTTTAGTTTAATATATTATTATGAAGTAAATGTCTTCAAAAAAATTTATAATGAATATGGAGAGAGAATTATATGGCAAAATTTTGTGGACAGTGCGGAGCTCAGCTTAACGACAATGCGACTTTCTGCACTCAGTGCGGTGCAACAATAGCACCTCAGCAGCCTGCACAGCAGACCGCTTCACCAATGGCAAATCTTCAGCAGGCAGCCAAGAATATCGACATGAATGCTATAAAGGACGCTGTTTCTGTTGAAAACATCAAAAATCTGAAAAACAAGCCTAATAAGCTCACTATCGCAGTTCTGGCAGTTCTGCTCGTGCTTGTTATTCTGGTAGTTGTTATCCTTTGCATGATATTCGGCGGTGGAAGCTGGAAAACTCCTATCAATAACGTTATGGACGTTCTCAATGACGGTGACGGTAAGGCTTATGAAGAGCTTATGCCTCCTTATTATAAAGATATGGCAGACGCTCTGGACGGTATCATTGAGATAAGCGACGAGGATTTTGATGAAGAGGCTGAAAAGCAGAGAGATAGACTTACAAAGAAATACGGCGATGACGCTGAGATAAGCTATGAGGTCGTTAAAAAGACTAAGGTAGACTCAGACGATATCGACAGCTACAACGATATGTCAGATCTTGCCTCTGTACTTAGTGTTAAAAAGGCTAAGAAGTATAAGCTTACAAAGGCTTATAAGGTAAAGATCAAGTATACTATCGAAGGCGAAGACGCTGATAAGACCGACAAGACAACTGTTATTGTTGGCAAGATGGACGGCACATGGGTACTTCTCGACGAGGGCGACCTTCCAATAAGCACAGGTTTCTAAGATATATAAACGATCAGTAACGGGCGGAGAAATTTCCGCCCGTTTTTGAAAATGCGGTGTTTGCACAATGAAAAAATTATCAGTGCTGTGTATGCTTTTGTGTGTGGCAATGCTCTTTTGCTCCTGCGGAAAGGAAGAAAGAGCGGTCCTGGGATATGAACAGCCCGTGGCGACACTTGTCACAGCGGCGCAGTATAGCGATACGCAGTCATATCTTTCCTGCTTTACCCCAGAAGCGGAGGCGGAGTATAAAAACAGCGACAGCTATAACGAAGCCCTTGCGGAAACGCTTCTCACAAGGGGCGAGGAAAAAACGGAGCTTTCTTATAAGCTCAGTAATAAAAAAGAGCTTGACAGCGACGGCTTGAAAGACCTTGAAAAAAGCTATAAGGAAAGCTATCACAAAAATGTGACTATCAAAAAAGCTGTTACAATGACAGCAAAGCTCACAGAGACCACAGACAGCGGCGAGCTGTCTGCCATCCGTGAGATAACAGTGGTCAAAATAGAAAACAACTGGTATATTTTCGGGAAAGTTATCGAAAAATTTGATCTCAGCCAAAAGGGCTGAGGGGATCAATAATAATATGAAAAGAGGGTATTAATATGGAAAATTGTCCAAAATGCGGTCTGCCTGTTGCCGACGGCGCAAAGTTCTGTGCTGCCTGCGGAACAAGAATGCCGCAGAAGCTTATAAAGAGCAAGATCTGCTCAGTGTGCGGAAACACACTTAACGCAGGGGCTAAGTTCTGTAACGTCTGCGGAACAGCTGTGCCGCAGGACGAAACGCCTGCCGACGAGCCTGTAGTGGACGAGAGAAATCCTGAAATGGAGTCTATCGAAGTGCCTGAGCTGCATTTTGACGACACTCCTGTGCAAAATCAGACTATTCCGCCAACGACTCCTGATATGCCGACTATGGACAGCGTTTATCTGCCTGGACAAGAGCCTGCAAAGCCTGTTCAGCCTGCACAGCCGACAGCCGAGGAAGTTGCAATGGCTTCAAGAACTGTGGAAATACCTCAGACGCCAACAGTTGCGGAAACACCGAACGTTGCCCCACAGCCTCAGCAGCCTGAAAGAGTTCTTACACCAGAGGGCTATCAGCAGCCTGCTCAGCCTGTGAACAATGCAATGCCACAGATGAATCAGGGTGGACAGCCTATCCAGCCAAATCAGATGAATCAAATGAACGGCGTTACACCTGGAAAGGGTGCAGGCGCACTTGTGCCGATAATACTTATCATTCTTATACTTGCTGTTATCTGCGTTGACGTTTTCTGGCTTTTCAGAGATCAGATATTCGGCAAAAAGGACGAAAGCTCAAATGACTGTGCAGTGATAACTCTCACGGACGAAACTGACTATCCTGCAAACGAAGCATTTTTCTTTGAAGAATAGAATATAATGTAAAAAGGGACGTTTCAAAGCGTCCCTTTTTTGTGTGTCAATACTGTACTGCGTAAAAGATAAAGGCGGCACAAGACCGCCCCTACATTTAATCTTTCATGCTCTCGATTATCTCGTTAGCTTTCTTGTAAATGACCGCAGGTTCTTCGCCTATCCTGAACTCCCCGTCCTCGTAAAGCACCTTGCCGGCACACATCGTGAGCTTGACATTCTGCTTTGAGCCGCTGTAAACAAGGTTTTTGCCTATGTTGTTAAGAGGCTGCATATTAGGCTGAAAAAGGTCGATAACGATAAGGTCAGCCTGCTTGCCCTCTGCAATAATGTCGCAGTCAGAAAGCCCCATTGCCCTTGCAGAGCCTACAGTTGCCGCTTTCAGCACCGAGTCAGCAGGGCAGGCGGAAGCATCATCGCAAGCTATCTTCTGCAAGCCTGTCATAAGGAACATTTCTCTGAACATATCAAGACAGTTGTTGCTTGCAGGACCGTCAGTACCTATAGCAATGTTTATGCCCATATCCTGCATTTTTACGATAGGCGCAATGCCGCTCGCAAGCTTTACGTTAGAGCCTGCACAGTGAACAGCCCATACGCCCTTGTTTTTGAATATCTCAAGATCCTTGTCGCTCATGTGAACGCAGTGGAAGCCTGCACCGCCAAAGTCGAAAATTCCGAAGCTGTCAAAAAGCTCAGTTGGCGTCATGCCGTATTTCTCTATGCACTCTCTAACTTCTTTTGCAGTTTCCGAGTTGTGCATTGCAACAGGCGCTTTGTATTTTGCCGCAAGCTTGCCAACGCCCTCCATAAGCTCCTTTTCGCAGGTGTATTCTGCATGGAAGCCAAGCATAAAGCTTATAAGAGGGTCAACATTGTTGTATTTCAGATAGTTGTTTTCAAGCCTTTCAAGATTAGACTTGTCACCGCTTACCGCACCGCAAAGTACAGAGCGGAAACCGCTTTCTATGCAGGCTTTTACATAATCGTCAAGCTCAAAGTACATATCAAATGCCGCCGTACAGCCTGTTGTGAGATATTCAAGTATAGCAAGCTTCGTGAGCCAGTAAACTTTCTCTCCGTCAAGCTTTGCTTCCATTGGAAAGATCTGCTTAAAAAGCCAGTCCTGCAAAGGCATATCGTCAGCATATGATCGCAGAAAAGTCATTGCCGAGTGAGTGTGCGCATTTTTGAATGACGGCATAAGGAGATTTCCCTTGAGGTCATATTCACGTTCAAAAACCTTTCCGTCAAGCTCCTCAGCCTTAGGCTTGCCAACGAAAACTATCTTTGAGCCTTCCGTCCAGACCTCTATATCCTGCGTTTCTATGCCGTTGGCAAGGGTCATTACCCTGCCACCGAAAAATCTTATCATGGCTCTTTATCCTCCCTTACTCTATTTCAAGAACAGCCGTCTGCTCTCCGTGGCGTGAGATAACTCTCGGCACTCTTGCAGATATTCCGCAAACTATCTCGTAGCCTATCGTTCCTGTCATTTTGCCGATATCGTCAGCAGTTATCCTCTCGTCCCCCTGTGCGCCTATGAGGACAGCCTCGTCCCCTGCCTTTACGTTCTCTACCTCAGTTACATCACACATGAACTGATCCATACATATCCTGCCTGTGATAGGACATTTCTTTCCGTTGATAAGCACATATCCCTTGTTTGAAAGCGCCCTTGGATAGCCGTCTGCATAGCCTGCCGTAACAGTTGCGAGCTTTACTTTGCCATTTGCAGTGTAAGTCCTGCCGTAGCTTACGTCAGTGCCATTGTCTATGTATTTTACCTGCGCAACAGCCGCCTTAAATTCCATAGCAGGCTTTGGCTCAAAAGGCAGAGCCTTTGCAGGGTCAGGATAAAGTCCGTAAAGTATTATTCCAAGCCTTGCAAGAGAGCTTCTCTCATTATAATAGTATACTCCGCCGGCTGAGTTGAGAAAATGCACTTTTTCAAGGTGAAGCCCCTCTGCTTCGCACTTGTCAGCAACGGCAAGTATCTTCTCCGTCTGCGCCTTTGTGTATTTCTCATCCTGTTCTCTCAGGCTGTCAGCCACCGCATAGTGGGTGAAAATGCCCTCCAGCGAAATGTTTTCAAGCTTCGATATCTCTTTAAGCTCACCGTATATCTTGTCGGTTTCCCCGTGAAGACCTATCCTCGTCATGCCCGTGTCGATAGCGGCGTGTATGCGTACCTTGCCGTCAGCGTTTTCTGAAAGTGCTTTAGCATATGAAAGCTCTGTGCAAGCCTGAATGATGTCAAGCCTTGTGAGCCACTTCGCATTCTCAGGAGGTGTGTAGCCCAAAATGAGTATCTCGCCCTTTATGCCCATATCCCTGAGCCTGTGGGCTTCGTGTATGTTCGATACTGCAAACCAGCGAATGTCCATCTCGTTTTCAAGAAACGGAACTACCCCGTTGTCAAAATGTCCGTAGCAGCTCGCCTTTACAACGCACATTATCTCTGTTTTTTCCCCTATGAGCCTGCGGTATTCTTTCAGATTGTATTCAATGCTGTCAAGATCTACCTCAGCCCATGCTCTCTTCAAAAAATCCATTTTATTTTTCTTCCCTTTCGGTTTTATAATTGTGCCTTTGCACAAAATATTTGTCATTTTCTATTGAAAAAGATAAATCAATGTGTTATAATGTTCTTATCATGGGCATTGTGTCGCCAAATCTTTCAGGAGGCTTTGATGTGAGTAATATCGTCCCCGCAGAACAATTTTTCTGCAATCGAGATACCTCTTGCTGCTTTACAGGTCATAGGGACAGGGATCTGCCTTTCGGCGGCGATGTCCATAAGCAGGGTATGAAAAATCTCCTGAGTATGCTCGTCCTTATGATAAAGGAAGCATATAGCGAAGGCTGCCGTACTTTTATATCAGGTATGTCAAAAGGTATCGACCTGCGCTGTGCTGAGATAGTCCACAGCCTTTCGGCTCAGCCCGAATATAAGGATATGAAGCTCGTGTGCGTTCTGCCCTATGCAGGCCAGCGTACAGAGATGAAAACACCCTTGGACAGCTATACATATTCGCTTATTCTGAACTCTTGCAGTGCGGTCGTGATAACAAGCCCCAAGTATGAAAACGGCTGTTATAAAAAGCGAAACAGCTTTATGGTGGAACATTCCTCTCGACTGATCGGGGTCATAAAAGAGAAAGCCAAAGGCTCAGGCACTTTGCAGACCATAAACATGGCAAAGCGTGCAGGTCTTACGCTGAACATCATATGCCTTGACGATAATCCTGTTTTTTATATCGACTCAGACTCAGACAGCCGTCCTATTTAGTTTACACCTAAATTGCAAATTGTTCAATAGTTTTCGAGAATTTTTCCGAAAAAGTTTATATATGAAAATATGGCGGACAGTATGCCTGCCTGTATATATTTGAAAGTAAGGAGATCAATAACATGGCTCAGACGAAAGCTCACAAGAAAAAAAGAAGATCTCAGGCTCCTATCGCTCTGGTCTACTTCATAACGATGATAATATTCCTCTTTGTTATCGGCATGCTTGCACTGTATGCCCTCAGAGAGTTTGGTGTTATCGGCAATGATGACAGCGACAGCGACGCAGGCATAAAAAGCCCGGTTTATAATACCCTTTTTGCAAGAGTGAACAGCAAGGGCGTTCTTGCAGACGCAACAGTCATAAGAGTTGCACCGGACGCAAAGAAGATAATCATAATGCCTGTTTCAGCGTTCACAGTGAGCGGAAGCCAGACAATGCGTGAGATACACGAAGAGGGCGGCATGGTGAAGCTGGAAGCAGCCGTTGCAGACACTTTCGGTATCACTATAGACAATTACGTTTCTCTCACAAATGACGCATTCGAGAATGCGGCGGATATTGTGGGCGGAATTACATATACTCCTGATGAGGAGCTTTACTATCTCTCTCAGGATAATGACGAGAACGATATCGCTATCCCAAGCGGCGATCTGACTAACCTCAGCGGTCATCAGATAAGACTTATCTGTCAGTATCCTGTTTTCAAAGAGGGCAGGAACGGCAACATGAAGTTCCTTGGAACAGCAGTTACAATGCTTATGAACAACGCTTTCCAGCAGACGAATATCACCAAGGATAACCTTGATAACTTCTATAATATCTTTACCGCAAACAGCGATACCGATTGGACAAGTGCGCAGTATAAGGAAGAAAAAACATATCTAAAGGATATGCTGGATCAGAACCTTACTCCTGCCGAAGCGCTTATCCCTGAGGGCGAGTGGACGGACGATTCTCACTTCAAGGTGTCTGATAAGTTCAAGGAGAGCGTTCAGACAATGCTCAAAGACACTGCGCCGTCAGCAGCGGAGAAGTAAAAAAACAAAGGCTGAAATTTTAACAGGGGGCGAAAAAGGTGAAACTTCTGGTCATAATCCTTAATAAAACAGATGTCCTTGACTATCTGCTGGAGGGACTTTCAGCAGCAGGCATAAAGGGTGCGACTATAATCGAGTCATCAGGTATGGCAATGACCCTTTCAAGACTTGACAGTAGCTTTCTCAGCGCCTCTATCAGAGGTCTTTTCAGCGGCGACGAGGATAACAGAACTATCCTGTCGGTAATAAAAAACAATCAGCTCGATACCGCACGAAAAATAGTATATAACACAGTGGGCGACTTATCTCAGCCAAATACGGGCATAATGTTCACTGTCCCCCTTGATTTTGTTGAGGGAACAGTGAAGAAACACATTGATAAAACAAAAGCAAAACCAAAGGATACTCCTGAGGAAAATGAAAAGAACGTCAGTTGACGGAATGTTTACAGACTATTAACATAATATTTAATTCTTTTCATTAAAAACTTTTGAATGTCCTTGCAAAAAAATGTTTTGTGTGGTATAATAATTACAATAGGCTTTTAATGAAAGACTGGAACTTGACTTCCGGTCTTTTGGTTTTGTATGGGGCTTTTTTCAGGGCAAAGCTAATAGGCATTGCTTTGAGAAGCATTAACGGAGGTGCTGTATGGAAGTAAAGAAAACTACGGTAGAAAAGGTAAGAGAGCTTGCACAGCCTATCGCAGACGAGCTTGGCTTTTTCCTTTGGGACGTAAGG
This sequence comes from Ruminococcus sp. MSJ-25, assembly GCF_018917825.1. Classification (NCBI taxonomy): domain Bacteria; kingdom Bacillati; phylum Bacillota; class Clostridia; order Eubacteriales; family Oscillospiraceae; genus Ruminococcus; species Ruminococcus sp. MSJ-25. Next base: position 106,786 of record NZ_JAHLPI010000015.1, read on the forward strand.
TTTGAAAAGGAGGGAGCAACGTGGTACCTCAGGGTGCTTATCGACAAGGACGGCGGCATAGATATGGACGATTGCGAGGCTTTCACAAGACCTATGAACAAGGCTCTTGACGAGGCAGACCCTATCTCTCAAAGCTATGTGCTTGAGTGCGGAAGCCCCGGACTTGGCAGAGAGCTTAGAAGACCCGAGCATTTTGAAGTCTGCATTGGCGACGTTGTAAGAGTAAGGCTCATAAGACCTGACGAAAACGGCGAGAAAGAGTTCGTTGTGGGTCTTGTGGGATATGACAAGGATAAGATACTTTGTCAGAAGCTTGACGAGGATATGAACGGCGTTGAGAATGTGGAATTTAAGCTTGCAGACTGTGCATATGTAAAGCTCAATGATGACGCAGACCTGTTCTGAATGAAGAAATTTAATAAACATGGGCAAAGCCCGAATCAAGTATGAAAGGATTGATCAGAAAATGAATAAGGAAATGACTAGCAATTTTTTTAAAGCTCTGACGGATTTGGAAAAGGAAAATAATATCGGCAGTGATATACTTATCGAGAAAATAAAATCAGGTATCGAAAAGGCTATCAAGAAGGATTATCCTTACTGCGAGAATATCAGAGTTGATATCGACCCTGTTACAGGAAAGCTGGATATGAGGATACTCAAGGAAGTTATGGACGTTATGTATGTTGACGACCCTGACAACGAGATATTCCTTGACGAAGCAAGAGTATATGACCCTAACATCAAGGTGGGCGATATGGTAGAGATACCTCTTGACCCTGCAAAGTTCGGTAGAGTTGCCGCTCAGAATGCAAAGCAGTCTATCAAGCACGATATCAAGGATTTTGAAAGAGCAAGACTTATCGAGCAGTATCACGATAAGGAGCATGAGTGCGTTTCTGCCACAGTTCAGAAGGTAGAGCCTGCTACTCAGAACGCTATACTTACTATCGACAAGAACGAGGTTTATCTTGTAAGAAACGAGCAGATACCTGGCGAAACTCTTAAGGCTGGCGATATCATCAAGGTCTATGTTGTAGGTATCGCAAACCCTGACAGAAAGCCTTCTATCAAGATATCAAGAACTCACAGAGAGCTTGTTAAAAGACTTTTCGAGCTTGAAGTTCCTGAGATAGCAGACGGCACTGTTGAAGTAAAGGCTATCTCAAGAGTTGCAGGCGCAAGAAGCAAGATAGCCGTTTATTCAAAAGACCCTAACGTTGACGCTGTAGGCGCTTGCATAGGTCCAAGAAAGTCAAGAATTACTTCTGTAGTGAACGAGCTCAAGGGCGAGAAGATAGACGTCATCAATTGGTGCGAAGACCCTGCACAGTTTATCGCAAAGGCTCTTGCTCCGGCTGAGGTAATAAACGTTGTTCTCAGCGAAGAGGAGGGCGTAAGAGAGTGCCGTGTTACTGTTCCTGACAACCAGCTCTCACTTGCTATCGGTAATAAGGGTCAGAACGCAAAGCTTGCCGCAGGTCTGACAGGCTATAAAATAGATATCGTATCCGAAAGCTCTGCAAAGGCTGAGGCTGCTGATGATGAAAACTAAGAAGATACCAATGAGAATGTGTCTTGGGTGCGGTGAAATGAAACCCAAGAGAGAGCTTATCAGAGTGGTGAAGTCAAAAGAGGGGGATATCTCCCTTGACCTCACAGGCAAAAAATCAGGCAGAGGCGCTTATATATGCAAAAGCGTCGAGTGCTTTGAAAAAGCAAGAAAAGCAAGGAAGTTTGAAAGAAGCTTTTCCTGCATGATAAGCGAGGATATATATAACAGCATGGAGGGCGAGCTTAGGGAAAATGAATAATAAAATAGGGCTTGTTACAATGTGCAGAAAAGCAGGAAAGCTTGTAATGGGTATGGATATGGTGAAGGACGCCTGCAATACAGGCAAAGCCTGCGCAGTGTTTGCGGCAACGGATTTTTCACCTAAATCTCTTAAAGAGATAAAGTTCAACTGCTACAAAAACGGGATAAAGCTTTACAGTCTTGGCATGACAATGGACGATATCCATTTTGGCCTTGGCAAAAGAACAGGCGTTATCGCTATTTGCGAGGGAGGCTTCGCAAAGGCTTGCGCCAAAGGGCTTGAGGAGATCCCTATTGACGAAAATGAGTTTTATAGCATTTAGCATTTATTGAGGAGGTATTTTACAGCCTATGAGTATGAAAACAACTAAATATAAGCTTAGCGATATGGCTAAGGATCTGAAAGTTACAAATAACGACCTTATCGAGTGTCTTGGCAAGCTCGGCGGAGAGCCAAAGAAAACACAGTCAGTGCTTACCCCTGAGGAAATCTCTTATGTTCTGGAGTATTATACACAGAACAATCAGGTGGACAGCTTTGATGCTTTCTATGCAAATAACGTAAAGCCTGTCAAGGAAGAAAAGAAGGCAGATAAGAAGCCTGTAAAGGCTGAGAAAAAGGAGAAAAAGGCTGAAAAGAAGCCTGAGCCTAAGCCGGCTCCAAAGGCGGAAGCAAAGCCTGAGCCTAAGGCAGAGCCAAAGGTGGAAAAGAAGCCGGAGGTCAAAGTCGAAACAAAACAGCCTGCACCTGAACAGAAGAAAAAGCAGCCAGCTCCACAGAAGCCTGCAAAGAAGAAAGAGCATGGCGTTCGTCAGCAGCTTGGCGGTTTTTCTGATAAGAAAGAAGCTTCAGGCGGATATACTATCTCTGAGGATAACGATTCGTTCGGCACACAGAGAACTATCGACACAAGAGGAAGCTATATAGAGCTTGATAAGTATAACGAGAAGTATGATAACCTTGCAAACTCAAAGCAGAACAAGAGCAAGGATAACTTCACAAAGAAGCAGAAGCTCACCCAGAAATCTCAGCAGAGAAAGAAACAGCAGTTCTCACATAAGAAGGAAACTGAGAGCGAAAAGCTCCGCAGACTGGAGCTTGAAAGAGCAAGAAAGCAGCAGCTCAAGGTCATGATACCTGACGAGATCGTTGTTTCAGAGCTTGCAAGCAGACTTAAAGTAACAGCTACCGAGGTCATCAAAAAGCTTATGGGTCTTGGCGTAATGGCTTCTATCAATGAGGTGGTCGACTTTGATACCGCCGCACTTGTTGCAGAAGAGCTTGGCGCAAAGGTTGAAAAGGAAGTACACGTTACAATAGAAGAAAGACTTATCGAAACTGACGAAGATCCAGAGGAGAGCCTGCAGGAAAGATGCCCTGTCGTTGTCGTTATGGGTCACGTTGACCATGGTAAGACATCTATCCTCGACAGAATAAGAAACGCTCACGTTACTGACACTGAGGCAGGCGGTATCACACAGCATATCGGTGCTTATCAGGTGGAGTATCAGGGCAAGAAGATAACGTTCCTGGATACTCCTGGTCATGAAGCTTTCACAGCCATGAGAGCAAGAGGTGCGAACGTTACAGATATCGCTATCCTCGTTGTTGCCGCTGATGACGGTATCATGCCGCAGACTATCGAATCTATCAACCACGCAAAGGCAGCGGGCGTTTCAATAATCGTTGCTATCAATAAAATGGATAAAGAAGGCGCAGACCCTGACAGAGTTAAGCAGCAGCTCACAGAGCAGTCCCTCGTCGTCGAGGAATGGGGCGGCGATGTTATCGCAGTTCCTGTTTCTGCAAAGACCGGTATGGGTATCGACGAGCTTCTTGAAAACATTCTCCTCGTTGCAGAGGTCAAGGAGCTTAAAGCTAACCCTGACAGACTTGCAAGAGGTACTGTTGTCGAGGCCAGACTTGATAAGGGTAAAGGTCCTGTTGCTACACTTCTTGTGCAGAATGGTACTTTGAAGTCAGGCGACGTTATAATCGCAGGCACTTCTGTCGGACGTATAAGAACGATGACAAACGATAAGGGCAGAAGCATTAAGGAAGCCGGCCCGTCAACACCTGTTGAGATAACAGGTCTGGGCGAAGTTCCAAGTGCAGGCGACGTTTTCAACGCAGTTGCAGACGAAAAGCTTGCAAGAGAGCTTGTTGAGCAGAGAAAGCATGAAGCTAAGGAAGAACTGTTCCAGCAGCATCAGAAGGTAACTCTCGACAACCTGTTCAGCCAGATAGCTGAGGGAGAAATGAAAGAGCTTCCTATCATCGTCAAGGCTGACGTTCAAGGCTCAGTTGAAGCCGTTAAGCAGTCACTTGAAAAGCTTTCAAATGACGAGGTCAGAGTTAAGGTCATCCACGGCGGCGTAGGCGCTGTATCTGAAAGCGACGTTATGCTCGCAAACGCTTCAAACGCTATCATCGTTGGATTTAACGTTCGTCCTGACCCAGTTGCAAAGCAGAATGCAGAGCAGAGCGGCGTTGATATCAGACTTTACAGAATAATCTATGATGCAATAGAAGAAATAACAGACGCTATGAAGGGTATGCTCGCTCCTAAGTACAGAGAGGTGGAAACAGCTCGTATCGAGGTAAGACAGGTATACAAGATATCCAATGTTGGTACTGTAGCAGGTTCCTACGTTCTTGACGGTAAGGTGGGCAGAAATAACGAGATAAGAGTCGTAAGAGACGGTATCGTTATCGCCGAGGATAAGATGTCAAGCCTTAAGAGATTTAAGGACGACGCCAAGGAAGTTGCCGCAGGCTTTGAGTGCGGTATCACTCTTGAAAAGTTCACCGATATCAAGGAGGGCGACATTTTCGAGGCGTTCTATATGGAAGAATACAGAGATTGATAATGATGCTTACGGGACGGACAGCCGCCCCGTAAGAGCATATTTAAGCAGGAGATAAAGATATTATGGCAGGTTACAGAGCAGGACGTATGTCCGAAGATATAAGAAGAATAATATCGGGCAAAATGAGAGACCTTAAAGACCCAAGGATACACGGAGGAGATATGCTCACTATCGTCCGCTGCGACGTGGCAGGCGACGGCTCATTCTGTAAAGTGTATGTTTCAAGCTTTGAGGGCTATGAAAAGGCAAAGGAAGCCGTTAAGGGCTTTGAGTCGGCAACAGGATTTCTCAAAAGGGAGATATCAAACGTGCTGAAGCTGAAAAAATGCCCTGAGCTTAAATTTATCGCAGATAATTCTATCGAGCATTCAGCAAAGATAAACAAGCTTCTTAAAGAAGTTCTGCCCGAAGAAGAAAAAGAAGAGAAAGACGGCGAAGAACAATAGAGGAGAAAGGATATTATGACATTTCAGGATATTCTTAAAATTTTTGAGGAAAATGACAATTTTCTTATTTTAACTCATAAAAGCCCCGACGGCGATACGCTTGGTTCAGGCTTTGCCCTGTGCGCTTTTCTGAGAGATATGGGGAAAAAGGCTAACGTTGTAAATTCAGACAGCTTTCCCGAAAGATATGATCTTATCTATGAGAGCTATTACCCTCAGGAATTTGATGTGAAGTACGTTATCGCAGTGGATATCGCAGACACAAATCTTCTTGGCAGCAACCTTTCAAAGTATGCCGAGGAGGGTGCAATCGACCTTTGCATCGACCACCACATCTCAAACAAGTATTTTGCAAAGCAGTCATATGTAGAAGCAGACGCTTCTGCCGCAGCACTTATAATGTATAAGATATTCAAAGCTTCAGGCAGAAAGATATCACGTCAGATAGCGAGATGCCTTTATACAGGCATTGCAACGGATACAGGCTGCTTCAAGTATGAAAACACAACTCCGCAGGCTCACATCGCCTGTGCAGAGCTTATGTCATATGGCATAGATTTTGCTTATATCAACAGAAAAATGTTTGATGTAAAAAGCAAGGGCAGACTTATGGTGGAGCAGTCCGTTACAGCGAATATGGAGTATTACTGCGGTGGCAAATGCTCTATGATAGTGCTTACAAAAGAGCTTATGGAGAAAAGCGGCGTTGACGCTGCCGAGTTCGAGGGACTTGCTTCTATACCATTGTCCGTTGAGGGCGTGAAAATAGGCATAACAGTTAAGCAAAGACACGAGAACGTCTTTAAAATATCAGTAAGAAGCGACGATGAGATAGACGCTTCTGCATTCTGCCGTGAGTTTGGCGGCGGAGGACACATAAGAGCCGCAGGCTGTGAGATAACAGGAAGCCTTGAAGAAGTCAAGGCTAAGCTTCTCAAGCAAGCGGAAAAGGTCTTGGGCTGATGAGCTTGGATAACAGCAAGGATAATATCTGCGGCATTTTGCCTGTAAAAAAGCCCGAGGGCTGGACTTCTTTTGACGTTATCGCAAAGCTCAGAGGAGTTCTAAGGATAAAAAGATTGGGTCATTCAGGGACCCTTGACCCTATGGCAACAGGCGTCCTGCCTGTTTTCGTGGGCAGAGCCACAAAAGCCTGCGATATTATCCCCGACAGACGAAAGGTCTATACCGCAGGCTTTCAGCTTGGGGTAAGCACCGATACCTTAGACAGCACAGGAAAGACGTTAAAAACAAGCGACAAGGCAGTTGCCAGAAACGACCTTGAATGTGCAAAAAGCAGTTTTGTAGGCGATATCATGCAGGTGCCGCCTATGTATTCTGCAATAAAAGTGAACGGCAAAAAGCTCTATGAGCTTGCAAGAGCAGGCAAAGAAATAGAGCGTGAGCCGAGAGCTGTCCATATCGACAGCATTGATATAATAGAATATGACGAAGCTTCACGCAGGGGCGTAATGAAAGTTGATTGCGAAAAAGGTACTTATATACGCTCCGTTATCAGCGATATAGGTGAAAAGCTTGGCTGCGGCGGAATGATGACTTCTCTTGAGCGTTCCTATTCAGGGGGCATTGATATAAAAGATTGCTATACCATAGAGGAGATAGCCGAAATTTGTGAGCAGGATAAGCTGTCACAAATGCTTATCCCCCTTGACAGAGCCTTTGTAAGCTACGAAAAAACTACCCTTGGACAGTGGGAAACAAAGCTTTATAGAAACGGAGTAAAGCTCAGACCTGAGCAGACAGGGATAAAAGATCTGTCAGAGGACAAACTCTACCGTGTCTACGGCAGTGATAACAGCTTTCTCGGTATCGGCACTTTTCATGAGGGCAGCTTCAGAAGCTTCAAAAATTTCTGATAATTTGTTTTATTCGGAGGGATATTTTGACGGATATAACAAACAGCGGGTTTATCCCCGAAAAAAGGACAGTTTGCGCTCTTGGACTTTTTGACGGAGTCCACAGAGGACATCAGCTCATAATAACAACGGCTGTGAAAAAGGCTAAGAGCCTTGACGGACATTCGGCAGTTTTCTGTTTCAAGACCGACACAGTGACCTCAAAAGGTCATGACGGCAGGATAGAAATGCTTATGAGCGACGAGGAAAAGCATAAAAAAATGGCAGAGCTTGGGGTCGAGGTGCTTTTCTCACCTGATTTTGCAGAGTTCAAAGGAATGTCACCGGAGGATTTTGTGAAAAAGGTGCTGAAAGAAAGGCTCAATTGCAGCGGCGCAGTGTGCGGAAACGATTTTACATTCGGCAAAGGCGCACAGGGCAAGGCTGTTGACCTTAAAAGGCTCGGTGAAAAATATGATATAGATGTGGAAATAGTAAGTCCGTTGCTCATGGGCGGCGAGGTCATAAGTTCCACTGAGATAAGACGATGCGTCCGTGAGGGCGAGATAGCCAAAGCAAATGAAATGCTGGGTTATCATTTTGGATTCTGCCTTCAAGTGGAACACGGCTTTCAACGTGGCAGAACGTGGGATTTCCCCACGATAAATCAGCAGATACCAAAGGGCAGGGTAATGCCGAAATTCGGCGTTTATTGCTCCGCTGTTGAAATAGACGGAAATAAGTATGCAGGCGTGACAAATATAGGCGTAAAGCCTACCGTCCATGTTGAAACAGCTCCCCTTGCAGAAACCTTCATCATGGATTATCATGGGGATCTTTACGGCAGAAAGCTAAAACTTGAACTGCATGAATTTCTCCGCCCCGAAAAAATGTTTGACAGCTTTGACAGCCTCCGTGAGGAGATAGCAAAAAACAAAGAGCAGGCGGTCAGATATTTTGAGGAAAATAAAATATGACAAGTGAAGATTTGCCAAGACGGAAGAAAATACGTCTTGAGGGTTATGATTATTCTGCGAACGGCTTGTATTTTGTGACGATATGTGTTACTGAAAAATACCAAGTCCTGTGGGAGAATGTAGGGGCGAACAGTGTTCGCCCGCTGACTGCAAATGAAATGCTGCACCCAAAACTTTCTGTTACAGGAAAACTTGTAAAGAGAAAACTCACAGAGATATCTGAGCACTATCCCGACGTTTTTGTAGAGATGTCTTGTATCATGCCTGACCATGTGCATATTATAATCAAAATTGAAAAACAGCCGAAAAACGGGCGAACACTGTTCGCCCCTACAAGTGAAACACCGACACTTTCAAGGGTCATAAAACATTTCAAAGAGGCTGTCACAAAAGAACTAGGTTATTCCATATGGCAAAAATCTTTTTATGATACGATAATCAAAAACAGAAAGCAACACGCAGAAATAAGGCAGTATATTGCAAATAATCCTGCGAAATATGTAAAAATTGCATTTGATGAGCAGGATATGAAATAAGACTCTAATTTTGAAAGGAAGATATAAATGAACAAGGTAAGAACAAGATTTGCACCTTCACCAACAGGTTATATGCACATAGGCAACCTGAGAACAGCACTCTTTACCTATCTTATTGCAAAGCAGAACGGAGGAGATTTTATTCTCCGTATCGAGGATACAGACCAGGAGCGTTATGTTGACGGTGCTGTTGAGGTCATCTATAAGACACTTAAAGACGTTGGTCTTAATTGGGACGAAGGCCCTGATATCGGCGGACCTGTAGGCCCTTATATCCAGTCACAGAGAATGGGTATGTTCAAGAAATATGCCGAGGAGCTTGTTGAAAAGGGTGAAGCTTATTATTGCTTCTGCGACAAAGAAAGACTTGAGGAAGTAAGAGCCATTCAGGAAGCAAGCGGTATCGCTCCAATGTATGACAGACATTGCCGCAACCTCTCACCTGAAGAGATAAAGGAAAAGCTTGACGCAGGTGTTCCTTATGTTATCAGACAGAAAATACCTACAGAGGGCGAAGTTACTTTCCATGACGAGCTTTACGGCGATATCACTGTTGACTGCTCTACCCTCGACGACCAGATACTTATAAAGACAGACGGTATGCCTACCTATAACTTTGCAAACGTCGTTGACGACCACCTTATGGGTATCACACACGTTGTAAGAGGTAACGAGTACCTTGCTTCTGCACCTAAGTATAACCTGCTCTATAAGGCTTTCGGCTGGGAGATACCAACCTATATCCATGTTGAGCATATCATGAAAGATAAACAGCATAAGCTTTCAAAGAGAGACGGCGACGCTTCCTATGAGGATCTTATGAAAAAGGGCTATCTTAAAGAAGCTGTTATAAACTATATCGCTCTGCTTGGCTGGGCGCCAAAGGGCGAGAACGAGATATTCTCACTTGAAGAGCTTGTTAAGGAGTTCGATATCCACGGACTTTCTAAGTCACCTGCTATCTTCGACCCTGCTAAGCTTAAAGCTATCAACGGCAAGTATATAAAGGCTATGACCCCTGAGAAGTTTGCTGAGTATGCTATCCCTTATATCAAGCAGTCCGTTCATAGAGAGGACGTTGACCTTAACGAGATCGCAAAGCTCTTGCAGGCAAGAACAGAGCTTTTCACAGAGATACCTGAAATGGTAGACTTTATCGACGCTCTCCCTGAGTATGATATAGCTCTCTATACACATAAGAAGATGAAAACGAACCCTGAAAATTCTCTTGAATCTCTCAAAGAAGTTCTCCCTGTACTCGAGGGCGTTGAGGATTGGACAGAGGAAAATATCCATGACGCACTCTTTGACCTTATCGGCAAGCTTGGCGTAAAGAACGGTATCGTTCTGTGGCCTCTTAGAGTTGCAGTTTCAGGTAAGGCGTTCACTCCGGGTGGCGGTGTTGAGATATCATATCTCATCGGCAAGGAGGATACTCTTGCAAGAATAAGAAAGGGCATTGAGAAGCTGTCATAATAAAAACTACGAAAATGTTGAATATGTGTAGGGGCGAAATAATTTCCAAACAAGTGGGATGTCGGATCTCTGCAAAGCAGAAATTGCACCGCTCCCCTACAAATTACATAGATACATCGCTTTTAAACAGATAAATAATTCAACAGCGGAGCATTTTGAGTATTTGCTACTTTAAATTTACTTAAAATGCTCTGTATTTCGTACAGCTATCACTCCCCTGTCACATAAGTATTATAAAATTGTAAAGACTTATGAATGCTTTTCCTAAGAGGAGGAAATAAAATGATAGAGGTTATAAACCTTACCAAGAGATACGGCGACAAAAAGGCTGTCGATAATATCTCTTTCAAAGCGGAGGACGGCGAAGTTCTCGGCTTCCTCGGTCCTAACGGAGCGGGAAAATCCACCACCATGAATATCCTTACAGGCTACATATCCTGTACAGACGGCAAAGCCCTTATAGACGGCGTAGATATCCTTGAAGACCCTATCAAGGCTAAAAAGCAGATAGGCTATCTCCCTGAGCTTCCGCCCCTTTATATGGATATGACCGTAAAAGAATATCTCTATTTTGTCTATGACCTTAAAAAGTGTAAGCTTCCAAAGGTGTCACATCTTAAAGATATATGCGGACTTGTAAAGATAGACCATGTTTATAACAGAATAATCAAGAACCTGTCAAAAGGTTATAGACAGAGAGTAGGTCTTGCTCAGGCTCTTATCGGCAACCCAAAGGTTCTTATTTTGGACGAGCCTACAGTAGGTCTTGACCCTAAGCAGATAATCGAGATAAGAACTCTTATAAGAAAGCTCGGCAAAAATCATACCGTTATCCTTTCTTCCCATATCCTTTCTGAAGTGCAGGCTGTCTGCGATAAGATAATAGTTATCAACGAGGGCAAGGTCGTCGCAAACGATACAGAGGAACACCTCTCCCAGAAGCTCTCAGGCGAGCATAAGCTCACTGCAAAGATACAGGGCGATAAGGATAAGATCGTCAGAGCAATGCAGGGCATAAAGGGCGTTGAGAAAGTCATCTGCGACGCAAGCCATAAAGACGGCGTGAACGATATAAGAATAGAGGCAAAAGAGGGCGTGGATATCAGACGTGACGTCTTTGAAACAGTTGTTAAAAACGGCTGGTATATGCTTGAACTTAAGACCTCTGAACTTTCACTTGAAGATATATTCCTCAAGCTCACAATGGGCGAGGCTTTGCCTGCCCTTGAAAATACTTCCGATAAGGAGGGAAATGACTAATGGGCGCAATATTCAGACGAGAGGTAAGAAGCTATTTTACCTCACCTATCGGTTATATTTTCCTTGCGGCATTCTATGCCTATTCAGGCGTAATGTTTGCAAACTACAGCCTTGAAAGCGGCTATACAAGACTTGATTCCGTTTTCAGTGCGCTTCTTATAATCATAATAGTGCTTATACCTGTCCTCACCATGAGAACCATATCCGAGGAAAAGCGAACAAAAACAGACCAGTGTCTGCTCACCGCCCCTGTGGGACTTGGCAGCATAGTCGTTGGTAAATTCCTTGCCGCTTTCCTTATCTATATCATAGCTATCGCTATCACAGGCGTTTTTGCAGTTGTCGTATCCGCTTTCGGTACGCCTGACTGGAACGTCGTTGTGGGCAACATCGTCGCTCTGGCACTTGTTGGCGGCGCTTATATCGCTATCGGTATCTTCTGCTCATCTTTCACAGAAAACCAGATAGTTGCCGCAGTAATAAGCTTTATCGCACTTATCTTCGTGTCGTTCCTGTCAACTATAGGCAATCTTCTGCCTTTTGAATGGCTCACAACAGTGTGCGAAAAGGTGTCATTCGGCGAGAGATATTATTCATTCACCTATGGACTTTTTGATTTTTCTAACGTTGTGTTCTTTCTGAGTGCAATAGTGGCATTTCTTTTCCTCACGGTGAGAGTGCTTGAAAAACGCCGCTGGGGCTAAAGGAGGGCTGTTTAAATGGAAGAGAATAATAACGAAAAGATCTCTGTATCAGGAGCAGACCTGCTTAAAGACGTTGTAGCAGACGAAAAGGCAGCAAAGACCGCTCCAAAGGATACAGAAAAGGATAAAAAAGATAAAGACAAAAAGAAAGATAAAAAAGAGAAAAAGACAAAGGACGGCAAAAAGTTCAATGCCAAAAAGCTCAAGCATGGAACAATGGCAACAGTGTTCACCTGCGTTTTTGTCGCTCTGCTTGTCCTGGTGAATGTTGTCACAACAATGCTTTTTGACAGATATCCTATCACTATCGACCTGACTACAAATAAGATATATTCAGTTTCAAACGATACAGAGGATTATGTAAAGAAAGTGAACGTAGACGTTCAGGTAACTATCTTCGCAGACGAGAATACTTATACAAATTACAGCTCTTATAATAAGCAGGCTGTTGAGCTTTTGAAAAACTATTGTAAGCTCAATCACCATATCACATATCGTTTCGTTGATATCGACTCACACCCTGAGATCGTTAAGGAGTATACCGATACTATCAGCCAGTTCGATATGATATTTGAAACAAAAACAAAGGTTGACGGCAAAGAGATAAGCCGAACAAGAAAGCTCGGTATGCTCGACCTCCTTACATTCACAGACGAGTTCGAGCAGAAGCTGTCACAATCAGGCTACAGCATAGATACCCTTGCCCAGCAGGCAGGCGGCGACCTTTCATTTCTGTCCTATTACGGCAGCTATGTTGAGTCCTCAAACGCAGAGCAGGCTTTCACTTCTGCACTTATGACAGTAACAGACCCTAACCCTGTCTATGTTACTGTCCTCACAGGCAGAAGCGAGCTTACACAGCTCACATATTTCCAGACGCTTCTTACAGCTAACGGCTATAACGTGAACACAGTGGATATAACCTCCGAGGATATCCCTGCCGATACAGACGTTGTGGTTATCCCTGCTCCTAAGACTGACTATCTGGAGGAGGATATCAAAAAGGTCAGCGACTTCCTCAATAATGACGGAAATCTTGGCAAACAGCTCCTCTATATCGCTTCTTATGGTCAGGAGGACACCCCGAATCTTGATGAGTTCCTGTCAGAGTATGGACTTTCTGTCGGCAAGGGCGTTATCTGCGAAAGCGACTCAGGCAAGTATTATAACTCGCCTTGCATAACAGTAGCTTCCACAGTTTCCGATAACTTCACTCAGGACGTTTCTACAGAGAACCCGGCTATCCTTTCAGCACTCTGCCGTCCTGTAAACACACTCTTTGACGAGCAGGATATGGTGTCCACAGACGCTTACCTCAAGTCCTCAGATTCTGCCTATACCGCAAATGTTGATATATCACAGACCACAGGTCAGGTGAATATAGGCGATGCTCTGGTAAAGGGTCAGCAGAATTATATGGCTGTCGGCTCAAAGGCAAAATTTACAGACGATAACAAAACTCTCTATAGCAATGTTATCGCAGTAGGTTCAGAGGGTATGCTGTCTGATACCTACTTGCAGTATTCACAGTATCAGAACAGCGAGTATTTCATAAGCGTTATAAACGGCCTTACCGGAAAGACCGCAGGTATCACTATCACACCAAAAACTATTACAGGCAATGTTTTCGACATCACTCAGCAGCAGAAAACAGTTCTTAAATGGACATTCTGCCTTGGCGTACCTGTTGTAGTTCTTATAGTGGGTATCGTTATCTGGTCAAGAAGAAAGAATAAGTAAAACACAGAGGTAATCACAAATGAATGGTAAATTGCAGGGTATCATTATCTGCGGAGTCACAGCCGCTTGTCTGGTGGGAGTAATGGCGTTTCTCAACTCCACCTCAGGCAAATCAGACGCAGACTCCAGCTCATCGTCAACAGCGGCAGTTTCAAGTCAGGACGAGAGCGTTGTTATCCTTACAAAGTCAAGCGACGATATAACAAGCGTAAAGGTTTCAAACGAACATGGCGAGTATTCCGTTAATAAGTCCGAGTCAGGCAAATCCACATGGAGCATACCTGAGCTTGGCACTCTCAATGCAAATGCCACCGCAGAAGCTTCCATGATATCGAATCTTGACGGCTTCAAGGCGAAAAAGCTCGTTGAAGAAAACGTTGAGGATATGTCAAAATACGGTCTTGATAAGCCCACAGCAGATCTCACAGTTGAATACAGCGACGGCACTGCCACTACCCTTCATGTAGGCTCTGTTTCACCAAGCAACGAAAGATACAGCTATGTGAGCCTTGACGATGAAAAGACCGTCTATATGGTAATGGGAACAAAGCTTTCATACTATACAGATCCAGTGACCGCATATGCGAACCTCACTTTGCTTACAAAGCCGTCTGACGACGATTGGCCTGACTATGGCAAGGAAACAGTTACAAGAAAAGATCTGGACTATGAAATGGCGTTTGAAAATAACCCGAACGAGATAGAGGGACTTTCAGGTCAGGTAATGACAGAGCCTATCTTCTCATACCTGAACATCACAAATTCTTCAGCAACTACCCATGGTATGTGGGGACTTACAGCACAGAGCTGTGAGGTCATCGCACCTGATGAAACTGCAATGAAAGAGCATGGACTTTCCGACCCGTTCGCAACAGTAAGGCTTTCAGGAGACGGCTATGACTATACCCTTAAAATAGGCGACCCTGTCTATGCTACCGCAGGCGACAGCAGTGAAACAACAGATACAGTGTCTGCATATTATTGCTACTTTGAGGGCGTAAAGGGCGTTGACGCTATATACCTCGTTTCAGCCGATAACCTCCCATGGGCAACGATCAAAGCAGAGGACGTTATAACAAGCCTTATGACTTCAAATTACCTTGTTGACCTTAAAGACGTTGAGGTAGTCTATAATGGTAAAAAGACCGTCTATGAGGTGGAAAGCTCAGGCACAAGTGCTGATACTGATTCTGACGGCAAAACTACCGCACAGGTAACAAAGGTCACAACAGACGGCAAGGAGCTTGACGTTGACAACTTTAAGACCTTCTATCAGTATCTTATGGGCTGCCCGACAAATGAGATATACTTCACAGACCCTGAGGGCGAAAGCTATCTGACTATAACATTCGACCGCAAGGACGGCAAAAAGGACGTTATGGAGCTTTATAAGGATTCTTCAAGACGTTCTGTGGTCAAGCTAAACGGTGAAACCTCATTCAGAATACAGTCAACTTGGGTCGATACGTTCGTTGCAAATATGGACAGACTTCTTAAAGGCGAGGCTGTGGACGAAAACTACTAAAACGCATATCCCATGCTAAGCATATGATCTGACGGGCGAACGGAGTTCGCCCATACGGTCATGTTTCGACAGCTTTTGCAAAGAATATGTGATACAATATGTATCCCACATAAAGCAAGGCTGAAAACCTGCGCAAAAAAGTTGTCAAAAGCTCTTTTAATTATGTGAAAAGTATGGTATAATAAAATAGTAAACAAAAAGAGAAATATATTATGAGAAAGGCGGAGAGATAAATGGCAGAAGAAAAGAAAGCTTTTTTCACCTATAAGGGCGTTCCACTGGTGAGAAAAGGGAATAATATCTATTTTGGAAATATGTATGACGAGTTCGTAGTCATGATAGAAATACTTTCTACAGAAAAGGTCGGCGGTATCGACGTTGCAAATAAGGTAAGAATAAGAAAAGTTGCAACAGACAGCACACTGCCTCCGAATAAGCAGATAGTTAAGGTGGCAGAAAAATCAAGCCTCTATGAAGCTCTTGATTTTGCCTGCGCATGGCTCAAGGTATCATAATACATCAAAAAATAACCGGCGTGTATCGTGGCAGATACACGCCGTTTTTGTATGTGTTGTATGCTATTCAACATTAGGTCTTGTTATAAGTGACATTATTTCATCTATCATTTCCTTTGGCAAATTGTAATCCTGAAATTCGCCTGTATCATCTTTTATGCTGAAATTGCATATTTTATTTTCAGAGTGCATACCGCCTGAGGTGTCCCACGAATACTGTGAAACATCGATAACACAAATGCTCTCATACGCATCACTTGATTCATCCTTTTCGAGAGAGATTCCATAAGCGTCTGCGCCACCGTATTCTAAGCCGTCAATGTAAGGATAATCCTTGCATACCGATTTAGCGTTCTCTATCCACGCAGTTATCTTGTCGATAGTGTCCTTGTCTGTTATCTCATATGGTTCTTCTCCATACCAGTGATGAATATAATATGCCGAAATTTCAGTGCTGTCGGATGAGCTGTCAGCATATTCACTGCTGTCTACATACTTGAAGTCGCCCTCCTGACCCCACTTGCCGAGAGTGTTTTCATCAAGCCAACAAGGACCGCTTGTAAGTCCGGTCAGATTGCTGTTGTCGTCATATTCCCATTCTACCGCTAGTATTACAGTGCCTGTTTCTGTAATAACTATGTTATATTCCTTTTCGCCTGTCCAATAAGCAACGTCCTCTTTGATAATGTCATCCTTGCCGGGATTCCACTTTTCAAAAAGAGCATACATATCATCGCAGTGGAGCTGTATGTGATTGCCTGCGGTGATCTCAAAATAATAGCTGCTCGTGTCACCGTTAAGGTAGTATCGACCTTCTTTGACCTTTATGTCCGAAGCGTCAGGCACGTCATAAGAAACATCGTCATTGGCATTAGCTTCCTTTTCTTGCTGTTCATCAGACATTTTTTGATAAAAGACAAAACCAAATACTATAGCCAGTATTATAATTGCAACTATTAGCACGATTTTAACAGGCTTGCTGTTACATATCTTTGCCATAGTATCTACCTCCTATAATTTATTATATACACAATATACCATATTTTCGACATTGCTGTCAATATCCAATATATATAAATAAATATCAGTTATTAGTGCGTTTTGGACAATGACAAAAAGCATGACGATTTTCAATCGTTTAAGTTTCAAAAGTCAACAATCCCGAAAAAGTTTTTTGAAAATACGCCCATTTTTTTGGCTTTACCCCCTTGTAAAGCTATCGGAAGTATGCTAAAATAATATAAGCGTTATGAATAATGACGGAATCTATGAGGGAAACGTTTACGCCATTTTGGTGAAACGTTTACAACTTTAAAATATTGAAAAGGAGCGTATAAAAAATATGCAGTATGGTTATTTTGACCTTGAACACAAGGAATACGTCATCACAAGACCTGACACACCTGCACCTTGGGCTAACTATCTCGGCTCACCAGAGTACGGTGCTATCGTATCTAACAACGGCGGCGGATACAGCTTTGTAAAGAGCGGTGCTAACGGAAGAATAATCCGTTACCGTTTCAATTCAAATATCGGTCTTCCTGGCAGATATATCTACATCAGAGATAACGACGCCAAGGATTATTGGTCATGCACATGGCAGCCTGTAGGCAAGCCTCTCGATCAGTATAAGACAGAGTGCCACCATGGTACAGCTTATACAACTATCAAGTCTGACTATGCAGATATCCACTCCGAGCTTACATATTATGTTCCTCTGAACAAGACCTATGAGGTATGGAGAACTAAGATCACAAATAATTCTGACAGATACAGAAACCTTTCAACATTCGGCTTTGTAGAGTTCACAAACGAGAACAACTATGAGCAGGATCAGGTAAACCTCCAGTATACACTGTTCATCACAAGAACAAGCTTTGAGGGCAATAAGATCGTTCAGCACATCAATGAGAACAGCGGTAAGGACGAGAACGGCTCTAACTGGAGAGAAAGATTTTTCGGCGTAGTTGGCGCTCCTGTTTCCGCTTATAACGGTAATCTGGACAGCTTTATCGGCTCTTACAGAACATACGGCAACCCTGTTGCAGTTGAAAGAGGCTTCTGCGATAACAAGCTCAACTATAACTCCAACGCTTGTGGCGCTCTTCAGTCTGACATTATCCTTGCTCCTGGCGAGACAAAGGAGATAATCTATGTTGTTGGTCAGAAGAATCCTAAGGTAGCTGACGAGATACTCGCTGCATATAACGAGCCTGGCAAGGTAGACGCTGAGGTAAAGGAGCTTATCGCTTACTGGCATGGTCAGCTCAATAACTTCCAGATCGAAACTCCTTCTGACGAGTTCAATAACATGGTAAACGTATGGAACGCTTATCAGTGCTTCATCACATTTATCTGGTCAAGAGCTGCGTCATTCATCTATTGCGGTCTGAGAAACGGCTATGGCTATAGAGATACAGTTCAGGATATCCAGGGTATTATCCATATCAATCCTGAGCTTGCTGCTGAAAAGATCAGATTTATGATCTCTGCACAGGTAGATAACGGCGGCGGACTTCCACTTGTTAAGTTCGACCACAAGGCAGGTCACGAAACTTGCCCGGACGAGAACGACGAGAACTCTATCTACGCTAAGGAAACAGGCCACCCATGCTATAGAGCAGACGACGCTCTCTGGCTCTTCCCAACAGTTAATAAGTATATCGGTGAGAGCGGAAACAAGGCGTTCCTCGATGAAGTTATCGTATACGCAAACGGCGGCGAGGATACAGTTTACGAGCATCTTAAGAGAGCTATCAACTTCTCAATGGAAAGACTTGGCGCTCATACAATGCCAGCAGGTCTTTATGCTGACTGGAACGACTGCCTCAGACTTGGTAAGAAGGGTGAGTCAACATTCGTTGCATTCCAGCTCTACTATGCAATGAGCATCATCAAGGGCTATGCACTTGACAGAGGCGATAATGAGTACGCTGCTTATATCGATAAGGTACAGCCTGAACTCGGCAAGAGCCTTGAAGCTTGCTGGGACGAAGATAGATTCATCAGAGGCTACAGAGAGAACGGCGAGATCGTTGGCGCTAAGAAGGATCCAGAGGCTTCAATGTGGCTCAACCCACAGTCTTGGTCAGTTATCTCAGGCTTCGCATCTGAGAAGCAGGCTGAAACTGCTATGGAAAAGGTACATGAGATACTCAATACTCCATACGGCGTAAAGATCATGGAGCCACCTTATGTAGATCATTACTTTGACGGTGCTCTCATGCACATCTTTAACCCTGATACAAAGGAGAACGGTGGTATCTTCTCACAGACACAGGGCTGGGCTATCCTTGCAGAGTCACTTCTCGGTCACGGTGACAGAGCATTCGAGTACTTCCTCGAGTCCTCACCTGCTAACATGAACGATAAGGCAGAAGTAAGAATACTTGAGCCATACGTTCACGGTCAGTTTACAGAGTCAACACGTTCACCATATGCAGGACGTTCACACGTTCATTGGCTGACAGGTACAGGCTCAACAGTAATGGTAGGCTGCGTAGAGGGTATCTGCGGTATGAGACCAAACGCAGAGGGACTTGTAATAAGCCCATCTATCCCACACACATGGGACGGCTTCAAGATCGAAAAGAACTTCCGTGGCAAGCACCTTTCTATCGACATTCAGAACCCAGACCACGTTCAGAGCGGCGTAAAGTCTATGACAGTCAACGGCGAAGCAGTTGAAGGCAACTTCGTGTGCGAGTGCAAGATGACAGAGCAGACAAACATCGTTGTTGTTCTTGGATAATTGCTTTAATGCTTAAAACAATATAAAACTATCGGCAGCAGACGCTATCATGTGCCTGCTGCCGATTTTTTGACGATTTTTAATAATATTTAGATTTATTTAGTAAATTGTACAAAACATAAACAAATAATATGTTAAAATTGTCAATTGTAGTAATTATACAATTCGAGTATAATTATTACAGGAGGCGATATTATGAACAAAACGAAATATAAAATATTATTTATTTTCACCTTGTCAGGAATAGCTGTAATGACAGCCTGCGGAAATACCACAGAAAGCAGTGCCACCCCAACGCCTGCAAACAGCTCTGTTGTGCTCGGTGAAAGCACTGAACAAAGTGAAGCTTCGGTGGACAATGATAGTATCACAGAACTTGATTTCAGCAATATAAATGGCTTTGGTGTGTCCGCCGAGTATGGCGACCCATATGCAAAGGGGAAAAACTGGGATATAACAGATGAAACGGCTATAACAGAATTTCGCCAGCTCCTCAACGAAAGTTTAAGCTATGCGGTCGATGAAAATACAGCAAAAAATGGAATGATTTCAGCTGGTACTGCTCAGTGGAAAGTATCAGACGGTAAAGAATATAGCATAATTGTCAGACAAACAACGGCAGATGCGTATAACGTAAAGATAAATAAGTGTTACTACAACGTGCCTGAAGATCTGATAAATAAGCTTTCGGATATTATCACAGAACAAAAAGAAAACTAATATGCAAAAAAACTCCCGACAGTCGGAAAACCTGTCGGGAGAAGTCTTATTAAGGGGATCAATAAGTTATCGCTGTGTTTGTTTCTTTCAGCATATTTATTATATCATATCTATTTTCGTTTTTGTTAAGCTGGCTGCTTAGTTTTCGCTAAATATTTTGTATATTCATAAAATATTATAACATTTATATTGCATAAAAGACGCAGTATAAAATTGTGTATCTTGCCTGTCTTGAAAAATCTTTTGCCAAAAAGCTTGACAAAAGCCGCTATTTGTTGTATAGTTAGTTACATGAGTAACTAACTAATAAACTTGTGAGAATAAAAGAAAAAAGACAGCAAAGATCGAAACCGAAAGGGGGAAATGATATGAAACTCAGACTGGAGAGCGAAAAGCCTATATATGTCCAGCTGTGCGAGTGGCTGTCGGATATGATAATAAGCGGAACGATACCTGAGGGAGAGCAGATACCGTCCACAACAGAAATATCAGTGGAGTATAAAGTGAACCCCGCCACAGCCTTGAAAGGAATAAATATGCTTGTGGATAAAGGGGTAATATTCAAAAAAAGAGGCCTTGGAATGTTCGTGAGCAGCGGAGCAGTGGAAAAACTCAAAGCAGAAAGACAGCAGGATTTTCAGCAGACCTACGTTGACAAAATGTGCGCAGAAGCCAAAAAGCTTGGCATATCAAAAAATGAGATAATCGCAATGATCGAAAGGGGTTTTGAAAATGAGTAACAGCGTTATAAAGGCGGATAACATCATAAAAAAATACGGCAGGAACTATGCCCTTGTGGGTGTGTCTGTGGAGATAGAAAAGGGCAGGATATACGGACTTTTGGGCAGAAACGGCGCAGGCAAATCCACTCTGCTCAATATCATCACAAACCGTGTTTTTGCCACCTCGGGCAGGTGTACTCTTGACGGCGAAGACCTTTTGGAAAATGATAAAGCACTGAATCGTATATACGCAATGAGCGAGAGCGTCACAATGCCGGCAGGTCTGACCTTTAAGCAGGCGGTGAATATCACGGCTGATTTTTACGGCGGTTTTGATAAGGACTATGCCTATTCTCTTGCCGAAAAGTTCAAGCTTGACCAGAAAAAACGCCTTTCTGCACTGTCAACAGGCTATCTGACAGTTTCAAAGCTCATTCTCACCTTGGCGAGCGGTGCAGAATTTCTCTTCTTTGACGAGCCTGTTCTTGGGCTTGATGCAAACCACCGTGACCTTTTTTACCGCCTGCTGGTAGAACGCTTTGCCGAAACTCAGTGCGGCGTGGTAATATCCACCCACCTTATCGAAGAGTGCGAGAACCTTGTGGAGGATGTCATAATAATAGATAAGGGCAAGGTGCTTGCGGCAGGCAAAACGGAGGATATTTTGACGGATGGCTATTCCGTCACAGGTGCAAAGAGTTTAGTTTCTGCCTATTGTCAGAATAAAGAGGTGCTTTGCATGAAAAACATCGGAACAATAAGCTCGGCGTATCTAAAGGGCACGCCCGAAAATGTCCCCGAAGGTCTTGAGATCTCAAGACCCGACCTACAGCAGGTGTTCATAAATCTGACAGGTGAGGAGGGGGAACAATGAATGAGCTAAAACTCTGTAAAACTACTGTTGTAAGAACTCTCTTTCCCCTTGCAGCCGTGCTTGTGTTTTTCCTTGTGCTGCTTGCGGCAAAGGCTTTGAGCGTGGAGGGTGTGTCGGAATATTATGAATTGCTTACGGGGGCGGCAGCATTTGCGGCGGCGTTTTTTACGGTAAAAGAGATATTCTCACTTTCAGTCTGCTGTGGTGTGTCAAGAAAAAAGTCCTTTGCTGCAATACTTATCTGTGCTTTTGTCACAGCATTTATAGTTGTTGCCGCACACAGCATAGAGAGCTTTATTTTTGCAGATAAGCTGAAAGGAACTGTTATACGCCTTGACGGCGTGGCAGTGGACTATACACACGCAGAGATACTGCAAAATTATTCTCTTTTATCGCTGTCATTCAGCAAAAGTGCAGCTTATATCTATTTGATGCTGTTTGTGAGAACTTTTCTCATATTTTTCAGCGGCTCGGCATTTTTCATTATAATGAGCCGACTTGAACGCACAGGCAAACTCATCAACTGCGGTCTTATAGTTATCCTTGCGGCACTGAATATCGGCGGCGGTATCTTCACAAAGGCTTTGAGAAGTCCTTTGCTGAGCTATGAGTTCTTTGAAAATATCGTTCCCGATGTTGCACCGATAGCCTTTTCTGTTACCTATGCGGTACTTACGATCATCGCCGCATTGACAGCTTACCTTTTTTGGCACAGAAAGCCTATCAAAAGACAAAGGGGTGTGAAATAAAATGCGAAAGATCAAAACACTCACACTTTTCAAGACGATCCAGAGATATTACTGCCTTGTGATATATGCCTTTATGCTTTGCCTCTACGGCGTCATCACAGTATCTGCATTTTTATGCGGCAGCGGCGATATGGCAATAGCCTGCGATTTTGTGCTGCCCTTGCTGCTGATAGCCTCTTGTGTCGTCACCGCAGTGTGTGCATATGTGGTCTGCACGAACACTATTCAGATAACCTGTGCACAAAATATCCCAAGAAAATGCGGCATAGGCTGTGTGCTCCTTAGTATGGTAACAATGTCGGTATTCGTTTCAGGCGGCTATCTCCTGTGGCTGCGTGTCATAGAGCTTATGTGCGGCAGCTCCGCAGGCTCTGTCGAATATGAACTTCTTGAACAAAGATCGCAGATATTCGATATATTTTTCAGCGGCTCACGGCTTGGCAGCTTTGTTTCGGCAATGATGTTTTTTGCCATAATATTTTTGTCCGCACTGCTTTTGAGCGTGGTGATAAAGCGTTTTAACAGGTCTGTCGCTATACTTACAGCGGCGGCGTACACCGCACTTTTCATAAAACTTTTTTCTGAGCTGGATGCAGGAAATTTTGCTGAAAGCATCGTATACCGCAGAACTCTGGGTCTGCTTGCCGTTGCAGAGCTGGCAGTATTTTTCGCAGTAGCTTGCAGGCGAATGGACGTTAAAAGATAATATGCCAACAAAAAGTGCCGATACGGACAAAACGTATCAGCACTTTTTTATGCCTTGCGGCTATTAGTTTCACATATTATGAAATAAGCCAGTTAAGAATCTGGAAGTTAGGCTTTGCGTCATCAACGACAGTTACCTCAACAGTGTGAGTAGCCACCTCGTCAGATGAGTATATCTGCTGTGCCTTAGCATAGTTGCCCCAGCCGCTTGTGAAGTCAGCGTTGATAGTCGCAACGTCCTCTCCATCGACCTTTACAGCAGCCACGCCGGACTTGCCGTCAACTGTCATGTAGTATATCATACCAATGTTCTTTGCAGTTATCTCAAACTTGATAGTGCCGCCTGTTGTCGTTCCCCAACCGTCTGTGAACTTCTGGAATGTAGTAACATCTGTGAATGTTCCCTCGTCAGTTGTCTTTACAATGTCCTCTGTCTGACGGCTTCCAATAGTAGCGTCAGCGAATACATCACCCGTCGGTGCAACAGTGCTTGTGTCAAATGCCTTCGTTTCCTTGTCAACGCTGTCAATATTGTCTTTTATGTTGCCAACGAATTTTGTGAGCAGTGAAGCCATTATAACGTGTCCGTCATCATTAGGGTGAACGTTGTCAGGTGAAATGTCAGCCCATGTGAAGTTGCCAGCCTCTATCTCAGGCATAACAGCGTCATGATAAGAAATCATAGGAATGTTGTAAGCCTGTGCTACCTTGAGATGTGCAGCCTGCGGAGATGTGCCCCCCTCAGTTGAAGGCTCAAGTATCATAACTGCAGGATTGTTGTCCTGCTCAAGACACATTCTTACAAGGCTGTCCATGCAGGACTCATAAAATTCATCATCAGCGTCATTGATAAACTCGATAACGATAATGTCAGGCTTAGCCTCCAAAGCGTCACGCTGTGCCCTGTGAACACCTATGTATGAGTCAGTTGCACCGATACCGGCATTAGTAACATCAACATAGAAGCTTATGTTTTCCTCCCACCAGCTCTTGAACTGGTTTACATACTGATTAGTTGAGGAGTTAGCACCCGAACCTGCCGTGATAGAGTCGCCGATGAAACAGATCTTTGTTGTCTCCTTAGGATTTTGCAGAGCGTAGTCGAGCTTAGCCGCAAGACGGGAAGTGTCGCCCTCGTTGATAACGCTTCTGGCGATCATGTTCTCAGTAGCACCATTTTTAACATCTATCTTTTCCGTAGATGCAGGGTACTCAGCAAGAAGCTTGTCTGAAACACTTTCGGTATCAGCCGCACTTGAATCGGAAGCCTGAGAGTTTGCCGCAGCGGAGTTTGAGTCAGCAGCAGAAGAGCTGTTTGAATCACCGCAGCTTGTGAGAGCAGCGCTTGTCATGCAAAGAGCAAGAGCCGCCGCAAGGAATTTCTTCATAGTAATAAGGTCCTTTCATATCTTGATTTTGCCAAATGGCTGTATATATTAACAAATATATTATACAACAAAAAGCAAATTAATGCAATAGGCATAAAACGATTACATTTGAATAAATCAGGGGCGAGGCTAAATGAGGAGCGAAGTTAAGTGAGGAGTGAGGAATGACAGTGTCGCACAAAGTAGAGTACCCAGCACCGAGCGAAGCGAGCAAAAGGTCCAGGGACACGTCCCTGGTCAGGGTCAAGGGGTGAAACCCATTGTGGGGTCTAGGGGCAAAGCCCCTAGCGGAGTATGAGGCAGAGCCTCATTCGGCGCAAGCCGACAAGGTGCAGATTGTAGTATCAAAAGCAGATAGAAATAGGATATCAGATGAAAGTGATATCGGAGAATTAAATCTGCACCGCCTTTCTAACCCTAAGCGCAATGTAGATACGCAAAGAGCGGAGCGATTTTGCGGCGGCAGGAACTTGCCCGAATGAGATGTAGGGGCGAACATTGTTCGCCTGTGCCTGGAGTTTGCTGTAAATTCAGGATTGTAGGGGACGATGCCCTCGGCGTCCCACTCGGAGGAATACTGCCGTATTTTTTGTATCTTTGATGTTGAATTATTCGGGGGTGACATTATTGTGAAATTCTCCAATAATTTAACGGGCAAGAAATATCGGGACGTTGTATTTCTGCAAAGCAGAAATTGCGCCGCTCCCCTACATGGTTTGTGCTAACACCCCCAGAAACCATTTGACAATCCCCTACCCCCATGCTATAATAAATTCAGGAGGTGACATAACATGGAAATGTTTGATCTGAGAGCCGACTATAAAACACTGCCTGACGAAACTCTTCGCAGGCATTTCCGCAGGCTTATAAAAAGGCAGCGGCGATTTGCATCTTTTACCTTTGCGTTGCTTATTCCTGCGGCTATATTATACGGAATGATAGGATGGGCGAATTATTTTGCGGCGGAAAGTGCGATGTTCGCATTTTTTGATGCAAGCTCAAATGCCTTTTTTAACTATGCGGCGTTTGCCGCCTGTGGTGCTTTGCTCATGGCGGATACAACTAAATTGATAGTCGCCTCCCCTGCCGTGATGATATTATATATGGGTCTGAAATTCGCCCTTTTTGACAGCGTGTCAGGCGATACTTTCGTTATGCTCGCCTACCTTGTAGTAGCTGCTGTCATCACCGCAAAAACTGTGTCTGATCTTAATTTCATGCGTAAACTCCCCAACTTTCCCTTCGACGGCAGAAAAGAGCGTATAGACTTCGAGGGGCTTACCCGTGATAAAATGACCGAAAACCTGCAAAAATTGCTGGATAACCAAAAGGACGATAAGGTCATAACTAACGATTATGAGGATATCTTTACAAGCGATAACCCACAGGATATCGCCAGCCCTCCCGAAAATACCGACGAGTATCTCCAACAGCATAAAATGTCTTATCAGCGTGTAAGGTCATGGAACGATGTGAGCAGACTGGATTAACAGCCTGCTCCTTTTCTTTAATTATTTAATCAAGTGTGCGAAACTATGTCTTAATTTCTTAAAAATCGTCCGATTTTCTCTTGATTTATTCATTAAATCATGTTATAATAACACTGTATTTGAATTTATAGGAAAGGAGCTGTGCTGTATGATCGGTAACATCAAAATAATTGCGGTCTGTATGTGTAAAGTCTATGATGAGCGTAACTATAGAATCATACGGGCTCTTAATAATTTTGCTGTTGAAAACGATTACAGGCTCTTTGTATATCACACCTGCTCAGACCTTTATTGGAAGACTCTGTCTGAAAAAGGCGAGCAGTCTGTGTTTGACCTTATTGATTATAATATAACAGATGCCGTAGTTACCTTTGAAGAGGGCGTGTATGCTGAAGATGTAATGACAAAAATCAGAATGGACGCCGCCGAATATGGTAAGCCTGTTATATCAGTCGGCGTAGAGCATGACGATTGCATAAGCATCAAATTCGACTATGCAAAAGGCTTTGAGCAAGTGGTTCGCCATGTGATAGAACAGCATGGTGTAAGAGATATAGGCTTTATCGCAGGCAGAAAAGACGAAGAAAATTCAGAAGAGCGTATAGCAGTTTTCAGAAAGATACTCGAGGAGTATGATATCCCATTCAGAAATGATGTCTTTTATTACGGTGACTATTGGTCAGCACCTACTTTGAAAGCAGTGGACGATATGATAGAGGGAAATAAAGTCCCAAGAGCGATCGTCTGTGCAAACGATATGATGGCTATAGCCGCAGGGGCTGAGTTTCAAAGACGTGGCTATAAAATACCTGAAGATATTATCATAACAGGCTTTGACGGACTTGAAGAGGCTAGGTACTGTACACCTATGCTTACAACAAGCGGCTGTAGCTATGATGATACCGCTAAAACCATCATCAATACTATAAGTAAAGCTCTGGCTGGTGAAAAGCCCGAAAAGGTATATACAGTTGACTATGATCTGTCCGTTGAAAATTCCTGCGGCTGTGAACCCTCAGTGGAGCAGATAAATACCGGGGAGCATATCAGAATACTCCGAGACAGAATGAACCGCTATCAGGACGAGGAGCGTGTCCTCTATGAGCTTGCAGTGAATATCATGAATTGCGAAACTCCTAAGACTCTTGCCGCCCTGCTGAAAGAGTATGCTTTTGGCGATATGGCTGTTGTGGTGAATGGTGATTTCTTTGACGAACGTAAAGACCCTCGTGTAAGCAATAGAGAACCGCTTTTTGACGATGAAATGATACTTTTGCGGAGCCGTGCCGTGGAAGACAGAGATATCCCACAGCCCTTTGACCGCACCAACATCATTCCCGATATTGAGAATATAATGGACTATAAAGTCCCCCTCATATTTTCAGCACTTGCCCATATCGGCATACCACTTGGCTATGTCTGCTTCTATTTTCCTGTGCAGCTCAACGAGTATTTTAAAATACCACTCTATGTAAATTCCCTGAATACCGCCTTGGGCAGCTTCCGAAGCGTCACCTATCAGAAGTATATGACAAAGCATATCGAAGAAATGTACCGTCACGATATGCTCACAGGGCTTTATAACCGTACTGGCTTTTATAACGCCCTTGAAACTCTCCCACGAAGAAACGACCAGCTTGCACTTGTAGTTTCAGTGGACGTTGACGGACTGAAATATATAAACGATAATTTCGGACACGAAGCAGGCGACTATGCAATAAGAGCCGCCGCAAACGCTATCGACAGCGTGAGCATAGAAAATAAAGTCTGCGGCAGATTTGGCGGAGATGAGCTTGCCCTTTTTGCTATAGTTGATACAGACCTTGCCGATCAGGTCAAGGAGGAGATAAAGGATAAAATGGCAGAGCTGAACAGACGAAGCGGTAGATCCTATGTCCTCTCAGTAAGCGTCGGTGCAGCAGTAGCTCCGGTGGAAAACTTCTGGTTTGACGATGTAATGCACATCGCCGATAAATATATGTATGAGGATAAAAGACTTAAACCTCATAACAGGATATGATCTGTAATGGTTCTGAAAAAACTTAGAGGACGGATTAAACCGTCCTTTTAGCTTGTTGAAAAAGTCTGAAACAAGTGGGACGTCGAGGGCGCCGTCCCCTACAAATGGCGAAAATACGCTGTTTGTATGTAGGGGCGAACAGCGTTCGCCCGTTATTTGAGTGTTTTTCGATAGGCTTAGAGGACGGATAAAACCGTCCGTTTTTTATTTTTTGCATAATTTTGCTTGACGAAACGACATAAAAGTTGTATAATATTAATTAATGCTTTGTGAACTATGTGTTTCTAACAATGTGTACAAAAAGCAGAACGTATATTTGTGCGAAAGGGAGAAGTTGAGCCGCAGTAACCACCTGTGTGCAACTTTTTGCCCCTGTGAACGCATTTATATGTGTCAGCATATTAGGAACGGAACGTGAAAATGAAGATAAAACAGCTTTTTTCGGGTGATACCGATAATACATTCATACAGTTTTTCAGATACGTCTTTGTGGGCGGATTCGCATTTGTGGTGGATTACGGCATTATGACAGCACTTGTGGAGCTTTGCCGCTTCGACCCAGTCATTGCCGCGACTATCTCTTTCGTGGCAGGACTTTTGGTGAATTATTCCCTAAGTACGTTTTGGATATTCAAAAATTCAAAGATAAAAAACCGCCTTGCAGAGTTTGCGGCATTTGCCGCCGTGGGCGTTGTGGGACTTGGCATAAACGCCGCAATAATATGGTTCTTCAAGGATATCCTTGCTTCAAAGCTCATATTCGGCACGCTTCTCCCGCAGGATAAATACTATCTTGTGGGCAAACTTGTTTCCACAGTGATAGTTTTCATATGGAATTTTGCAGGAAGAAAATTTATTATATTTGATAAAAATAAAGACTGAACAGGAGAGGATAACACATGGAAAAGGTAATTATTATAGGCGCAGGCCCAGCCGGTCTGACTGCGGCAATAGAGCTTCTTAAAAACGGCGGCGACTATGACGTGACCATACTTGAAGGCTCGCAGGCAATGGGCGGAATATCACAGACAGTGAGATATAACGGCAACCGCATGGATATAGGCGGACACAGATTTTTCTCCAAAAATCAGCAGGTCATGGATTGGTGGGCAGACCTTATGCCTTTGCAGGGCAAGCCTGCCTATGACGATAAAAAGCTAGGCCACGAAAAGCCGCTTGCCGAAAACGGCCCCGACCCTGAAACCGATGATAATGTAATGCTCGTTCGTGACAGAGTGTCGAGAATTTATTACAATAAGCACTTCTTCGACTACCCTATCTCAATGAAGCCCGAAACCATAAAGAACATGGGCTTTGTCACCACCATGAAAGCAGGCTTTAGCTACCTGTGGGCGTGCGTGTTCAAAAAGCCTGAAACCAACCTTGAGAACTTCTATATAAACCGCTTCGGAAAGGTCCTCTACTCTATGTTCTTCGAGGGCTATACCGAAAAGCTCTGGGGCAGACACCCAAGCGAGATATCCGCAGATTGGGGCTCACAGCGAGTAAAAGGCCTCTCTATCACAGCCCTTTTGAAAGATATGTTCAAAAAGGTGTTCGGCACAAAGAATAAGGGCGAGGTGGAAACCTCCCTTATCGAGCAGTTCTGGTATCCAAAATACGGCCCTGGTCAGCTTTGGGAAACAGCCGCTGAGAAAGTAAAAGAGCTTGGTGGAAAAATACTCACAGGCTGTCAGGTAAAGAAAATAATGTGCGAGGGCAGAAAAGTCACCTCCGTTGTCTGCGATACCGCTGAGGGCAAAAAGACCTTCACAGGGGATATCTTTATCTCCTCAATGCCTGTCAAAGACCTTATCCTCGGCATGGACGGCACAAAGCCTTGCGATACTGTCATAAAGATAGCCAAGGGTCTGCCATACCGTGACTTTGTTACCGTTGGTCTGCTTGTCAATAAGCTCAACCTTAAAAATGAAACAAATAAAACAACTCTTGGCAATATCGTCCCTGACTGCTGGATATATGTTCAGGATAAGGGCGTAAAGCTTGGCAGAATACAGATATTCAACAACTGGTCGCCTTATATGGTGGAAAAGCCTGAGAATACAGTTTGGATAGGCCTTGAGTATTTCTGTGCCGAGGGGGACGATTTCTGGAATATGTCCGAGGAGGATTGCGTGAAGTTCGCCACCGCTGAGCTTGTTAAAATGGGAGTTATCTCCGAAAACGAAGTCCTCGATTCCCATAGAGAAAAGGTCAAGAAAGCATATCCTGCTTATTTTGATACATATAAGCATTTCGATACCATGATAAAGTTCCTCGATACTTTCCCGAACCTCTATTGCGTTGGCAGAAACGGTCAGCATAGATATAATAATATGGACCATTCAATGCTCACCGCCATGGAAACAGCCGAAGCCATAAAAACAGGCAAAAAGAGCAGAAAAGATATCTGGAACGTGAACACAGAAAAAGAATATCACGAAGAAAAATCTGGAAACTAATATGAACAAAAAGAAAGGTGGACTTCTTCTGTCCCTGCGGAAAGACATGAACAGAAGAGCCATAAGCGACAGACGGCTTGAGGCGATCTTCCGCACCCTCAGCCGTCACCCTTATATAGTTGCAGCGTTCATATGCCTTGCACTCACAGGCTTTGGAAGCTATAGCTATAAGTTTTTAAACGGCGTCACAGTGTGTGGCGTTTTCATGATAATAGAGTTTTTCTACCTCAGACGGTTTTTGAAACAGCTCGATGACAGCGGAAAGCATACCGCAGGCGCAGTTTTGACCTTTGCAGGCAAGACCCTTTTGACCCTTGCGGCAGTGAATTATTTCGTACATACCCAATATAAAGCGGCTTTTATCTGCTTTGCAGGACTTTGCGCCGTGCTTGTTATGTATGTCGTTTTGCTCAATAACGATAAAAAGTTCCACGACCGTGTCACCTGCCTTGCCTTGGCAGGTGCAGGCTTTGTCCTGCGCTATTCTTATGTCTTTATGTCCGATATCTATACAAGACAGAATGACGTGTGGTATTTCGGCGGCGAGGGCGGTCACGCAGGCTATATAGAGTATATCTATAATAACAACGCCCTGCCAAATTTCGACCCTACTACCCTTTGGCAGTATTATCACCCGCCTCTCCATCATATCATCTGTGCAGTATGGCTGAAATTCTGTACCTCCATAGGTATAGAGTATTACATGGCGTGCGAGGCCATACAAGCCTTGACCCTCTTCTATGTCTGTGCCGTAACAATAACAGTCTATAAGATATTAAGGCTCTTTGACCTTAAAGGCAAAGCCCTGACTATCCCGTTCGGTATGTGCTGTATGTATCCATACCTTGTCCTTATGTCAGGTGGAATAAATAACGACCCTCTCATGCTGTGCTTTACAGTGGGAGCAATATATTGCGTGCTGAAATGGTATAGAGAACAGACTGCAAAGAATATCGTCAAAGCCGCCCTCTGTATCGGTCTTGGCATGATGACAAAAATATCCGTAGGGCTTATCGCCCCTGCCGTAGCCATACTTTTCTTTATGGCGCTTGTGCAAAACCGCAAGCATATGGCAAACCGCCTGGGTCAAATGTGCCTTTTCGGTGTAATATGCTGTCCTCTTGGACTTTGGTGGAGCGTGAGAAACTACCTGCGCTTTGGCGTAAAACCAAACTATGTCCCAAGCCTTTCAAATGCCGACAGCCAGTATATAGGCGACCTCACCGCCAGACACCGCCTTACAGACTTCAGCTTCTCACAGATCAAAATAGTCTTTGAGCAGTGGGGCGGTGAAAGCTATAAAGAGTATAACCCTACCATAGCAATGCTTAAAAACTCGCTTTTCGGCGAGGGCATAAACGAAACTTTCTTCCCCGAAAACGCAATGCTCGTGCCATATGCACTTTTCTGGATAGCCTTGGTTCTTGCGGTAATAGCGTTCATCGCAATGCTCATAGTGCTTTTTGTAAAGACCGATAACGCAAGATTTACCGAAAAACTCATGCTCACAGTGGTCTATGCCACTATCTTAGGCAACTATTATAACTTCTGCATCAGATATCCTTTTATCTGCACAATGAATTTCAGATACATAATCCCATGTATGCTCATAGGACTAATAAATATCGGACTTTTCACAGACCTTTGCAACCGCTCTGAAAAAGCCCCCTGCAAAGCCATAGTCAGCACTCTGAGCTATCTTTCTTCTGCATTTATCGTCCTGTCCTACATAACATATTTCTTTGTGGCAAGCACTAACGGATAAAACCCCGACCCCATGTAGGGGCGAACAACGTTCGCCCGCCTAGCTTCCCCACAAACTGAAAAATATCGCAAAAAAATACCGACCGCTCTCATTCCGAGCCGTCGGTATTTTCATTATGCCAATATAGCCTTATTTCTTTGTAGTGACAGTTTTTGTTGCCGACCAAGCACCGTAATACTTTGTGCCACCTACAGTTGTGTAAGATCTCACACGAACATAGTATTTCTTGTTGGCAGAAAGCTTTGAAACAGTGGTCTTGTCTGTCTTGTTGTTTGTTATAGTCGCTTTCTTAGCACCAGTGAACTTTGAGTTGGTAGCATACTGAATTTCATATCCGGTAGCAGAGCCTTTCTGCGCCCAGTCGATAAAGAATGCCTTGCTCTTAGCCGTAAGCTTCTGTATCTCCTGCTTTGCAGGATTTATCTTGAACGTCTTTGTGATAACTCCGCCATACTTGCCCTTGCCTGTTATCTTTACAGTAGCTTTGCCGACCTTTTTGTTGTTGGAGTATGAAACTGTGTAGTCAGTGCCGTTTTTAAGAACAGTGTTTCCGACCTTTACAGTTACGTTCTGTGTAATAGCCTTTCCTGTGAACGCCTTTGTGGAAATGCCAGAAACAGAAGCCTTTGTGATGTCGTTGTTAGCTGTCTTTATGCTCTTTACATCAGACCATGCGCCGTAGTATACCTTGCCGTTTCTGTTTGTGTATGAACGAACACGAACATAATATGTCTTGTCCCCTGTCAGACCGCTTATTGTCAGAGTGTCAGGCTTGTTTGCTGTCAAATGCCTTGAAACTGCACCGCTCATGTTTGAGTTTACAGAATACTCAACGTCATATCCCGTTGCAGAGCCTTTCTGCGCCCAATCAATATAGAATCCCTTGTATCTGGTTTCAAGCTTCTGTATCTGCTGTTTTGCAGGAACAATGTCAAATTTAGCGCTCAGAGAGCCTGAATAGTTGCCCTTGCCGTATACATAAACGCTAGCCGTGCCAACGTTCTTGTTGTTTGAGTATGAAACTGTGTAGTCAGTGCCGCTTGTGAGCGTCCTGCCTGCTGCCTTTACTGTAACTGACGGAGTAATATTGCTTCCCGTGAATGAAACGCTTGAAGTCACTGAAACTGTTCCGCCTGCCATTGCACGCTTTGTGATAGTGAAGTTCTTTGATGTGTAACCTGTGTAGTCGCCCATGCCTGTCGCAATAACAGTTGCAACGCCAACGTTTAGATTGTTTCTATATGAGATAGTGTAATCCTTGCCTGCCTGAAGCACCTTGCCGTCAAGCGTAACTGTAGCCGCAGGCTTTTTGTATGTGCCGTCATAAACATAGCTTGTTTCTGAAAGCGTAAGAAGTCCGTTGTTAAGGCTCTTCTTTGAAACAACTATCTTAACGTCCTTTGAAACGCTGTCATAACCATTTGCAGAAGCCGTAACAGTAACATATCCTGTACCTATCTTGAGAGCGGTCACGTTTCCGTTCTTGCCAACAGTGCATATTGACGGAGTCGTGCTTTTGTATGTGAGAACAGCCCCGCTTGTTGATGAGCTTGCTCCAATGTTCTTGCTCTGTCCCGCAACTATGGTAACGCTTGAAGAACAGTTAAGATTTGCTTTGTTGCCGTAAGGCTTCATAAGAGCCTCGATAACGTCCTTTGCAGGGCTTGTAACAGTGTTGTTTTTTCTGTTTATGTAGCCGTGATATTCACTGTTGAGAACAATGCTGCTTCCGTTGTATCTTGCAAAAGCATTGTTGTCCCACAGTACGCATGGAATGTTGTTCTTCTTTGCAAGCGCAGTGTAGTCTGTCGCCCACTTTACACGCTCAGCAGTGTTGTTCTTGTCCGTTGAGCCAAACTCGCCTATAACAACAGGTATACCCTTGTCACGGAAAGTGCTTTTCAGCGTGCTGAAAAGGTTCTTAAGCTCCTCCTTTATAGAAGAAGAGTAAGTCGATGTTGCACCATTTGATGTATCTACATTCATTGCAAAGTTGTAAGGGCTGTAAGCGTGAACTGATACAGCGATGCGGTTTTTGTTGCCTGAGATATCTGTAGGAAGCTTGAAGCCTGAAACAGTTGCACCGTCTATGGAAGCGTCGTAACCGGGACACATGATAAGTCTGCTCCTGTTGTTTGAGCCTGTGTTTCTTATGGTGTCAACAGCCTTCTGATTGAGCTTGTTAATGCAGTCGATAGCGTCCTTTACCTCTGACGGAATGTTCCACTTGTTGAACCACCACTCATAGCCTGTGCCAATAAGCCGAGGCTCGTTAAGGGTTTCAAATATAAGATGATAGTCATAATCCTTGAAATATTCTGCCGCCTGTGACCATACGCTGGTAACAAATTTCTCAGAGCTTGAATATGCAGAAGACCTTGGATAATATCCTGCTCCCGAAGCGCTTGCAGAAGACTTTGTGTCATGATGAATATTCAAAATAACATACATATCGTTTTTGTAGCAGTAATCAACTACTTCCTTTACTCTTGCAAGCCATGCTGAGTCGATAGTGTAGTTGTCACCCGATACGTGCTTGCCCCAAGAAACAGGCACTCTCACTGTGTTGAAGCCTAAAGACTTTACCTTGTCTATAAGAGCCTGAGTTGTTTTAGGATTGCTCCACGATGTTTCCGTGTCAAGACCCGAACCGCCTGTTGCGTCAAGAGAGTTGCCCAAATTCCAGCCCAGACCCATATCCTCAAGTATGGCTTCCGTGTCAGCGTTTTTGAGAGTATCTCCCGACAATGCCTGCGCATTTATATCCCCAAGGTCAAGACCAACAAATATAGTCATTGCCATTAAAAGAGATAAAATAAAGCTCAGGTATCTTTTTGATACTGATTTCATTCTTTCCCGTCCTTTCATATATAAAATATTAACCTCATCAGTATCTTTTATTATACCACATCTCTGTTCAAATTAGAATACGCTTATTAAACAAATAACATACCTTCTTTTTGTGTATAAATCTCAAATGTTCATATTTTTAATCGCTATATGAAAAAGTGCCGATTTATTAGAGCTAATATAATTATACAATGTTAAAATTTTAGAGGATATTATCTGCCAAAAAAAATCAGACCTTGCTATTGAAAATGAAGCGGTATTGTGCTATAATCAAATGTGTTCAAAACTTTAGTCAAAAGAAAGGAAGGTATATTTTATGAAAGTTAAACAGTGGCTTGCATCATCACTTGCAGTGCTGATGCTTGTTTCGACCGTGGGCTGCGGAGATAATTCCTCAAGCTCAAAGGCTGAAAGCAAAGCAACCAACAGCTCTGCCGTTGTTTCGGAAACTGCAATGCCTGAAAAGGATTATGCAACAACGACCGACGGCTCAGCGAAAGTCAAGATCGACGGAACAAAATTCATGGTGGGCGACAAGGAGCTTTGGTTCAATGGAGTGAACGCTCCATGGGATAAGTGGAACGACTTTGGCGGAGGCTTTAATTTTGAGTTCTGGCAAGATCATTTCCAGAAGCTTCACAATTCAGGCGTAAATGCCGCAAGGATCTGGATAATCTGCAACGGCGACGTTGGTATGGCTATCTCAGCAGACGGTACATTTGACGGTGCAACAACAGCTCATTGGGAGGATCTTGACAATCTGTTCTATCTTGCAGAGCAGTATCAGATCTATATAATGGCAACAGTTCAGTCCTTTGATAACTTCAAGGATCAGAACCAGAATTATCAGGCTTGGAGAACGCTCATTCAGGACAGCGACAAGACAGATATGTTTGTAGATAACTATATAGTCCCTCTCGTTCAAAGATATGGCAAGAGCGACTATTTCTGGTCTGTGGACCTTTGCAACGAGCCTGACTGGATAGTTGAAAATGAAGAGTGCGGCAAGCTTGATTGGCCCTATCTGGAGCAGTATTATGCAAAGGCAGCCGCAGCTATCCATGCAAATTCAGACGTTCTCGTAACCGTGGGCATGGGTATGATAAAGTATAACTCCGACAGCCAGCAGGGCAACAAAATATCCGACAGCGAGCTTCAGAACGTTTTGAGCGGTGATAAGTATGACAAGAGCCTTGCCTATGTTGACTTCTATTCAACTCATTGGTACACCTGGATGCAGGGAATGTGGGGATATCCTTTCAGCGAATCTCCAACAGACTTTGGCCTTGACGGTACAAAGCCTTGCGTTATAGGCGAATGCCCGGCCGTTGCAAGCGACAGCGATTTCGACATCACCTCAGCTTATGAGGACGCTTACAACAATGGCTGGAACGGCGTGTTCGCATGGAAAACAAGCGGTCAGGACGATGGCTGTGGTCTGTGGCAGGATATCCAGCCTGCTATAGAAAAAATGGCAGGTATCTGCGAGGATAAGATATTCCCTAACGGCAAAAAAGCTGTATAAACAAACTTTGATAAAATAATCACAAAAAGAGCCGGCTTTTGCGGCTCTTTTTTGTTGCTCTTTTTTGTGAACAAATTGTGCTGTCTGTTGACTATAGTGCGGCATAATGCTATAATAAGATACGGAAAATCAATGACGATTTGCAGAAAGTAAAATGCTGTGAATCGTTATTTTTACGCATTAACGTCATATAATGGCGGTGTGGAAAGGAAGTAAAATCATGGAAGAGTATAGCTACATATTGTTTATTGCACTTATACTGCTTTCGACCAAGATTCTCGGTCTTGTAACAAAGAAAATGAAACTGCCGCAGGTAGTCGGTGCGTTGTTGGCGGGTGTAATACTCGGACCTGCTGTTCTTAATGTTGTAAAAGAAACTGAGTTCATCTCAGAACTGTCAGAAATCGGCGTTATCGTGCTGATGTTCACCGCAGGACTTACAACAGACGTTAAGGAGCTTAAAAAGACCGGTAAAGCGTCATTCATAATCGCTCTTCTTGGCGTTATCGTACCACTGTTCGGCGGACTTGGACTTGCCGCTGCAATGGGCGTAGGCAAGGGCGATAAGCTCGCCTGCTCACCATTCCTGCAGCACCTCTTCATAGGCGTTGTGCTTACTGCAACATCAGTTTCTATCACAGTAGAAACTCTGAAAGAGCTTGGCAAGCTCTCTACAAGAGCAGGTAATGCCATTCTCGGTGCGGCTATCATAGACGATATTCTTGGTATCATCGCATTGACCCTTATCACAAGCCTTGCAGATACAAGCGTTCACGTTGCAACAGTCCTTATTAAGATAGTAGCGTTCTTTGCAGTGGCTATCGGCTGTACAGTCGTTTACCATGTTGTGTTCACAAAGTGGAGAAAAAGAGATAAAAAAGACCTTAGACGTCACGTTATCATTTCCTTCGTTTTCTGCCTGCTCATGGCGTATGTAGCAGAGCTTTTCGGCGTAGCAGATATCACAGGCGCATTTGTTGCAGGTCTTGCAATTTCAAGCGAAAAGGACGTAAAGTATATCTCCAACAGATTTGAAACACTTTCGTATATGTTCCTTTCACCGGTATTCTTTGCAAGCATCGGCCTTACAATGAACGGTATCAACATGAGCGGCAAAATGGTGCTGTTCACAGTTTTGCTCCTTGTTGTGGCAATAGTCACAAAGATAATAGGCTGCGGACTAGGTGCAAAGGTTTGTAAGTATACAAATCAGGAAAGCTTGCAGATAGCAATGGGAATGATATCCAGAGGCGAGGTCGCACTTATAGTAGCGGCTAAAGGACAGAAGCTTGGACTTATGGGCGACGAGGTTTTCGCACCTATCATCATCATGGTGGTTGCAACAACGATAATCACACCGGTATTCCTGAAGTTTGTGTTTAAGGATAATCATGAAGAACACGTTGAGGACGAGCTTATGAAGTCTGTTGAGGGCTTTTCACAGTATGAACAAGAGCTGCAGGAACTCTCAAGAAAAGAAAAGTAATGAAAAAAAGCAAAGAGCGGAGCAAAAAACTCCGCTCTTTTTTTGTACAAAAAATCCGCTGCCACGAATGATAGCGGATATGGGTGCAGGGGCACGCCTTCATATTTTATCACAGCGTAAAAATGATATGGGCGGCGATAAAAAAACCCGCTGCCACGAATGATAGCGGATATGGGTGCAGGGGCACGCCTTCATATTTTATCACAGCGTAAAAAATGATATGGGCGGCGATAAAAAAATCCGCTACCACGAATGATAGCGGATATGGGTGCAGGGGCACGCCCCTGCCTAAAGATTGAACATGATCTGATTGAGTACGCTCTCCAGATATTCCTGTCTGCCGCTTGAAAGTGAGTCAGTAACTTCGCCCTTCTCAACTGCATACTTCTCAAGGCTCTCCATGTCAGCCTTACCTGCAATGATGTCTGCACCAATGCCTGTTGTCCAGCTTGCATATCTGTCATCAACGAACTTGTCAAGTCTGCCGTCCTCAATGATCTTTGCAGCTGCCTTAAGACCAAGTGCAAATGTGTCCATACCTGCAATGTAGCTCAGGAAAATGTCTTCCATTGTGTATGAGCCTCTTCTTGCCTTAGCGTCAAAGTTCAGACCGCCGTTTGTGAAGCCGCCTGCCT
The DNA here is from genome assembly GCF_018917825.1 of Ruminococcus sp. MSJ-25. NCBI lineage: Bacteria > Bacillati > Bacillota > Clostridia > Eubacteriales > Oscillospiraceae > Ruminococcus > Ruminococcus sp. MSJ-25. Next base: position 145,650 of record NZ_JAHLPI010000015.1, read on the forward strand.
TGAGAACTTCGTACATACAAAGTGTAGCGTCATAAGCGTTTGTAGGGAACTGGTCTGTATCCCAACCGAGCAGTGGGTCGCCCTGGTTAGCGTCGATAGAACCGAATACACCGTTATCTCTTGCAACTCTCAGCTCGTGCTGGAAAGTGTGCTGGGCAAGTGTAGCGTGGTTAGCCTCGATGTTCATTTTGAAGTCCTTGTCAAGACCATATTTTCTCAGGAAACCGAGAACTGTAGCTGTATCGAAATCATACTGATGCTTTGTAGGCTCCTTTGGCTTTGGCTCGATGTAGAAATCACCAGTGTAGCCCTTTGAACGAGCATAGTCAACAGTCAGCTTCATAAGTCTTGCCATGTTGTCAAGCTCCAGACCCATGTTTGTGTTCAGAAGAGTTTCATAGCCTTCTCTTCCGCCCCAGAAAACGTAGCCCTTACCGCCAAGCTTGATAGTAGCGTCAACAGCGTTCTTGATCTGAGCAGCCGCATAAGCGAAAACATCAGCAGAAGGTGATGTGCCTGCACCATGCATATATCTTGGGTGATCGAAGCACTTGGCAGTACCCCAAAGAAGCTTCTTAGTAGGGTCAGCAGCCATTTTTTCAGCTATGTAGTCAACTACCTCAGCAAGCTTTGCGTTAGTGGTGCCGAGATCGCCGTACTCAGGAGAAAGGTCACGGTCATGGAAGCAGAAATAGTCGATAGAAAGCTTGTCCATTATCTCAAAAGCAACATCGACCTTCTTCTTAGCTCTTGCCTCAGGAGCAGCCTCGCCCCAAGTCTTGTCAGTAGTGCCGCAGCCGAACATATCAGTGCCGTCGCCGCCCATTGTGTGCCACCATGAAAGAGCGAACTTGAGCTGTTCTCTCATAGTCTTGCCCATTACAACCTCATCTGGGTTATAATACTTAAAAGAGAGGGGATTAGTTGAGTTTACGCCCTCATACTTGATCTTTGGAATATCCTTAAAATACTCTGCCATAATTTTGACCTCCGAATATATTATTGTTTGATCTTAACGATTAAACGATTACAATATAATAATACACCAAACCGCACCCGTTTGTCAACTGTTTTTTATTAAAATCGCATATATTGATATAAATTAAAATTGTGGGATAACTGCATAGACACACTATTTTTTCTCGTACTTTCATCAATATTTCTGTAATAATTTTGTGTAATAACTGCACAAATTTTGACAAATAAACTTGTGCAAACAAATGATTTTATATTTAATTTGGCAACATTTCTGCAATTGTTGCATTTTTTATGCAACAAAGCACCCCTTTTTCGGGATAAGTATAAGGGTATTATCCCAAATCGAATATCCTGCAAGGTAGCAGTGTATGAGGAAACATTTTGTCAACGTGAGTTAGGTGAACACGATGAGAGGTTCTGATCGCACAGAAAAGCACTTCCTGCACCTTGTTTGAAGCTTGAAAATTGAATATAAAAACGGGTAAACACACGGCAACAAATCTGTAGGGGCGAACACCGTTCGCCCGTCGAAGGAACAAGCCCACAATTACAACACGGTTTGGCAACCGAAAAACTTGCCCACCATACCCTACAATTATGGATACTGTTGATACGCATACCTCCATTGAATACATTTATCTCCACCCGAAAATCTGATTTCAGCCCTGCAATACTCCACAATTTATTGTACAATATGCTTTCAAAATCATTTTGTGACTTAATAGATATTGTGCAACCCTACAAAAATCACATAAATGACCTTAAATGACTTGAATTTTGCGAAAAAGGTGCTAAAATATAATTAGCACTCAGAAAGACTGAGTGCTAATAATCCGATCGTGAGAGTGCTGAAAACATAGGTGCGACCACGAAGGATCCTAATTTAGCATATTAAAAGGTATTATAAAAGGAGGAACTTATCATGGCGATCAAACCATTGCAGGACAGAGTTGTAGTTAAGATGACAGAGGCTGAGGAAACCACAAAGAGTGGTATCATTCTCACAGGCTCAGCGAAGGAAAAGCCTGAGGTCGCAGAGGTAATAGCTGTAGGCCCTGGTAAAAAGGATGTTACTATGGGTGTTAATAAGGGCGACAAGGTGCTTATCTCTAAGTACAGCGGTACTAATGTTAAGCTGGACGGTGAAGAGTTCATTATCGTTAAAATGGACGACATTCTCGCAGTTGTTGACTAATTTCACTGCATTTTAAATAGTATATAAACGGAGGTAATTTACAATGGCTAAGGATATAATTTTTGGCGAAGACGCAAGAAAAGCTTTGCAGAGCGGTATCGACAAGCTCGCAAACACTGTTAAGATAACACTGGGACCTAAGGGCAGAAATGTAGTTCTTGATAAGAAGTACGGTGCTCCTCTTATCACAAACGACGGTGTTACTATCGCTAAGGAAATTGAGCTTGACGACCCATTCGAGAATATGGGTGCTCAGCTTGTAAAGGAAGTCGCTACTAAGACTAACGACGCTGCCGGTGACGGTACAACAACAGCTACATTGCTTGCTCAGGCTCTTGTTAGAGAGGGTATGAAGAATATCGCAGCAGGCGCTAATCCAATGGTACTTAAAAAAGGTATGGATCAGGCTGTAGATACTGCTGTTGAAACTATCGTCGCTAACTCAAAGAAGATAGAAGGCTCTGATGAGATAGCTAGAGTAGGTGCTGTTTCTGCCGCTGATGAGAATATCGGTAAGCTTATTGCTGAGGCTATGGAAAAGGTAACTGCTGACGGCGTTATCACTCTTGAGGAGTCAAAGACTGCTGAAACTTACAGCGAAGTCGTTGAAGGTATGCAGTTCGACAGAGGATATATCGCACCTTACATGGTAACAGATACAGATAAAATGGAGGCTGTCCTTGATGACGCTTACATTCTTATCACAGACAAGAAGATCTCTAACATTCAGGAAATTCTTCCACTTCTCGAGCAGATCGTAAAGGCTGGCAAGAAGCTTCTTATCATTGCCGAGGACGTTGAGGGCGAGGCTCTTTCAACTCTTATCGTAAACAAGCTGAGAGGCACATTCACTTGCGTAGCTGTAAAGGCTCCTGGCTTTGGCGACAGAAGAAAGGAAATGCTTCAGGATATCGCTATCCTCACAGGCGGTCAGGTAATTTCATCTGAACTTGGTCTTGAACTCAGCGAAACAACTATGGAGCAGCTGGGCAGAGCAAGACAGGTAGTCGTTCAGAAAGAGAACACTATCATTGTTGACGGCGCAGGCAACAGCGACGATATCAAGGCAAGAGTTGGTCAGATCAAGTCACAGATCGAGAACACAACTTCTGATTTCGACAGAGAAAAGCTTCAGGAAAGACTTGCTAAGCTTTCAGGCGGCGTAGCTGTTATCAAGGTCGGTGCTGCAACTGAGGTAGAAATGAAAGAGAAGAAGCTGAGGATAGAGGACGCTCTGGCAGCTACAAAGGCGGCTGTTGAAGAGGGTATCGTAGCAGGCGGCGGAACAGCTCTTATCAACGCTATGCCAGCAGTTAAGAAGCTCGTTGACAAGCTCAGCGGTGACGAAAAGACAGGCGCTCAGATCGTTTACAAGGCTCTTGAAGAACCAGTTAGACAGATCGCAGTGAACGCAGGTCTTGAGGGCAGCGTTATCATAGACAAGATAATCCGTTCAAGAAAGGTCGGCTACGGCTTCAACGCTTATACTTCTGAGTATGTTGACATGATACCTGCAGGTATCGTTGACCCTACTAAGGTTACACGTTCAGCTCTCCAGAACGCAGCTTCTGTTGCTTCAATGGTGCTCACAACTGAGAGCCTTGTTGCAGACAAGAAGGACCCACAGGCTGACGCTGCTATGGCAGCCGCAGCAGCAGGTGCAGGCGGAATGGGCGGTATGTACTAATAAGCTCCCATGACTAATATCTGATATAATTTACAGCCTCCGTAGTTATCCTGCGGAGGCTGTTTGTATGGAATGGGTAATATTTTATGATATAGTTTACAAAAATCAAATAATATCCTCGATGCTTTTGTAAATAAAATCCAAAAGTATTGATTAATTAAATTAAATATATACATATTGTTGCAGACGTCCGCTTAAAATTAAAGCAAATTATGATATTTAATAAAAAGTTAAATAAATATTCACACAATGGGTTTGTGAATTTGTTATAATACTTATATCAATTTGAATAATTATTGTCTTTTGTTCAAATTTTCAGAAGTGTGAAAATTTGAAATAATGGGCATGAAAAGAAGTAAATAAACGAAAGGAAGATGAAATATGTCGCTTGGACGAGTATTGGTAGTAGACGATGATAAGAACATCTGCGAGCTGCTCAGGCTTTACCTTGAAAAGGAGGGCTATGGAGTAATACTTGCACATGACGGTGAGGAAGCAGTGGTAAAATTCAACGCTCTTAAGCCTGACATCATACTGCTTGACATTATGCTGCCCGGTATAGACGGCTGGCAGGTATGCCGTGAGATAAGAAAGAAGTCCAACGTGCCTATCATCATGATAACCGCAAAGGTAGAAACATTTGATAAGGTGCTTGGTCTGGAGCTTGGAGCTGACGACTATATCGTAAAGCCTTTCGATACAAAGGAAGTTATCGCAAGAATAAAGGCTGTTTACAGAAGAGTAGGTCAGTCATCAGGCGAAGCTGAGATAAAGGAAGTCAAGTATGACAAGCTTTCAGTTAATATGACAAGATATGAGCTGAGAGTAAACGGTCAGGTGCTTGACACACCGCCGAAGGAGCTTGAGCTTCTGTTCCACCTTGCTTCAAATCCGAACAGAGTTTATACAAGAGATCAGCTCCTTGATGAGGTATGGGGCTTTGAATATTACGGCGATTCGAGAACTATCGACGTTCACGTTAAGCGTCTGCGTGAGAAGCTTGAGGGCGTTTCTGACAAGTGGGCACTTAAAACTGTATGGGGCGTAGGATACAAGTTTGAAGTCGCTGAAACACCGCATGAGTAATCGTAAAAGCATATTCTTTAAATACTTTGTAATTTGTTCAGCAGTAATACTTATAAGCTTTGTGTGCTTAGGAACGGTATTACTGCTGGTTTCTTCAAGGTATTTTATTGACGAAAAAAAGAGCCTGTTGGAGAAAAACACCAAGGCTCTTGCTTTATATACGCAGGAAGAAATGCTGGCTCAGCCTGCCGACTGGAAAAAGTCGGTGACAGATGAGATGACGCAGTATTCAATGGCGTGCAACGCTGATTTTATCTTGTGCGACTCTACGGGAGCAGTGCTTGTGAACTCCAGTAAGGATCCTGTGTGCAGCCCTCATAATATATCTGTCCATGAGCTTGAAGCTTTTTCTGACAATTGCGAGTATGTTTATTCGGATCTCGGAGGAGCTTTCGATGCTATATATCATGTGATAGGTAAGTCGTTCAAAGCGAATGGACCTGAATATTATGTGCTTGCATTCAGTTCAAAGGCGGCTCAGGACGACTATACCTACAACATAATGGAAATATTTATAGTTTCCGCTATAATAGTTCTGGTCATAGTAATGTTTCTGGTATATTTCATGACGCTGAAGCTTACAGAGCCTATAAAAGAGATAGCGGAGGTGTCAAAGAAGATAGGAGCAGGAGATTTTTCTGTTACGCTGCCTGATTATTCTACCTCGGAGCTTGAACAGCTCAGCAACGCTTTCAACGATATGGCTGCCAGCCTGAAAAGCTATGACACCATGCGAAACAGCTTCCTTGCGAACGTTTCTCATGAGCTTAGAACGCCTATGACGTCTATAGGCGGTTTTGTGGACGGTCTGCTTGACGGCACCATACCAAAGGAGCAGGAGAGATATTATCTTAAGATAATTTCCTCTGAGGTACACAGACTTGCAAGGCTCGTAAGAAGTATGCTCAATCTTGCAAAGATCGAAGCAGGCGAGCTTAAACCTAATTTGCAGTATTTCTCTGTACTTGAGCCGATAGTCGATACCCTTGTGACTTTTGAGCCAAGGCTTGAGGAAAAGCAGATAGAGATAAGGGGTCTTGACGTTGACAGAGTGACCCTTTATGCTGATAACGACCTTGTTCATCAGGTCATGTATAACCTCATAGAGAACGCCATAAAGTTCGTTGACAAGGGCGGTTATATAGAGTTTCACTTTGAGCCTGAGGGCAACATGACAAGCATTTCTATCAGAAACAGCGGTGAGGGTCTGTCTGAGGACGAGCTTCCGTTGGTGTTTGACAGATTTTATAAGACCGATAAGTCAAGAGGACTTGACAAGACAGGCGTTGGATTGGGACTTAATATCGTGCGTTCTATCATAAAGCTCCACGGGGGCAAGATAATGGTACGAAGCGTTAAGAACGAGTATACGGAATTTGTGTTCACGCTGCCTAACAAGGCGGAGGGCGACTAGGAGGCTCATATGGAGCAGTTTGAAGAGCAGCCTCGTCTGCATGATGAAAATGAAGATACAGCCCAAGAAACTGGGCATTACAAGCTGCCTGAGGGAGCGGTAGCCGCTCACAAGGTGGACGAAGATTTTTGGTCGGCTGTTGATTCGGCAAAAAAAAGAAGCCGCCACAGAGAGCGTATGCGCCACGCAGTTGCAAGGCTGTGCTTTATGGTGCTTTTTGTAGGCATCGGAATAGCCATATCAATAACCTCCATAAGGGGAAGCGGCTGGGTGAGAAATCTTGTTACAGGGGACGAGAAGATAAGCTTTACGCTTCCTGTGGCTGACAAGCCGAAGCTTGACGATGAATTTTATCAGGCTGACGGAAGATACACTGCCGAGGGTATCGCAAAGGGGTTTTCTCCCGCTGTGGTATCTATAGAGGTTTACAAAAATTCGGGTGGATATGTTGCGGCAGGTCAGGGCAGCGGTGTTATAATGTCGGCTGACGGATATATCGTCACAAACGCTCATGTTGTAAATGCGGCGGAGTCGGGCATAAAAGTTGTTCTAAGCGACAATTCAGAGTATGAAGCCAAGGTGGTGGGGCAGGACCCTGCCACGGATATAGCGGTGATAAAGATACAGGCACAAGGCTTGCAGGCGGCTGAGTTCGGTGATTCAACTCAGGTGAATGCAGGGGAAGAGGTGGTCGCTATCGGCTCACCGGCTGGCTATTACGGCACTGTGACAAAGGGTATCGTGTCAGGTGTGAACCGCAGGATAAGGCTTGAAAACTCGTCAATAATAATGAACTGCATACAGATAGACGCAGCCATAAACCCCGGTAACTCAGGCGGAGCGCTGTTCAATATGTGGGGGCAGGTCATAGGGATAACCTCATCGAAGCTTGCTTCAAGCGATTATGAGGGCATAGGCTTTGCGGTATCTATAGACGAGGCGAAGCCTGTTATCGAAGAGCTTATGGAAAAGGGCTATGTGGCAGGCAGAGCAAAGATAGGTGTGACTTATTATGCTGTCAGCGACACCACTGCTGAGATATACGGCATAAAGCCGGGTATTTGTATTGTGTCCATAAACTCTGATTGTGACGTTGCCAACACAGATCTTGCGGAGGGCGATATCATCACGGAAATAGACGGAAAGTCCACCGCAGGAGAGGTGGATATAGCGTCGCTGTTTTCAGGAAAGCAGGCAGGAGATGAAGTCGCCTGCAAGGTATATCGCAAGACGGACAGCGGTGATGAGAAAGAGTTTGAGATAAAATTCAAGCTTATGGCGGATAACGGCGGTCTGGTGGCAGACAGTCAGGCGAAATAGATAACAAAAATGGATAAAAAAGAAAAAAGCTGTGGTAAGAAAGGGTACCACAGCTTTTTTCTTAGGGGATTAATAAAATATGTGATGATATTATAGAATTACTATAATACTATTATTATATATTCCCATTAGTTTCATGTCAACATAAAAGTGTGACAGCTATTTAAAAAAAATCTGTCACACTTTTTGTCACTGGAAAATGTATAAAAATACAAAAGAGCAGACCATATTGCGGTCTGCTCTTAGTTTTCATGAAAAATTATTCAGAAAGACCCTCGATAGAGAATGTAATCTCAAGGCTGTCCTCAAATGCAAGATTGTCCTTGTCAATAGGAGAATCCTTAGCTGTATCGCCGTAATCGTTGTAGATCTCGATTCTGTAACAGTTGTTGTTGTCCTCGATGTTGCCATACTTGATCTTAGCTTTATCGAATGCAACTTCCTGACCGTCAGCCTTGATAGACTTAAGCTCTACCTTGAGATCGTCAGCGTTGTACTTACCTGGAGTTTCTTTATCAGTCTTAGGATCGCCTGTGCCCTTGAGTTTTTCGCCGTTAAGAAGACCGATGATATCAACGCACATTACTACGCAACCCTGAGCGCCAACAGCATAGTCGCCGTCAAGAGCGATCTGTGGGTTGATGCCCTCGTCCGGATCGTCATAAGCTATAGAAGCGTTTGTGATAGAAACTGTGTACTCACCGTCGCCTGTTATGTCAGCGTCAACGCCGAAAGCCTGAGTTGCGTCAGGTTCGCCCTGACCCTGCCAGTTGCCCCAGAGCCACTCTCCGTCACCGAACATAAGGAATGCGTCATAGCCCTCGAATGTCTTTACAGGTGTGTAATCAGAGTCACTGCCTTTTGTAGTGTCAGCAGAACTGTCTGTTGCAGCTGAATCAGCAGCAGACTCGGCAGCAGCTGTTGTAGTTGTTGCAGCAGTTGTAGTTGTAGCTGCTGTTGTTGTTGTAGTTGTTGCGGCAGCAGTAGAGCTTGAAGAATCAGCTGAATCGCCGCATGATGCGAATACTACTGTTGTCAGAGAAAGAGCTGTGACAGCAGCAAGAATTTTTTTAGCTTTCATTATAATAACCTCCTGAAAAATAATGGCAGTTACACTGCCCCTAAGATAGAATATCTCTAATGAATATGATACAAAATTTTCGCATTTTTTTCAAGATACTATTTAAACAAATTTCCTTATAATAAATCGTTTACATTATACAAAACTTGTTGAAACTATATAAAAATATTAACCTTACAGCAACATATTGAACAAATCATGCGAAAATAGTGCAGCTTAAAAAATGAATAAGAACTGATTTTTGAGGAACAATAGGTGCAAACATGATAGAAAAAAGGAGCGAAGAAAATGGATATAAATTTGAGCAAGGCGCAATACAGCGAGATGTACAAGGAGGCGTCAAAGGGGACAAAGTGGTGGGTGACCATACCGAAGGCGTTTTTATTTGGCGGACTTATATGTGTTATTGGGCAATCGCTTATGGATATGTATTTATATTTAGGTTTATCCAAGGATAATGCCTCAATGTCGGTATCAATAACTTTGATATTTTTATCGGCTCTTCTCACAGGTCTTGGCTGGTATGACCGCATAGCGAAGCACGCAGGTGCAGGTACGCTTGTACCCATAACAGGTTTTGCGAATTCTGTGGCAGCACCTGCTCTTGAGTTCAAGACTGAGGGATATATTCTTGGGCTCGGGGCGAAGATTTTCATTATCAGCGGACCTGTTATTCTTTACGGCACTTTGGCTAGTGTGCTTTACGGGCTTATTTATTATTTGTTTTTGAGGTAGGGTCACTCGCCCACGTCAAAGTTCTACTGCCGCAAAATCGCTGGCGCTCTTTGCGGGGTAGGTTTGTACAAGGATATAGAAAAAGCGGTGCAGAGTTTGTTCTACGACACCGCTTTGTTTTGTTCTTTAGTTTGTGTTTCTTCTTTTGCTTTTCTGCACCGCTTGGTAGGCTTGCGCCTATTGAGGCTCTGCCTCAAGCTCCGCAATGGGCTTTGCCCCTTGACCCCACAAGCCCTCTAGCGTCGGGCTTGAGCCTGCGCTTTATTGCTCGCTTCGCTCGGTGTTTCATCTGCTTTGCTTTATACGAGGGTATCCTTATATTTTTTACCCTCTACCACCAATATTGGATAGCCGTCAAGATACGGTTTCACGGCTTCCGGATTTTCGTCTGCATACTCAAATATCTGATCTGCCAGCTCGTTAGCCGTTTTCGTCAGCTCCTTTATGGACTTTTCATTCATAGTAGGACAGACCGGCGACAATGTTATTACTTTAGTTTCATTCAGCGCCATTACTCTCAGCGGCCATATCCTGCAATCGAACGGTTTGTCGTCGCCTAATATACAGCCCTTCTCGTTATCCAGCATCGGGCAATAATACAGGTCTGCATTCTGTTCCTTATCCATTTTGAACAAGAAATGGTTTTCCTTCTTTATAAATTCCTGCTTAGGGGCATATTCCTGCAATATCTTGCTTGCAAGCGTTTGTGAGATATATGGTGTTTCCCATATATCATAGCTGTCAAAGCAGCAGCATATCCTGCACTTTGCACATTCCTCTTTTGACAATATTTTTGAAAGCATTTTTTCTGTCATGCCTGCCGTTTGCAGGCATTTCCCCCTTTCACGTCTATGGTATGTTAGCCACACTTTTTGGATTGTATGTTTTTACTAATTATAACACGTTTCTTTGATAAAATCAATAGTGGCTTACTTTTTTCTACATAGGGAGCTATCTGTTTTATGTAAATTAACGGATTATTTACATTTGCTCTGCCGTATTGGGAATATTCTCTTTACGGAAGGTCTTATTTGCGGCAAAGCCTATGCCTAGCATCACTGCCATGCCTGCCCACACAAGGGGTTCGCTTATCATGATGCCGAAATATCCCATGCGTGGGGCGAGTATCATTGCCACTGCGAACTTGCCCAAAAGCTCTATTATGCTTGAAGCTATAGGTGTTATCTTATCTCCTACGCCCTGAAGTGCGTTTCTGAAAACTATTACTATGCCGAGGATAAAGTAAAATGCTGTGTTTATTTTCATGTATTTTTCCACTGTACCCACTATCTCAGGGTCGCTGATACCTGTGATAAGGTGTGCGAAAAATGGTGTGAAAAGCCATGTTGCGGCTATTACGATAACAGACCAGCCCCATGTTATGAGGGTCGCTTTTTTCACTCCCTCTTTTACTCTGTCTATCCTGCCTGCACCGTAGTTCTGGCTTGAAAAGGTTGCTGAAGCCGCACCGAAAACTGATATAGGGAGCATAAAGATCTCAGATATTTTTCTTGCTGTGGTGTGGGCGACTATTATGTCAGTGCCGAAGATATTTATTGCGCCCTGCATTATAACGGTGCCGATACCAACGAGAGATATCATAAGTCCCATTGAAACGCCTGTTGCATACATATCTCCTGCGAGCTTGAGGTTAAAGCGGAAGTCGCTTTTTGATGGGATAAGAAATTTGTGTTTTTTAATGATGTATATTATACAAAGCACAACTGAGATACCCTGTGCGATAAGGGTGGCATAGGCTGCACCCTCAACGCCCATTTTAAAGCCTAGGATAAAGAGAAGGTCAAGCCCGATATTAGCGATAGTTGATATTATAAGGAAGATAAGTGGCGAAACGGTGTCGCCGACTGCACGGAGGATACCTGCGCAGATGTTATAGAACATTGATATTATCATTCCTGCAAGGATTATTACTATGTAGGTTTTTGCCTGCTTAAAGATGTTGTCAGGCGTGTTCAACGCTTTCAGCAGTGGGTCGATAAAGGCAAGGCTGAGGGCGGTGAGGGCTATTGCCGTTGCGATACCGAGGGTAAGGGCGTGGGCAACGGACTTTTTCAGGCGGTCAAACTCTTTTGCACCGAAAAAGCGTGCCGTCACAAGGGCAAAGCCGTTTGTAAGACCGTTCAGAAAGCCTATTATGACGGTGTTCACTGATGAAGTTGCGCCAAGGGCGGCTATGGCGTTTTTGCCTAAGGTCTGTCCCACGATTCGGGTGTCGGCAAGATTATAAAAAAGCTGAAAAACGTTGCCAAGCAGAAGGGGCAGAGCGAACATTAAAATAAGCTTTGTGATATTTCCTTTCGTTAGGTCTTTCATAATTCTTTCTCCTATTTATGTCTTATATTTATTCCTAAAACCATATTATTTTAGCACAAACAGAATTTCAATTGGTTATATTACTGTGAACATTTATTGTACATACTATACAATTTGCGGTGGTTTTATTTGTGTGCAATAACGAAAACGTTTTAGCAAAAAAACACCCGACAGAAATTTATCCGTCGGGTGCTAAAGGGGAAATTTGGTGTAATGCTATTTAACTATGTCTACACTGTCAGTGGGTTTTGAGAGATCGGCATAGCTGTATGAGCGTATCTGTCTGTCGGAGAAGATATAAATATATCCGTCCTGAACGAATGCACTGCGGTAACGATCTCTCTGGTCATTGTTGTTGACCAGAGCCGTGATCTCGTCTTCGTTAGCATGATCGAAATAATCGTCATAATAATCCGTGTATTCGTCAAGCTTTATAGTTCCACACTCGCTGAAAGTTTTTGTTTCTATGTCATATTTCATTACCAGCATTTTTTCCACAGTTTTATTATAATAGGTACAGTCCAGATCGTAGCCGTTAGTGGTCTTTCCAACTGAGGTAACGTCATATAATGGTATGGCTATATATCCGTTTTCGTTGTCTGTTATTATGGAGTTTGAAGAAATAGTGCTGGCGGATCTTTGGGTCATATCCTTTCCGTCAACTGTTGTTCCCATTTCTTTCTCGTGATATTTGTATTCCTGTATAGTCTTGAAGAAGTTGAATTTCTTTACTACCTCTGTGTCATAGACCTGCACCTGATCCACTGTGCCGTTAGCATTCGCTATGCCCTTGCCGCTTGAGCCGTATAAAAGGGTTTCTTGCTTTTCTGTTTTGCTCTTGTCGAGTATTTTTACGCTGAAAGAGTCGAATGACGTGCTGTCGGTGCGCACGGCGATATCATCGTTATAGTTCGTACCATAATGGAAGAAGTTGTTTGCCGTTGACACTGCTATCATTTTATCATCAGGGGTCACCTGAGTTATCTTGTTTGGGTCTGAGAAATCATATACTTCATCAAGCTGGATATTGTTCGCTGCCTGATAAGTGTCATCATTGCTGTAAGCGGAGGAATAATCTCTGTAAACATACAGCATAGAATGATAGAACGTGCTATACCTTGCACTCTCGAAATCAGTGTCCTCGTATGTGAGGGTCTTTTTCACAGGGCCGCCAAGGTCATTGTCAAAAAGCCACAGGGTGCAGATATTAATGCTGCTATAATAGATATTGTGTGTGCTGATATCGTAAATGTTTGCAGAGTCGTTTGAGAACAGCGACAATCTGCCGTTATACTCATCTCCTGATATGGCGTGGCTTATATGCTCGGCGTCTGCGCCTGTGACGGTCTGGGTTTTGTTAAGCTCCATGCCGCCGTCGCCGTAGTTTATTCTTGTAATAAGCGCTCTTGTTGGCACTGTGCTGTAATCATCGTCTGTTTTTTCAAAGCCATATGCTCTTAAAATATAAATGTTGTCTGTTCCCATTAAGATGCTGCTTTCACCGCAGGCGATAAGCTTTGAAGCCATGTATGAGCCTTGATTTTTTCCGTCAAAGGACGAAAGCAGGATCATTGACGGTGTATTATCTCTGGCTGTGATATACATTTCGCTTTCTTCAAAAAGCTGTTTTTCACCATTGATGTATCGCACTGGTGCGATATCCTCGGGCTTTTGGTCGTCTAAGAGCAGTGAAGCCGCTCGGGTGTAGCGTGACACGATGAAAAACTTTCCGTCAACTTTTCTTATGCCCTCCAGCACGCCGGGCTGTTCAAACTCGCTTATGAGCTTGATATTCTCAGGGTCGCTCACGTCAAACACGCACATTCCGCAGTATTCGATATCGAGGTTTTTCTTTCCTGCCTTCACGGGTAAGATAAAGTCGAAGAAAGCGTAAAGCTCGTTATTATCCAAATACATTGCAACAACGCTTGGAGCGAACTTACAGCCGTACTGTTCGTATTCGGCAATGTTAACAAGATCTTTTTTAAGGAAAGTGTCCGCAAAGATATCCTGTTCTGACTTTGTGATATTTCCGTTTTGGGTAATATAAACGTCGATACCGCCATTGTCAGTAATGAAATAGGCATTTCCGTAGGTTATGTTTGTTTCCAGCTCATCTATGCTTGTTGTGGGGGTGATATCCACGCCTGAGCGAGTGAGCTGTATATCAGCGGGGTTAGGGGTGAGCTGGTGATCTCTAAGTGCCTGCTTATACAAAGCCACATAGTCATCGTCATCAACAGTCAAAGTGTCGATATTTTTGAATATATAGCTATTGTCAACTATAAAGTCCTCTATGTTTTTGCTGTTGCTATTTATATAGTTGTAAAGACCCTTATAGGTCGTTCCACGGAGGCCGTCAAGACCTGAGGCGTCAGCGGACTGTGAAGAAGCGGAATTGGGGTATTTTTTGATGAACTGGGTATTGCTGAACCTAAGCACAGCAAATCCGCCTACCACAAGGACGAAAGCCGCCACCACAGCCAGACATCTCAGGGCGTTGCTTCTGCCGCTGTTTATTTTTATCTCTGCACTATTTGGAGTATTTTCGATAACGGGTCTGAAGCCTGCCACGTCCAGCATATCTTTTATTTCCTGGGGCATGAGCTTATCAGGAATTTTGTTTGCCTGTTCCATTTGTCTGATAAGCTTTCTGCGTTTTCTTAAATTTCTCATCATGTCACCTCCTTTCCAAACAGCTTACTGCGTATTTTTGCTTTACCTCTGGATATATGGGAACGGACTGTCGTATCTTTAATACCTGTTATCTCCATTATCTCCCTGCCTTTGTAGCCTGCTATACAGTGAAGTGATATACAGAGTCTTTCCGCTTCACTGAGATCAGCAAACTCTTCTAAGATCTCGCACCGCTCGAATCCGTTTTCGTCCTTGATTATTGCGTCGCTTTCATTAATATAATCGAGGTTAGAGCGTCTTTGGGCGTATTCCTTTTGTTTTTGTTTGATCTTGGCGACCAGAATTTTGAACATCCAGCTATCGAAAGCTTCGCTTTTCCGCAGCGAGGAGATGCTCATATAGCCGTCCAGCACAGCGTCCTGCACTGCATCGGCGGCGTCCTCGGCATTTTGCAGGTTAGCGAGGGCATAATAATAAAGCTCCTTATATATCTCTCCATAGAGCTTAGAAAAGGCGTCCGTATCGCCGTTCACCGCAAGTTCTGCGAGCTTTTTTCTTCCCTTTTTGTCCAATCTGATCCCCCCCTGTCGTCCGTCATAATATAAGTGTATATTTTTCACTGAAATGTTGCAGTGAAAAAAATTTTTTTGAATAAAAAAATCGGGGACGAGGTGGTCGTCCCTGATGATATTTGTTTATCAAACTGTGTAGGGGCGACCTCTGGTCGCCCGTGTCGGTCGTCTGTCAAACCCTGCATATCCGCACGTTTTGGTACATTTTTACAAACCATAATATAGGGGGCGCCGTCACCTACATTATGGTCGCAAGTTCTACCGCCGCAAAATCGCTTCGCTCTTTGCGGATTTTACTTTGTGCAGGAGGATAGAAAAGCGGTGCAGATTTTGTTTCTTCGATATACATTTATAATAAAGCACTACTTCTATATGCTTTTTTGCTTTACTCTGCACCGCTTGGTCGGCTTGCGCCGAATGAGGCTCTGCCTCAAACTCCGACAGGGCTTTGCCCTGTACCCACAAGGGGTTTCACCCCTTGACCCTGACCAGGGACGTGTCCCTGGACCTTTTGCTCGCTTAGCCCGGTGCTGAGGGGGTAACTTTGGTCTGCTATGCTAATTCCTCATTCCTCATTTTTCACACCGCATACCCATTCCTGTTCAACAATTTTATAACCTTATCATAATTAAGTCCCTTTACAGTATGATAGTCTGTACTCTCCGA
This sequence comes from Ruminococcus sp. MSJ-25, assembly GCF_018917825.1. Classification (NCBI taxonomy): domain Bacteria; kingdom Bacillati; phylum Bacillota; class Clostridia; order Eubacteriales; family Oscillospiraceae; genus Ruminococcus; species Ruminococcus sp. MSJ-25. The sequence goes on from NZ_JAHLPI010000015.1 coordinate 161,355, forward strand.
ATTGGTATAAACTCTCACGGCACAAGTATGGCTTATCTTCTGAAACGGATTTTGCATGACCGTTACCATTGACACTCTGTCAAGTGCGGCTATTGATTTATGAAAGCTATACCATTTACAATATGACAATGTACAATACCCGTTTTCAAAGCCTATTGACGTTGTGAACGCTGCCGCCGCCTTGACTATCACGAGCCACAGCAATGGTATGGTAGTTAGTATAACAAGTATGGTTATTTCTCTTTTCCAGTTAGGGAAAAAGTAAAGCGCTCCTCTTCCTGATACGATGGGTATAAACGTGCATATGAGCGGTATCGTTATAAATCTTCCAAGGTCGGCTTTTCCTGTGGAGATGTCGCTTTTCACCGGCGGTATTTTCGGCATGAGCATCTTCAGGGAGCGGTCAACCTGTCCGTTTGTCGTTATCGGTATAAGTGCTGATATTTCAAGCCGTCTTTTTCCGTATCCTGTACAGTGGGCAGACACAGAGGTTATTTTGCATATCTTCATAAGCAATGATTGTCTTAGGTCGATATAGTTTACTCTATCTCTATAGAGGACGTGTCTGCGTCTTGTGCCTATTCCGCTTCTGATTATGAAAAGGTCGGCACAGCGTGTGCAGGAAAAATTCCAGTGGCGCATTAGATTCGACAGAAATGATATGAGCCAGCCTCCTGCCAGCACACCGCCTGCGATAAGGATATATTCAGGTACTTCTGCAAGCACCGGAACTTTTGCTATCTCTGTATTCACTCTGCGGAGTATTTGTTCCTCCGCCTCTCGTCCTACTATCCTATATGCTTCGTAAAGTACCGACAGAACGATTATCATGCCTGACAGAGTTGATGAAAAGATAAGAGAGAATATAACGAGCAGGCTTTTCTTTGAGTTGTAGACATATTTAGGTTTGTTTTTGCATTTGGCGGTGGCAAAATGATAAAGCTCAAAGGCTCGTTTTTTTGTAAGGGTGAGCATTATATCTGCATTTTGCAGTGATTTTGCATCGGTGTCTATGTACACGGCACAGGAATGTATAAGTCTGGAAATATATCCTTGTGACAGTGACAATGAGCTTATCTCGGCAAAATAGACCTTAGTTCGTGTTATGCCGAAATAACCTGTGTGGGCTATGATGCAATCTTCTTCAAGCTCATAGTAGACGAATATCCAGCGCAGGAAAGCGTAGCCGAAGATAAATGTGATAGTGAGGATATCAACCCAATGTGCCTGAAACCAGCTTTGAAAGTTGAATTTTGCGGCTATGAGATACTTGGCAAGAGGGATAGCAAGAAGCCACATATATTTAGTTGTATAAGATAATATCATTATAGGGTGCTGGCGGTGGGTGAAGAAATTCTTCAGCCAGCTTCTTTTTTCCTTGATAGTTTCTCTGCGGCTCATTTAAACCTTTCCTGTCTTTGGTATCTAGTCTTCTTTGCGTTCTCTGTTTCGTATGGAGCTGTTTACTATGGCGGATATTTCCATGGCATCACGGCGGCTCATAAAAGGTATAAGAAGTCTTGCGCCCAAGGCGTTTAAGACAACGAAGTTAAGTCCTGTTATACTGCCCAGTGGGGTTATGATAGTTGTGACTGATTTTATCGCCGAGGTGGGCATAAAATGCCGCATGGTAAAGAAAAGCCCTGTAAAGGCGGTGACTTCTTTTGAGCTGACGGTGAAATAAGATCTGATGAAATAAAAGGGAAGCACCAGCAGGCAAAAAAGTGCGGCGATTATCCACATTGGCATAAGGATATAATTCACGGAAAATGGGATAAGTTTTTCTATGAGATTGACCGCATAGCGGATAAGAAACAATATTACCGCAAGGATAGCCCAGAAGATAAAAAGCGGTATTTTTGAGGGCTTATATCTGTGCATTTGAGGACGTTCACCTCGCTGTTTGTTTTTTTGCGTATTTGTATGTATGGTTATCTCAGTTTTCAAGAATTAATCTCCCTTTTATATCATATCATTTATAAGGCAATTATTTGCACGAAAAAAGTGTTTTCGGGGGAAAGCTATGGAACTTACGGCTATAATAAACAAGATAAATTCGTTTTTGTGGGGCGTTCCGCTTTTGATACTTTTGCTTGGGGGCGGAATATATCTGAGCATAAAGCTTGGATTTCCACAGATACACATTTTAAAAATAATGAAGAAAACGGTTTTTACGCTGTTTAAAAAAGAAAGCTCCGAAAGCGATTCTCTCTCGCAGTTCCAGACATTTTCCACGGCGCTTGCGGCAACTGTAGGAACAGGCTCGGTGGTGGGCGTGGGGGAATGTATCAGGATAGGGGGTGCAGGCTCGGTATTCTGGATGTGGGTATCTGCATTTTTCGGAATGGGGCTTGCTTACTGCGAAAACTATCTGGGAGTGAGATGCTCTGACGGAAAGCTTTGCGGTGCGGCGGCTTATCTCGAAAAGATAGGCAGAACGAAGCTCACGGCTGTTTTGTTTGCAGTTTTTACGGTGGGTGCGTCCCTTGGAATGGGCAACATGGTGCAGACGGGTTCGGCGGCTGCGGCTGCCCGAGAGGGGTTGGGGATACCCTCATATATATTTGCACTTGTGGTGCTTATTTTCGTATTTTTAGTAGCTGTGGGAAAAAACTCAGCAGCTTGTCTTTGCGAAAAGCTTGTGCCGATAATGGCGGTGCTTTTCATAGGCGGCAGTTTGGGAGTGATAATATTTCACCCATTAAAAGCCGCAGGAGCGATAGCAATGATAGTAAAAAACGCCTTTTGCCCCACAGCCTGCATAACAGGCTCGGTGGCAGGGACGATAATATTTTCCATGGTGGAGGGGTTAAAGCGTGGAGCGTTTTCAAACGAAGCAGGCTTAGGCTCGACGGTGGCAGTACACAGCTCGTGCAGGATAAAGTCGCCTGAATTGCAGGGAACATGGGCAATGGCTGAGGTTTTTATAGATACCTTTGTCATATGCACTTTGACGGCTGTGGTGATAATAATAAGCGGCACTGACCTCACGGGGGAGGATATGGCAGTGAGGGCTTACAATGCTGCTCTTGGGGGAGCGGGGAAGTATTTCATGTCAGGTTCGCTGATACTTTTTGCATTAGCGACAGTGGCAGGGTGGTTTTTCATAGGGGAGAGGGCTTGGAGATATCTTTTTCCACGGAGCGATATGATCTATAGGATCATGGCTATAGCTTGTGGGTGCATTGGAACGATGTGGAGCATGGAGCTTGTGTGGGGGGTGTCGGATATTTTCAATGGACTTATGGCAGTGCCGAATGTTATCGGGGTATTGGTGTTGTGGAGAAAAGATGTAAAAATGAGGAATGAGGAGTGAGGAGTGAGGAATTGGCAAAGCTGACCAGAGTTGTGCACAAGCACAAAGTAAAAGTTAGCACCGAGCGAAGCGAGAGGTAAAACGCAGGCACAAGCCCGGCGTTAGAGGGCTTGCAGGGTCAAGGGACAGAGTCCCTTGCGGAGTTTGAGGCAGAGCCTCATTCGGCGTAAGCCGACTAGGTGCAGATTTAATGAGAAAAAAGCACATGAAAGTCCGATATTAAACAAAGGTGATATCGGAGCAAAAATCTGCACCGTTTTCCCTATCCCTTAGCAAATGTAAATCCGCAAAGAGCGGAGCGATTTTGTGGCGGAAGAACTTGCCCGAATAAGATGTAGGAGCCTGTTTGATGAATAATAAGATGTGCGTGCTGTGGAAAATGCGGGCGAACTCTGTTCGTCCCCACATTATGCCCTTATATCTCTCCGCTTGCGTGTCTTGTCACATGACAGCCTACGTTCACTGACACCGGCAGGCCTGCGATATGGGTCGGTGCTTCTTCTATATTTACTGCAAGGCAGGTCTGTGTGCCGCCAAAGCCTTGCGGTCCTATGCCAAGGAGGTTTATCTTCTCCAGCATTTTCGCTTCAAGCTTTGCATAACGTTCCTTTGGATTTCTTTCCGACACGCTTCTGCACAGTGCTTTCTTTGCAAGGTATGCGCACTTCTCAAAGTCGCCGCCTATGCCTACGCCTATGACTATTGGCGGACATGGGTTAGAGCCTGCTTTTGCACAAACTGACACTACCCAATCCACTATCTCGTCCTCGGTAACTGACGGGGTCATCATTTTAAGCTGTGACATATTTTCGCTGCCAAAGCCCTTTGGTGCCACCATTATTTCTACCTTTTCGCCCTCTGCTATTTTAAGATGCACAACAGGCGGTGTATTATCCCCTGTGTTTACTCTTTCCAATGGGTCGGATACTATGGAACAGCGTAGTCTGCCCTCTGTATAGCCTCTTGCTACGCCTTTGTTTATGGCTTCATTCAGCGAACCGCCTACAAAATGCACGTCCTGTCCTATGGTCATGAAGATAACTGCCATGCCTGTGTCCTGACAGATAGGGATAGTTTCTTCTCTTGCTACTCTCATATTGTCAAGGATATCAGCAAAGACGTTCTTTCCCACCGGGGACTGCTCTTTCTTGGCGTTGCACTCTATACAGCTTTCCATATCCTCAGGAAGATACAGATTAGCTTTTATGCACAGATCTCTTACAAGTTCTTCTACTTCTGAAACGTTTATCTCTCTCATTTTTATTTATCCTTTCGCTCTGTATTTGCTACCTTTTCACGGTCGCTGAGCTTTATTACTTTTTCGCTGTCAAGGACATAGCATGGCTTGCCCTCCAGAAGAAATTCTCCTTTTAAAAAATCTGCGCAGGCTTCTTCGTTGACGTTTGGGGCTTTACACAGCTTATCCTCGGGAATATCCGTGAAGCCTGTTACGCTGTCGCACAAAAGCCCTACGGAAACTTCTTCGCCCATTGTGATTATTATGCAATCTCTGTCGGAGATCCCTTTTGGCTCATAGCGGAAACGTCTGCGCAGGTCTATGACAGGCACTACCTCGCCCTCGTTCACCACTGTTCCCGGAACATAGTCGGGAAAATCAGGCACGGGAGTAGGGGTCTGCGCCGCTATGATTATTTTTATATCCTCAAAGGGCAGTGAAAAGCTTCGCCCTGCTGAGGTGAAAATGAGATATCTGCTGTTTTCCACAGCTATCCCTCCTTATCTTGAAACAATACCATTTTGCTATCCTGCTTGCAGATATCAGGCGAACACTGTTCGCCCCTACACAGGTATGCTATGTATTGCGCTTTGTTTTTATCAAAATCCGCTGTCGATGCGATAATGTATCTCCTGCGCTATCTTGTCAAGGGGACATTGCTTTGACACTGAGCCGTTTTCATATGCGGCTTTGGGCATACCATAGACTATGGAGCTTTCTGCGTCCTGTCCGATATTATATGCTCCCATTTTCTTCATGTTGAGCATACCCTTTGCACCGTCACAGCCCATGCCGGTGAGGATAACGCCTATAGCGTTACGCTTTGCGCTGTATGCCACAGAGTCAAAAAGCACGTCAACTGACGGACAGTGACCTGAAACCTTTACACCTGCTTCAGAGGTGACAAAATAGCCTTTTTTATCCCTGAACAATCTAAGGTGCTGACCGCCCTGCGCTATTACCACCATGCCCTGGCTGAGATACAGACCACTTTTGGCTTCCACAACGTTGTGACCGGTTTCAGTGCATAGCTGTTCGGCATATATCCTTGTATAGCCTGCAGGCATATGCAGGACTGCCACTACAGGGGGCAGGTCGTGGCGGAGGTCTTTGAGTATAGCTTTCAGGGCTTCCGTTGAGCCTGTTGAACCGCCTATGGCTATTATTCCGGAGGTATTTATGGCAGGTATATGCACAACAGAATTAGCTCTTGCTTTTTCAAGGCGCTGTATGCTTTCGGTAAAGCGTTTCTGAAAACGCTCGTTATCAGACGGAGTGCCGTCAGGTTTATATACGACGTCTATGGCACCTGCCTGCATCATGGGATATTTATTGTTATGCTGAATGGTAAGAAAGATTATAGGCACAGAATATCGTGGGGCAAGGCTTATGATGTAATCGTCCATATTGTCTTGGCAATCGCCGTCGAGAAGAACATAGTCGGGGGAGATGGCAGTGACGCTTTTTCTGCCGTTGCAAAGACACGCTGAGGCAAGCTTTGAGCTTTGGAAGCCTGCGTTTGTAAGGGCTTTTCTGCAAAGCTGTGCAAAGGCTTTGTTTTCGGTTATCACAAGAAAGAGAGGCGTCATTTTTTATCCCCTCCCAGCTTGCGGTATATTGCAGGGGCAACTTTTACAAAAGGCATATACTTCGGCACTGATTCTGCGTGACCGATATAAAAATAGCCGCCCTCCTCCATTGCGTCATAGAATTTTCTGCATATCTCGGCTTTTGTATCGTCGTCAAAATATATCATGACGTTACGGCAGACGATAAGGTCGAATTTCTTTTTGAAAGTGAAATCATCCATAAGATTGTGGTAGCGAAACTCAACATTCTGCCTTATTGTATCGCTGACCTGCCAGAGATCCTTTGTGTTTGAATATGGGTGAAAATATTTTTTACGCCAATCTTCGGGGATATTCTTTATGGACATACTGGTATAAATGCCGTTTTTGGCAGAACGCAGTGCGTTAAGGGAGATATCCGTGGCAAGTATTTTCAAGTCCCAGAAACGGCGGTCAAAGCCGAAATAATCGTCCATACACATGGCAAGATTATATGGTTCGTTGCCGAATGAACAGCCTGCACTCCATATACGCATATCATGGTCGAGGACGTTTTTTTCGGCATAGGGAAGAAATTTCTCCATGAAGTGTTGGAAATGGTCCGTTTCACGCATGAAATATGTATGGTTGGTAGTAAGGCGGTTTATAAGGTTGGCAGTTTCTCTGCCTGTTTCATCGCTGTAGACGGCGCTGAGATATTCTGAAAAGCTGTTGAAGCCGCAGTCCAATACATAGTTGCTCAGCCTGCTTTCAACGATAGACTTTTTCCTTGCAAGGTCAAGACCGTATTTTTCTTTTATGAATGCAGTAAGCTCGTCAAAGTCTGACTGAGAGATCTCAAGACGTGACAGCATTCCTCTTCCTCCTTGTTATTATGTTTTACCTGTTTGTTCTGACCAGAATATCAGGGTCAAGCAGGGATATGTTTTTGTTGTTTGCGTTTATAAAGCATTTTACAAGGCTGTTTTTTACGGGCGACACGGCGGTCTGCTGGGGGAGGATATCCTCAACGTCCAAGACCTTATCGCATATTATGCCAGCCTGATTTGAGCCGACTTCTATCACTATGGTACTGCTTCTGTTGTCATACTCCCCTTCGGGCAGTCCAAGACGCAGGCGGAGATCTATCACGGGAACGGCTTTTCCTCGCAGATTTATAACGCCTTTTATGAACTTTGGTGTTTTCGGGAGCCTTGTGACGGGGAGAAGCCCTATTATATCGGTGACATCTTTTACCTCAAAGGCGTAATATTTTTCATCAGAAACAAAGGAGAGTATTTTTCCGCCCTTCTGACAAAATTCGTTTATATCCTGTTCTGACATCTTTATTCACCCTTTCGGAAGTCATAATTGCCGAGAAATTCTTTCATATCAAGTATTATGGTTATGCTGCCGTCACCGAGGACCGAACAGCCTGCCATGCCTGATTCCTTGAGGGGATAGGCGTCAAGGAGTGGTGAGAACGGTTTTACTACCACCTGCTGGTCAACTGTTATCCTGTCTGCCATGAGGACGGCTTCCTTGCCACCGTCTTTACAGCAGAGCATTATGCCTTTTGTTACGTCCTTTTCGGCATTTGGTATATCAAAATGGTCGCTCATTCTGATAAGAGGCAGGCATTTTTCACGGAGCATTATAAACTCGTTGCCCTCGGGGTCGGTGATAAAGCTTTCGGCTTTGCAGGAGAAAGCTTCGGAAACTGCGGAAACAGGCAGAGAGAAATTCTCGCCCCCTACGTCAACGCTTAAAACGTCAAGGATAGACAGAGAAAGTGGTATCCTGATAGTAAAGACAGAGCCTTCGCCAAACTTGGAGTCAACATAGAGCTTTCCGCCGACTTTCTCAAGGTTTTTCTTTACAACGTCCATTCCAACGCCTCTGCCTGAATATTCGGTTATTTTATCATTGGTGGAAAAGCCTGCCGCCACAACAAAATTGAATATCTCTTTGTCGGTATATTCATTCTCAGGCTTGGTGAGCATACCGTTTTTCTTGGCTTTCGCCATAAGCTTTGCGGTATCCATTCCTGCACCGTTGTCACGGCAGGAGATAACCACTTCGTTGGAGTCATAGCCTGCGCTCAGAGTAACTGTGGCAGGCTCGGTCTTGCCTGCTTTTGCACGGACTTCGGGGTCTTCTATGCCGTGGTCAACTGCGTTTCTCACAATGTGCATAAGGGGGTCATTGAGGATATCTACGATAGATTTATCCACTTCCGTTTCCTGCCCTTCAAACACAAGAGTAACGTTCTTTTTGAGCTTTTGGTTCATATCTCTGACAACACGGTTCATCTTCTGAAATGCTGTGGAAACAGGCACCATTCGTATGGACATTACAACGTCCTGAAGCTCATCGGTAAGCTTTTTCAGCTCACGGGAGGATTTATTGAAGCGGTCAAGGTTTATCTCGGCTTTTTTCAGGTCGGGAGAGGAGATAACAGAACCTTCAGTTATAACGATCTCAGCCACAAGATCAAGAAGCCTGTTGAGCTTATCAAGCTTGACGGATATCATGGACTGCTCATGCTTTTCGGCATGCTTTTTGGGGACTGCATTTGCAGGCTGAGCAGACTTTTGGGCAGGCTGAGGTTTTTTGGCTGCGTTAGCAGGTTGCTCAGGCTTTTTCGCCTGCTCGGCTTTGTCAACGTTCACGGCGTTTTTCATAAGGTCAAGAACGCCATTCGGGTCATCGGTGATAAGCTTTATGTAAAGTCCCTTTTTGGATATTTCGTCCCCTGCATTGTCGGCGTCAAGATCCTCAGGGAAAGTTTTTATTACCTCGCACATTTTACCTAAAGCACGCAAAAGCACCAATGCACGCATATCAGGCATTGCACAGCTTTCGGAATATGTGACCTTATAGGTGAGGACGCCCTCTTTTTCATCATCAGGGAAAAGCCCCTCATAGGTGTCGGTATCGGCTGAGGAAGTATCGGAACTGTCTGTGGCAGGCTGACCTTTCATGGTGGCAGCAAAGGCGTGTATCTTATTTTCAAGCTCTGAAAAATCGGTGAGCGGAGCGTCGTCATAGAGTGAATCAAGCTCAGATTTAAGGTTATCGGAGGCTGAGAAAAGAAGCTCATAGAGAGCAGGCTTGTCATATTTCACAGTAGGGTCTTCACGGATAATGTAGAAGAGATCCTCAACTGAGTGGGCAAGGGTAGACATATTGTGCATACTCATCATGGCGGCAGAGCCTTTAATAGTGTGCATGGTACGGAATATCTCGTTGATATCGTCGGAGGAGATAGAGTCTTCCTGCTCGGTGCGCATAAGGATCTCGTCCAACTTTTCCAGAAGGTCGCCTGTTTCAAAGACGAACATATCCGCCATATTTTCCATACCGCTTTCAAATTTCGGCAAAAAAGTCACTCCCTTTCGGTGCTGTTGAAGCATACGGATATAATCAATAATATTATAGCAAATTTTTTGATATTTTTCAAGCATTTTTGTGCATTTTAAGTAAAAGAAACGATCAAGCGAGGAGTTAGGAATGAGGAATGAGGAATGAGCAAAGCTGCCCCCAAGCACCGAGCGAAGCGAGAGATAAAGCGCACGCTCAAGCTCGGCGCTGGAGGGCTTGTGGGGTCTAGGGGCAAAGCCCCTAGCGGAGTATGAGGCAGAGCCTCATTCGGCGATAGCCGACTAGGTGCAGATTGTAGTATTAAAAGCATATAGAAATAAGATATCAGACAAAAGAAATATCGGAGTAACACAATCTGCACCGCTATTCTATCCCAAAGCAGAACGTATATCCGCAAAGAGCAAAGCGATTTTGCGGCGGCAGAAACTTGCCCGAATACCTGTAGGGGAGCAGCGCAATTTCTGCTTTGCAGAAATACGACGTCCCGTTTCGAGGAGTTGCGGGAGGTTGAATTTGTACAAACCATGTAGGCGAATAAAGGCGGGCGAACGCTGTTCGCCCCTACCGCCATTTGTGGGGTTATCGGGGTTTGTGCAATAATTTTTAGTGGTTATGTTTCGCAATATTGTGTATATGTGCCGTATGGCATTTTGAAACAATGTGCCGAACTTGGTATGGCTACCGCAAGAATGGACAGGCAAACAGGTGCGGGCTGTCGAGGGCATCAGCCCCTACATGGTTTGTAAAGTGCATAACAAAGTGCGGATAACACAAGTACAAATAAAAAATGCGAAACGAAAACCGTTCCGCATTGGTATCATATCAAATTATTTGTCCACCGCATATCACCATGTCAGGTGATACCATTACATCAAGTGGGTCGCCGCTGAACAGGGTGAGGTCTGCGTCAAGCCCTGTCTTTATAGAGCCTACTCGGTCGGAAATGCCTGCTATCTCTGCCGCTGTGCAGGTGATAGCTTCAATGCCCTTTTCATAGTCAAGTCCGTTCTTTACTGCGATTGCCGCTGACAAGGGCAGATATTCTACCGGCACTTCTGAGTGGTCGGTGCAGATAGCTACCTTTATGCCGTGAGAAGAAAGTATGCCGGCATTGGCTGGGGTCAGATTTGCCATTTCAGGCTTGCACCTGTCGCATATTACAGGACCTATCACACAGCTTGCTTCTTCCTCTGCAAGCTCGTCAGCTATGATATGACCGTCAGTGCAGTGTATAAGCACATAGTCAAGCTCAAATTCTTTCGCTATCCTTATGGCGGTGAAAATATCGTCTGCCCTGTGACAGTGAAAATGCGCCTTGACTTCGCCTCTGAGAACAGGGAGCAAAGCCTCCGACTTCATGTCAAACTCAGGCATATCCTCCTCGCTTCCCATTGCACGCTCGACCGCTTCACCGTATTTCTGCGCCTTTATAAGCGCTTCTCTTATTATGCCTGCCACTGCCATTCGGGTGTAGGGGGCGTCCTCTTTGTCAGAATAGGTGAGTTTAGGGTTTTCACCCATTGAGAATTTCATTCCAACTGTGCCTACAAGCATTTTATCTATTCGCTTGCCATAGGTTTTTACTGCCGCAATACTGCCTGCAACTGGGTTTGCTGAGCCTGGGGATACAAGACAGCAAGTTACGCCTGCTTTTCTTGCAAGCTCAAAGGAATAGTCGATAGGGTTTATGCCGTCAACAATGCGGATATGAGCTGTGCATGGTTCAGATTCCTCGTTGAAATCCTCGCCCTCCATGCCTACGCCGCTTGTGGATAGTCCAAGATGTGTGTGAATGTCGATAAAACCAGGGTAAACTGTTCTGCCGTTGCCGTCTATGTCCTCGGCTGTGACAGCTTCGGGAGAGCCGCTTTCTACGGCGGAAATTATGCCGTCTGTTATCTCCACCCAGCCGTTTTCAATAACACGTCTGTCGCTGTCCATGGTCTTTATTTTAACGTTGTAAATTTTCATATGCAGTTTTCACCATTCTTATTTGCCTGTTGAGCCAAAGCCGCCTGCGCCACGCTCTGTATCGGAAAGCTCTGTTACTTCCTCTACTTCGGGAGTGAAAACAGGGGTTATCACAAGCTGTGCGATCCTGTCGCCACTGTTTATGGTGTAGTCCTTGTCTGAACTGTTGTGGAGAGCGCAGATAATCTCACCTCTGTAGTCCCAATCAACAACGCCAACGCAGTTTGCAGGGGCAATGCCGAACTTCGATGCGAGTGAGCTTCTTGCATAGATAAGAAGAACGCAGTTTTTCTCACCCTGAACTTCGGCTGATATGCCTGTGTGTATTTTCTCGGTTTGACCTGCTTTTATGGTTACAGGTGCATCTGTGCAGGCACAAAGGTCATAGCCCGCGCTAAATTCTGTTTGTCTTGCAGGGATAACTGCATTTTCCTTAAGCTTTTTTATAAATAATCTCATTTTATAAAACTCCTCTGTAGTATAGGCCATTGGTAGCGTTTTCGGGCTTTGCGCTCATTTCGCCACTGTAGGCTTTTATTATTTCGTTTATCCTGTGGGCGTTCTCCTCATAGAAGTGAAGCTCCATATAGTCGGCATTGTCAAAATCCGTCAGCTTGTCTGCAAGGTACAGAATATCGGAATTTAGTATCTCTGCGCAATCTCTGCCCTTTGGACATCTCACCGGAAACTCTCTGCCTGTGCGGTCAAAAAGCTTGCCCTTGCAGTTTTTACAGCCCATATCGTTTCTTATAGGACAGTTTGCTGTGAGCATAAGGGGAAGTCTGCCGTATGCCACAAAGCCTATCTCAATGGGCTTCTTTAACTTTTCTATCTGCGACGCTTTAAGTTCAAAGGACACTGTGCAGTCTTTTGCACCAAGTTTTTTTACCTCGTCCAATGCGGCTGAGTTGCAGAGATTGAACGAATAGCCTGCGTGAAGCTCAAAGCCAAGGTCATTCGCAATAAGGCAGTGGCCGATATTCATGGCGAGCATTTTTGTTATGCCTGCTTCTTTTGCGGCTGAAAGCTTTTCACACAGGGCTTTCTCGTCAAATGTGAAGCGTGGCATTATTATCATAAGCTTGCTTTTGTCTGACACGATCTTTGCCGCTTCTGACGCTATCTCTATCGGCACGCCCACAAGCTCTGCTTTGTCAAGGTCAACACCCTCAAGCTGAGAGAGCTTTGAGAGCATTATGCGGATCTTTTTGTGTTCATAGGCTTTTGGCAAGGCGGAGAAATCAGCAAGTGCTTTGTCGGTAAAATCTGCAGTATGGGTGAAAAAGTCTATACGCTTTTGGTCAAGCTTTTCTACCGCCTGCCGTCTTAGGTCATTAAGTGCGGAAGCTGGATAGGCAAGGTCTTTGCCTATGGCGGCTTCAAGCCCTCCGAACTCATATATGGTGTCCCCAAGCTTGGAGAGCTGTTTTTTTACATAGTCGCTGTCGCAGGCCTTTTTTAAGGCTTTTTGCGGTATATCGCCGTAAACGGTCACGGTGTTTCCCTCGCTGTCACGGAGAGAAAGCTCCGCCTGAGAATTCTCCTGAAGCTTTATGGTGAAAAAGGCTTTTGTGCGCTTTTCACATCTGCGGTAAAGCTCATGAAGCTCGGGAAGAATTTTGGCGGTGGCGGAAACGTCATCTTTCTGCCTTGTGCCGAACATTTCTCTGCCTAATCGGCCATTGTAATAGCCGTCTGTAAATCCCCCGCGGGAAAAGACCGCTTCAAGGGCTTTCAGGTCATAAGGCTTGTTTTCCAGAGAATTTTTACAGCAGTTCACTGCCGCCGCAACATATTCGGGGCGCTTCATTCTGCCCTCTATTTTAAGAGAGGAAACTCCGTCCTTTTCGAGCCTTTGGAGCTTATCAACATAGGACATATCTTTCAGAGAGAGGGCGTAACGCTCCTGCCCCTTTGTTATCTTATCCCCCTGAGCAGGCAGTCTGCACGCTTGTGCGCAAAGTCCGCGGTTTGCGCTTCGTGAGCCTATAAGAGCGCTCATATAGCACTGACCTGACACGGACATACAAAGTGCGCCGTGGACAAAGACCTCTGTTTCGATGCCAAGGGCGGTGAGGTCCTTTATTGTATGCTCGGGAAGCTCTCTTGACAGGACGGCTCTTGAAAAACCGAGGTTTTTAGCCATTTTCACACCGCTTTCGCTGTGGATGGTCATTTGGGTGGAGGCGTGATATTCAAGGTCGGGGCAACATTCACGGCATATTTTCACAAGGGTCAGGTCTTGGGTGATAAGTCCGTCAACGCCAATTTCTGCGGCAAATTTGACGGCTTTTTTGCACTCTTCGAGCTGTTCGTCAAAGACAACAGTGTTTATCGCCTGATAGACCTTTACACCCCGCAGGTGACAGAGCCTTACGGCTTCTTTTAGCTGTTCATCTGTGAAATTGGCGGCATTTTGTCTGGCGGAGAATTTCTCTCCCCCGAGATAAACTGCGTCACAGCCGCTTCTAAGGGCGGCTTCGAGAGTTTCAAAAGAACCGCAGGGGGCAAGTATCTCAGCTTTGTGAGCCATTAACGGCTTCCTCCCTCGGGTCTGTAATTCACTGTGCCGACAAAATTGCCGTTGTTAGGCTGATTAGGGTGGACAGGTCTTTCAATAGCGTTCTTTATCTCCTGCGAAAGAAGCTCGTTTGCGTTTATAACTTCGTCCTCAGGCTCTCTTTTTACAACTGTGCGTGCTTCGAGCTGTTCTTCAAGGTCATGGACTTTTGCCTGAAGCTCTCTTATTTCTTTCTGAGCTTCGTCAGCCTGACTTCTTGCTCTGCCTGCGTCGTCAACATAGTCCTTTATCTGGGTGCGGATATTCTCGATATTCTGATTTGCCTTGCTAAGCTCGTCAAGACAATCAAGTGCTGTCAGCACTGCGGCGTCCTGAACGGAAAGGCTGGGGATAGCTTTCATCATGCCTTTTATCTTTGAATTTATCACCAACGCAAGTTTATTGGTATACTCCTGCGACTCTTCGGAAAGCAGATTGTATGTACGGTTATAAATATTTACTTTAAGCTTGTTTTTCATAGCTTTTGACCTCCCTTTATTTTCTTTGCTGTGAACTTGTATACTTAATTGTATTATACACTACTTTTTGAGAAAAATAAAGAGGGTAAAAAGAAGTTTTTTGTAAATACACCCTTTGCGGTGGTTTTTGCTTGACATTTTTACAAATATGATATATAATTAATCATAGATTTTCTATAGGATTTATGAAAGGATCTGACGCTGATGAAAATATCCACAAAGGGAAGATATGCACTGAGGCTTATGCTTGACCTTGCTTTACATGAGCAGAGCGGATATGTGCCTATCAAAGTGATCGCTGAAAGACAAGACATCAGCGACAAGTATCTTGAACAGATAATATCCATTCTTGCAAGAGCGGGCTTTGTAAAGAGCGTTCGTGGTGCAGGAGGCGGATACAAGCTGGCAAAAACGCCTGAGGAATACACTGTAGGAATGATACTTAGGCTCACAGAGGGAAGTCTTGCTCCTGTGGCTTGTCTGGAGGGGGAAGAAAATACCTGTCCACGTCAGGATAGCTGTGCAACGCTGACGGTATGGAAAAAGCTTTACGGTGCTATAAATGGTGTTGTTGACGGCATTACCTTGCAGGACCTTGTAAATCAGGAAAATGCAAGGATAGATGATTACGTTATTTGATATTTTGTAGGGGCGGGCTTTGCTCGCCCGTTTTTTTATGCGTTTTTTGTGCGATTTTAAGCTGTCTGTTTGCAGAATGGAGTGGTCTTGTTTATGACCGCTCTTTTTTTACGCCTTTTTATCTTCTACCTATAGCACAAAAGAAAGCCTATATGACAGCTTGGTTTTGTGCATGATTGATTTTGTCATGTTCTTGTAAAATTATTGTGGGATATGGTATTGCTTTGATGCACAAATGTGATGTTCGGATAGGACTTTTGGATTGTGCAAAAGATACAATCTGCGGTGGAAAAAGTGCGAAACTGAGGCATTTGCAAATCATAGTCTGGAGGTATAAAATAAGGATAGAAATTAAATTGGAGTGATAATAATGAGTACAACAGTTCAGGTAAAAAATTCAACAAAGCATATTCAGCTTATTTGTGTGACAGGTCTTTTTGCGGCAATGATATATGTTCTTACGGCATGGCTTCACATTCCTACGGGTGCAGGCTACACACACGCAGGTGACGGACTTATTTATCTTGCGGCTTCAATGCTTCCTACACCTTATGCAATGGCGGCAGGCGCTATCGGAGCAGGTCTTGCAGACGGACTTTCGGGATTTGTGGTATGGCTTCCGGGAACTATCGTTATAAAGGCTATAACTGCTCTTTGCTTTTCAAGAAAGACAGAGAAAATAATCTGCGTGAGAAATCTTCTTGGAATTATCCCTGCACTTGTTATATGCGTGGTATGCTACAGTCTTTATGAGGGAATTTTTATGGCAGGCGGTTTTTCAAAGAGCGCAATAATCTCGGCTTTCGGTCAGACTCCTGCTTACTGCATACAGGTGCTTGCAAGCTCGATACTTTATATAGTGCTTGGTCTTGGTTTTGACAAGGCTGGGCTTAAAAAGAAGTTTTCACATTTGTTTGGATAATTTATTGGCATAAAAGCGTGATAAGCAAAGTGGACGACATCAGGTCGTCTCTACGCATTTTGGCAAAAGAAAAAGGGGCGGAAGTCAAATTCCGTCCCTTTAACGTTATTTTTATGGAGAATGAAGTTACAAGCTATATCTTTGAATAGCCGAAGCTGTTTACCAAAGCGTCGACCTTCTGTCCTGATTTGCACATTGGGCATTCTGATGATGTATATGTCATGTAATCAGGCAGATCCTTTTCTGTGAAAAGGGCGTGGATAGCAGTGCCGTTGTTCTCTTTGATAGCGGAGAATATGGAAGCTATTCCCACAAGATTGCCGTTATAGTATTTCAGGCAGTCGATAGCTCTGTTTATGCTCTTTCCAGTTGAAACGGAAGCGATAAGCAGAAGCACCTGCTTGCCCCATATCTTCTTCTGAGTGTTATCTCTGAATATCATCTGATTAACAGCGTTTAGCTCAGGTGTTACTACATTTACGTCTGCACCGCTGTTTATGCCGCTTTCGCCAAGGCTTTCAGCGAGAAAGGCACCGATGATCTCTGTGCCTTCAAGGCATATGATAGTGTCGATATGTGTTGAAACATAGGTGGCTGCCAATGCCTTTGCGGCTTCCTTTGCCATTTTATAACCAGTTTTAAGAGATGTTATATCTACATAATAATTGATATGCGAGTGGTTAGTTGCATAGTGACCCGGTATAACGCCTATCTGTATCTTGCTGTTGCCTGCTGCCTGTATAATTTGCATACGTTCTTCCAAAATAAAGACCTCCTTACAAGTAAAGTGTGAACAGTATGTTGCTATTCGTTATTATATCACATATGGGCAAGGATTTCAATGCTATTTTTGATGAATTTTGCTATATATTTTTGTGACAATACACAATTAATAAACTGATAAATCAAAATTTACAGCGATTTATTTGTAATTCGTGAGGTGTTGTGTATATTGTTGTGTAAACTAATGTATGATTTGTACAAAATTCTGCTTGTAATTTTATTGGAAAATGTGTATAATTGAATGAGGAAAACTTTAAGCAGCTCTGTGATAAAGCTTTGCTGTTGATAAAAGGCGTATCGGAGGAGGTCTTTTTATATGAGGACGAGAAAGCTTTTGTCGGGGCTTGGGGCGACTGTGATGTCGCTTATGATGATAATACCGTGGGCGGTGTATGCGGACAGCCCTCAGGTGGAGGACAGCTCCATTGTGACGGAAAGCTCTGCGGCGGAGGCTATGGCGGAGCAGGGGGTCATCAAGGCGCAGAAAAACTCCACCCAGAACACGGAGACCGATTGGGTGCTTTTCGGCTGTATCGGCGGCGGTGCGGTGGTAGTGCTTATAATGATAGGGCTTATGGCTAAGAAAAAATAATACATATTAGGGCGGCGTGGGCTGCCCTTTTTTTGTTGTTGGTGGTAGATGTAATAAACAGCAGAAACGGACGAACACTGTTTCGCCAAGAATGTCAAACAAGCGGGACGTCGAGGGCGCCGTCCCCTACAAGCAATGTAAATATGCTGTTTGTATGTAGTGGCAAATAGTGTGCGGAAATTTTTTTGTTTGCAACTTTATTTGTTATTGCACGTCTTTATAGATGAGGGAAATTCTTATGAGTTTCTTAAAACAACGGCTTTATTTATTGACTTATACTCTTTTTATGGTATAATGTATACATAAAAAAGATAAGAACAAAAGACAACAGGACAGCAAGATAACAAAGAATAATACGCTCATGCTATACCCTTATGGAAAAAGTGAGGCGTTTTATCCGTCCGTCTGCTGTCAGGCGGATTTTTTATGCTGTTTTGGAAAAATCACAAACGGAGGTATTGCAATGACCACGAAAAAAAGGATATGCACTGTTATAATAGTGCTTGTTATCGTTTGCGCAGTGTGTGTGGGAGGTTTTCTCGTATGGAAAAAGACCGGCAAGGGAGGCTCAAAAAGCTCACAGAAGGTATATGTGCAGAAGGTATCGTCACTTAACACTGCGTCGGACTTCAAGCTTTCTAATCGCTCGTTCTTGGGCGTTGTTGAGGCACAGGAGTCTGTGGACGTAAAGTATGACAGCTCAAAGACGGTGGACGAGATACTTGTTAAGAACGGTGACTCTGTTAAAAAGGGTGACAAGCTTCTTACATATGACGTTGAGGCTATAAATCTTCAGCTTGAGCAGGCTAAGCTTGAGGTGGAGAGGCTTCAGAACGAGATAGCTTCAAACAAGAATCAGATAGCTGAGCTTGAAAAGGAAAAGAAAAACGCCGATCAGGACGCTGCTGTGTCATACACGACCCAGATCCTTTCTTTGCAGAGTGACAATGCCAAGAACGAATATGATATAAAGGCTAAAAACGTTGAGATCAAAAAGCTGGAGGCTTCCACAAAGAACGCATACGTCACCGCTTCTATCGACGGAACTGTAAAGAACGTCAAGACGGTGGACAAGCTTCAGGAGGA
Source organism: Ruminococcus sp. MSJ-25 (assembly GCF_018917825.1). Taxonomy (NCBI): domain Bacteria; kingdom Bacillati; phylum Bacillota; class Clostridia; order Eubacteriales; family Oscillospiraceae; genus Ruminococcus; species Ruminococcus sp. MSJ-25. Next base: position 179,871 of record NZ_JAHLPI010000015.1, read on the forward strand.
CGGCGGCGACGTTATAATGCAGATAACAGAAGAGGGCGACTACAGAATAAAGGGCAGATTCAATGAGCAGAACAGCAAAGATATCATGCAGGGAGCTTCTGTTATCGTAAAGTCAAGGCTTGATGATTCCACTTGGAAGGGCGAGATAACTTCTGTTGACACAAGTCCGCAGAAAAATTCTGGTGAAGATATGTACAGCTACGGTTCAAGCGATGAGATGAGCCAGTCTTCAAACTACGCTTTCTATGTTAAGCCTGAGAGCTTTGACGGACTTATGCTCGGTCAGCACGTTCTTATTGAGATAGACAACGGTCAGGACACTTCTGTAAACAAAACAGGAATTTGGCTCTATTCCGACTTTATCTGCAAGGACGGCAAGAAGAACTACGTTTGGGCTAAGAACGAGGACGGAAAGATAGAAAAGAGATATGTTGAGATAGGTCAGAAGGACGAGGATAACGGTGACTGCGAGATAAAGTCAGGTCTTGAAAAGGGCGATTATATCGCATACCCTGACAAGTCTATCGAGGAGGGCATGACGGCTACCACAAATGAGGCTGATGTGTCTGTTCCGCCTAATGACCTTGACCCGAACGACAACACGGACAGTGACGCTGATAACGAGGGCGGTGACGAGGACATCGCTTTTGACGGAAGTGATGAGGACGGCATGGCTATAGACGAGGATATGCTTGCAAGCATGACGGACGAGGAGATAGAAGAATACTTCAACAAGCTTTACGGTGAAGAGGAAAATGCAGAAAATGCAGACGGTGAGAATGCCGACGCTGCTGATGCTGACGCAGCTTTCGCTGAATAAGGAGGGCTTGCAATGGTATTTGAACTGAAAAATATCTACAAGGATTATTTGCAGGGCAAGGAAGCTGTGCCTGTGCTTAAGGATATTTCCCTTGATGTCTCAGAGGGGGAATATGTGGCGATAATGGGTCCGTCAGGTTCGGGAAAGTCTACGCTCATGAACATTATAGGCTGTCTTGACAAGCAGACAAAGGGAAGCTTTGTTTTTGACGGCTGTGACATTATGCAGGCAAAGGATAGGAAGCTTTCGGAGATAAGAAACAAGAAGATAGGTTTTGTGTTTCAGAACTTTAATCTGCTCCCTAGACAATCAGCACTTGAAAATGTGGAGCTTCCGCTGCTTTATGCGGGGGTAGGCAAAAGAGAAAGACGTCAGAGAGCAAAGGCGGCTCTTGAAAAGGTGGGGCTTGCACAGAGAATGATGTTCAAGCCTACTCAGCTTTCAGGCGGTCAGAAGCAGAGGGTGGCTATTGCAAGGGCGATAGTCAACAATCCAAAGCTTCTTCTTGCAGACGAACCCACAGGCGCTCTTGACACAAAGTCGGGCGATCAGGTAATGGAGCTTTTCAAGGAGCTTAATGACGATGGTGTTACTATCGTTATGATAACACACGAGCCTGACATTGCAAGATGTGCAAAGAGGATAATGTATATCCGTGACGGCGAGCTTCATGGAGAAAAGGCAGGTGAGCAGGAATGAAAAAGGTAATAATAACGCTCCTGTGCATAGCTATCCTCGGCGGAGGCGGATATGCGGGAGCAATGAAATATAAGAAAAATCAGGACAAGAAAACTGTTGTGGCGGTAGTTCCTGTTGACCTTATGGCGGAAACTGCGGATATGTACGAGTGGGACAACTCGGCAAACATGGACGGGCAGATAGTTTCTGCCAATACTCAGAGAGTTACTCTTGACAACGAGAAGCTTGTTAAAAAGGTGTTTGTGAAAAAGGGCGACACTGTTAAAAAGGGTGACACTATACTTGAATATGACATGACGGTGGTTGAGCTGGAGCTTTCACAGAAAGAAAATCAGGTAAAGGTCTGCGAGCAGAACATCAAAATGGCTGAAAAGGAGCTTGCTAAATACAAGCTTTTAAAGCCTTCTGAGGACGCACCGCAAGAGCCTGACGATCCAGAGCCTGAGCCAGACCCAGAGCCGGAACCGGAACCAGAGCCGACTCCAGATCCTGAGCCAACTCCTGAGCCTGTGGAAACTGTGGACGTTGTAAAGGCTGTTTTCCAGACGAAAAATGCAGGCACAAAGGACGATCCTTATATTATAAACTGCAACAGGAACACCAAGGTATCCAAAGCGTTTCTTGAAAGGATAAAGACAACGGGGGCTTATGCGGAGCTTTGCGTTTATGATGATAACTCAAACTTTATATACAAGTGGATAGTCAACCGTGAAACAATGGGCAAAAAGGCTCTTGCAGACTGGACAGTTTCACAGGGGATAACTGAGGACAAGGAAAGCGGTACGCTTTCTCTTGACACTTCTGTGGAGCAGTTCGGCAAGTTCTCTATCGTTGTGCCTGCAGGCTCAGACAGCAGTGATGACAGTGCTGACGATAGCGATGATACTGATGATACCGACAATGGCGGTGATGCGGATATACCTGGTGACGGTGATCTTGATGATAATGACGCCGGCATAGATGTCACTCCTGCTGACCCGTCACAGACGGGCGATACAAATTCAGGCTCTGAGGACTATATGTACAGCCGTGCAGAGATAAAGAAAATGATATCAGAAAAAGAGGACGAAATAAAGAGCTTAAAGCTTGACCTTAAGTCTGCAAAGCTTGACTACAATGACGCTTTGAAGAAAAAGACAGACGGCAAGGTAGTGGCTAATATCGACGGAGTCGTTAAAAAGATAGGCACTGTAGGCGACGCTGCCGCAGAGGGCGATAATTCGGACGATGTTGACGGCAAGGACGATGTGGACATTATGGACAGCAGCATGGACTACAGCGGTGGCAGCTCAGATGATGACGCTTTCGCTATAATCGAGGGCGAGGGCGGAGTTTCCGTTACTTTTAGTGTGGGCGAGCTTAATCTTGACAGAGCGGCTGTGGGAAACACTGTTATGGTGAACTCATACAACACGGGAATGAGCATTGACGCTGAGATAACAAAGATAAGCAGCGAGCCTACGTCATACTCGGCAAACAACTGGGGTGACAATCCTAACAGCTCCACCTACACTGTAGAAGCTAAGCTCAGCGACAGCACGGATTTCAACGTGGGCGACTGGGTAGGCGTTTCATTTGTGAATGACACCACGACCAGTGACAGCGTTTATCTGCCTATACATTATGTAAGGCAGGAAAACGGAAACTACTACATAATGAAAGCCAACAAGGACGGCAGACTTGTGAAAAGCTACATAAAAACAGGCAAGATAATGTATGGCACTAATATTGAGGTCAAGGGCGGACTTTCTATGAAAGACAAGATATGCTTCCCATACGGCAAGGACGTCAAAGAGGGCGTAAGGACAAAGGAGACCGACAAAGTCCTTTATCCTGAGTATTAAAAGGGGGCGGATAATATGATAGAAAATATCAGACTTTCATTCAAGGGTATACTTTCACATAAGATACGCTCGTTTCTTACTATGCTTGGTATCATTATCGGTATTGCGGCTATCATTGCTATAGTTTCCACTATCAAGGGTACAAATGAGCAGATAAAGAACAATCTTATCGGTGCAGGAAACAACACTGTGAAGATCCAGCTTTCAAATGGCGACACTGTTTGCGACTTTTCTTATGAAGCGCCACCGTCTAATGTGGCAATGTTCACATCGGACACTAAAAAACGTATCAACGAGCTTAAAGAGGTGGAGTCAAGCACTTTTTACCGCACAAGAAACAATCCTGACAATCTGTTTTATCTTAACAACAAAATGGATTCGTCAACTATATACGGAGTAGACAAGGATTATTTTGACACTGTTGGATACGAGATAGTTGAGGGAAAGGGCTTTGCGGAGAGAAACTTTACCAAATTTGACAAGGTGGCAGTGGTAGACAAGACGCTTGCAGAGGGTCTTTTCCAGGGTGAAAGCCCTGTGGGAAAGGTAATAGACATAAGTGGCGAGCCGTTCACTGTAATAGGCGTGGCTGTGAAAAATTCAAACTTTGAGCCTGTTATAAGCTCAGTGGAGGACTACTACACATACAATCAGACATCAAGCGGACTTATCTTTATCCCCACAAACGATTGGGGGATAGTTTTCCGCTATGACGAACCAGAAAACTGTATCGTAAAGGCTGTGGACACGGACTCGATGACGAATGCTGGCAAAAAGTCGGCGGATATTCTTAACGAGAACGTTTCGGCTGTAAAGGGCGGAAGTGAGGAAACCAGCGCTTCTGTGGAATACAAGAGCGATAGCCTGCTGGAGCAGGCGAAGTCATTGCAGGATCTGAGTTCATCCACTAATAAGATGCTTATATGGATAGCTAGCATCTCACTGCTGGTAGGCGGTATAGGCGTAATGAACATTATGCTCGTGTCGGTAACAGAGAGAACGAGAGAGATAGGACTGAAAAAAGCACTTGGAGCAAGGAAAAAGAGAATTCTTGCACAGTTTTTGACAGAAGCGGCAGTGCTTACGAGCATAGGCGGAATGATCGGCGTGCTGACGGGCATAGGACTTTCGCAGGTAATAGCGAAGGTAGCGGAGGTGCCTGTGGCGATATCCTCGGCGTCAATAGTAGTGTCGGTGGTATTTTCAATGGTAGTTGGAATAGTATTTGGACTTATTCCGTCTATAAAGGCGGCGAAGCTCAATCCTATCGACGCTTTGAGATATGAATAATAAGCTATAATAAAGCGGTGTCGGAGTGTAAAGCTCTGACCCGCTTTTGTTTGCCTACACAGCTTTATGATAAATCAAACCTTAACGCTTCGATGTCGGGGGCGCCGTCCCCTACATTTGGGTGCAATGTTTATACAATGTAATAATCAGTAGGATCGTGAAAAAAATGAAACGGGCGAACACTGTTCGCCCCTACAGTTGGTCTGTGCGGAAAACAAAAAAAGCAGGCGGAGATCAATTCTCCGCCTGCTTGCGTTTGTGTAAATCAGAAAAGCGACTTCACCGCTTCACATATCTTCTCTGCTATATATGGATTGTTCATGGTGTAAAGGTGTATGCCGTCTACATCATTGGCGATGAGATCTACTATCTGCGATACCGCATAGGCTATGCCTGCATCTCTCATTGCTATTGGGTCGTTCTCGTATTTGTCCATTATCTTTAGAAACTTCTTCGGCAGGGTCGCATGACAAAGAGTTGTCATTCTAAGTATCTGCTTTTTGTTGGTCACAGGCATTATTCCTGCTTCGATAGGCACGTTTATCCCTGCTATGGCTGTTTTTTCTCTGAAATCGTAAAATGTGCTGTTGTCAAAGAAAAGCTGGGTGATAAGCTGTGAACAGCCTGCGTCTACTTTATCCTTCAGGTGCTTTATATCATCTACTATGCTGTCGCACTCCGGGTGACATTCAGGATAGCATGCGCCTATTACGTTCATGTCGCTGTGCTCTTTTATGAAAGATACAAGGTCGGAAGCGTAGTGAAAATCACCTGCCGGCTCAAAATCAGGGTTTCTGTCACCTCTCAAAGCAAGTATGTTCTCAATATTCGCAGACTTCATCTCTTCAAGCTGCTCTAATACTCGTTCCTTTGTCTGATAAAGGCATGGAAGATGTGCCACCGACTCTATCTTGTGGTGATTTTTTATAGCCGAGCATATGTCGATAGTCGCATTGTTCGTGCTTCCGCCTGCTCCGTATGTTACGCTGATAAAATCAGGATTAAGTGGCTGGAGCTGTGATATGGTGCTGTATATGCTCTCAACAGGCGTTGAACTCTTTGGTGGGAATACCTCAAAGGATAATGTTGTCTTTTTCTTGAAAAGCTCGCAGGTCTTCATTTATTTTCCTCTTTTCTGTTATCTATATAAAAATATATTTTTTATTTTTCTGCAAAGTATATTATAACACAAAATTCCTAGTAAATCAATAATTTTTATTCTATGGTCTGTCATAGTTTAAAACTATATCGAATGAAGATACAGGTATTATCTTGAAAAATCAGGCTGAAAAAGGTGGCAGTCGGTGAAAATTGTGTGTAATGCTTGATTATTGGCGAAAAGTATGCTATACTTTACTCATTGAGCAGATAACAAAAACAGCAGAGAAAGGCGGTTTTTTGTTGAATAACAGAGATCAGTTCAAAAGGATACTTAACTATCTCAGCGCACTTGTTATAATCTGTGCCTTTATGAAGTGCTTCGACACGGTTTGGAACAACTTTTACAACAAGGCGATGCGTGACCCGTTCTGGCATAATGGTAACATTCTTATGGTGGCTATCTATGCGGTGCTCTATATATCCATGGCAAAGACCTTTAACGGCTTCCGTCTTGGATATGATAAATTCACGGGGCTTTTCGGCTCGCAGGTGCTGGGTGTGCTGGGTGCGAATTTTATAGAATTTATACTCGTTTCTCTTATCGGACGAGGCAGGCTCAACATAGCGCCCATACTTGTTATGACGGTAATTCAGGTGGCCATAGCCTTTGCGTGGAGCTATGTTTTCACTTGGATATATCAGGCGGTATACCCTCCGCGGCGAATGATAATCGTTTATGGAAACAAGAACGCTAAGTACCTTGTTTCAAAAATGAGCGTGAGAAATGACAAATACAGGATATGCGCTTCTATAAGCTGTGAGGAGAGCCTTGAGGATATCGAGCGTGAGATATTAAAACACGAGGCTGTTATAATCTCGGATATCCCAAATGACCTGAGAAACAAGCTTTTGAAATTTACTTTTGAAAATTCTATCAGGACTTATATAAACCCTAAGCTGTCAGATATTATCGTAAGGGGTGCGGAGGATTTCCACCTTTTCGATACGCCCCTTTTGCTGGCGAGAAATGACGGCTTGCGTTGGGAACAGCGTGCGGTAAAGAGAACGCTCGATATTTTGTTGTCAGCAGCAGCGCTTGTTATCGCTTCGCCGTTCATGCTAGTGACGGCTATTGCAATAAAGGCTTATGATGGCGGTCCTGTGCTTTATTCTCAGAAAAGGCTCACAACAGGGGGCAGGGTGTTCAAGGTATACAAGTTCAGAAGCATGATAGTTGACGCTGAAAAGAAAAGCGGTGCGACCCTTGCAAAGAAAAATGACAGCCGTATCACTCCTATAGGAAAGTTTATAAGAAAAGTAAGGATAGACGAGCTTCCGCAGCTTATAAACATACTAAAGGGCGATATGTCGTTTGTAGGGCCTAGACCTGAGCGACCTGAGATCGCGCAGAAGTATGAAAAAACAATGCCTGAGTTCAAATACAGGCTGAAAGTCAAGGCTGGACTTACGGGCTATGCGCAGGTAATGGGAAAGTATAACACTACGCCTTATGACAAGCTGAAGCTTGACCTTATGTACATAGAGCATCAGTCGCTTATGCTTGATCTTAGAATATTCTTTATGACGGTAAAGACCTGCTTTATACCAGAAGCCACTGAGGGCGTAAAGGATTCGGCTCCTCTTGAAACTCACCGTGACAGGATAGAGCATGACAACAGCAAGGACGAAAAGAACAGCGAAGAGATAAAGCTGTGATAATATGAAAATGCAGAGGGCGGATCATTTTCGCCCTCTTTTTTTGTATTTTGTGTGTAGAGGCGACCTGAGGTCGCCTGTGTTCGGAAATGCAACGTCACACCCAAAGCGAAAAAGTTTGTCTTATTGCAAATTTAGCAGGCGAACAAAGACGGACGAACACTGTTCGCCCCTACATTTATCAACAAGTAACAAAAGAGCAGAACGTGAAAATGCGTTCTGCTCTTTTTGCATATATGACTTATGACCCCTAGACCGCCATGGTGGTCTTGAATTTAAGGCTTATTTTGTCTGCGATAAGTGCGATAAATTCGCTGTTTGTGGGCTTGCCCTTGCCTGTGTTTATTGTGTAGCCGAAGAAGCTGTTGAGGGTGTCGATATCTCCTCTGTCCCATGCTATCTCAATGGCATGGCGTATGGCTCTTTCCACTCTGGAGGGCGTAGTTGCGAATTTTTTTGCCACTGCAGGATATAATAGCTTTGTAACGCTTTCAAGCATTTCCTTATCGTTCACGGACTGTATGATAGCTTCCCTGAGATAGTGATAGCCCTTGATGTGGGCAGGGACGCCTATCTGATGGATTATGTCTGTGACGATTATCTCAAGGTTTATGCTCTGCTTGTTTTTCGTATAGCTTGAGTCGGAGGATATATCGGTGTCGATATCCAGCATGGACTTTATCCTCTCGCCAAGTATCTTTATGTCGAATGGTTTGAGCATGAAATATGATGCTCCCGCGTTCATGACCTGTGTTTCTATAAATGAGTTCTCATAGGCGCTTGTGATTATAAAAAGCGGTTTCTGATAGGACGAGTTCTGTATCTTTCTGATAAGCTCGATTGCGTCAAGGCTCGGCATCACTGCGTCTGCGATAACAACGTCCGGCTGTTCGTTTTTGATAGCGTCATAGATAGTAAGTCCGTCCTTGGGACGTGTTATCACGAAAAAGCCCATTGCTCTCAGTGAGGAAGCACATGCTACCCCGTACTGTGCCGAATCGTCGCCAATAAGAATTTTGATCTTGTTTGTCATTGTCATTTCCTCCGTCGTATAATCTGTCATTTTTGTTTGAGAGCGTTTGTTTTAACTCCCTTTCACAAGATAAATGATAACACATTTATTTGTTAAATGCAATAGTTTTTTAGAAAAATCGTCAACAAATTATCGACTTATTAATGCAAAGTGTACAAATATCAGTGCGTGAATATGCCAAAACAAGATAATTAAGCATTGTTCGACTGTAGATGATATTTTTCTCTATGCAAAGCCTTTTCATAAATCGACAGCGGTCGGCAAAGGTCGCTAACCTGCGTTTTCTATGGTGCTTTCGGCAAGCTCTGAGGTCTTTGAATACATTTCGTCAGCGAAGATACCGTAGCCTTTGGCGGTGTCCTCGATAAAAACATGGGTCACTGCGCCCACGAGTCTTCCGTCCTGAATGATAGGCGAGCCGCTCATGCCCTGCAAAATGCCCCCTGTTTTTTCAAGAAGCGTCTTGTCAGTTATTTTGATAACAAGGTCATGCTCGGCAGAATCTGAGAGATTTATCTGCTCGATAGATATCTCATATTCTTTTGGCCCGTCATTGTCAATAGAGGAGAGTATTTTGGCTTTGCCGGGGTGTATCTCCTGACGGAAGCCGAGAGGAAACTCTTTTGCATTTGGGCAAGGATTTGCGTTCAGTGTGCCGAACACGCCGCTTTCGCAGTTTTTCAGGATATCACCTGTGGAGGCGGAGTTTGCAAACTCGCCTAAAAGCTGTCCCGGACAGCCTGAGCGTGACTTGTTGAAGCCTGTGAGGTTTATTTCGCCAACTGTGCCTGCGGAGAGGGGGAGGGGTTCTTTTGTGTCTGCGTCGCATACGGGGTGACCAAGACCTCCGAAAGTTCCGTTTTCAGGGTCATAGAATGTGAGAGTGCCTATGCCTGCGGAGGAGTCACGCACCCACATTCCTGCTTTATAGCTTCCGTCCTCAAGGCGTGGGCATAGCTTGAAGGTCAGGTCGTTGCTTCCACGCTTTATGCGCACTGAGCAGGCTTCACCGTTTGAGCTTCTTATTATTTTTGCAACGTCTGCGTTGCTTTTGACTTTTTCTCCGTCGATAGATACTATAACATCGCCCTCTCTGATACCGCAATCTTTGGCAGGGCTTGAAGAATCCACCTTTTGCAGATCGACTACCATTACGCCCTCTGTGAGAAGCTTTATGCCGAATGGCTGTCCGCAAGGATAAAGCATTGGTCTTTCCATTGTCTTTGATTCAACCTCCTTGACTGGCACTGCCCCAAAAAGCATGAGCATATTTTTTGTGTATCGTGACGCTCCTGACGAACCGCCTGACACCGCCACTGTCACCTTGCTTTCGCAGGGCTTTGAGGATATGGTGAAAAAGGAGTTCACGCTAAGCTCGCTGCCCTTTGAAACAAGGTAGAAATCGGGGAGCGTTGTGGAATAAAATCCTATAAGACCAAACAGCCCCAGCAGTATTATCCCTGTGACGCAGGCTGTTTTTTTGAAAAATGACGACATTTTTTTCACGTTCCTTTCTGTTTTTCTTTTCGCTTTTATTGTTGACCTGTCTAGAAATTTAATTCAGCCGTCGGCATAAGTATTATTTGTCTTGGAAAGCCTTTTTCAATTTTATTCTGCCTTCTTAACAGTGCAAAGGAAGAAAATTTCATTTGTATGTGTTGAATTTCGTGGCATACTATGATATAATAAAATATCTGATGAGAACACTATGATACGATAATATTTTAATACATAAAAGAGGTACATTATGTCAAAAAAAGACAGACTTAAAGCACAGAAAGAAAAGCAGGACAGGCTCAGGAAAGAAGCGGAGCTTGAAGAACAGAGAGAGCGTGAGGAAGCCAGAGAAAGGCAGAGCCGCTCGGCGAAAAAGATGATGAAAAAGGCGAAACGCACAAAACCAAACGGTGAGCCTGTTTATTATCTTATTTTGAAGCTTCTTATGATAGTGCCGTTTGCGTATTCGGGATTTTTCTACGGCGGTGTAACTATCGTGGGCATCATGGGCAAGTATATAGAGCCCGTTCCGCCAAAGTGGGTGCTGTGGGCAATGGCGGCAGGCGTTGTTGTCATGTTTGCAGGAATATTGTTTGCGTTTTTCAAAAAATATATCGTTTCCTTTATACTTAGCCTTGGGGGCATGATATCGTTTCTTAAAGCGGGCGGATATCTTATAAAAAGGATACAGGACAAGCTGAGCAATTCGGCTGTAGATCAGTCTTTGCAGAATATGGATAAGGAATATATGTGGAGATTTTATCCTATAATAGGTGTTGCTGTCATATCAGCGGCTCTGCTCATCTGCACTATAATAAGAAAACTCATTGAGCGGAAAAGACTGCAAAGAGAGAGGGATAACGCCCCTGTCGAGAGCATTATCAACTGATTTTGATCTGCGTTTTTGTTTAAATGTGAGATTTTGCGATATTCTATTGACTTTATGTCATAAAATGATATAATTGAATGAGAATGTTATCAGAGTTTATTTTAAGGCGTTCATTAAGTAGAAAAAGCGGTGAGAATTTTGAAGAAAGCAGTTACACTTATAGATATAGCCAAAGCCTGTGACACAAGTAATGTCACTGTGTCAAAAGCCCTTGCAGGAAAAAGCGGAGTCAGCGACGCTCTCAGAGAGAAGATAAAGCAGGTCGCTGACGAAATGGGTTATGTGGGCGTGAAAAGCACTCAGAACAGGAGAGGCAATACTATCGGTGTGCTTATCCCATCAAAATTCATCAATCCTAACGGTTCTTTTTATTGGGCGTTGTATAACGCTCTTGTAACAAGGCTCAAAAAAGAAAATATGTACTGCATAATGGAAAATCTGGATCAGGAGGACGAGGACAGGCTCATGCTCCCGCATTGTATCGAGGACAAGCAGGTTTCAGCGCTTATTTCACTGGGACAGCTTTCCAAGGATTATGCAAAGCTTCTTAATGACAATGTGAAAGATCTTGTACTGCTTGATTACTATGTGCCGTCCTTAGACTTGGACGCTGTTGTGACAAATGGCTACAGCGGCGGCTACAAGCTTACTTCATATCTTATAAAAATGGGTCACAAGAAGATAGGATACATAGGAAATAAATTTGCCACAACGAGTATTTTTGACAGATATATGGGCTATGTAAAGGCTATGATAGAGCATGGCTATGAGGTCAACGAAAAGTGGCGTATCGACGATCGTGACAAGCGTGATTTTATCACTATGACTTTCCCTGAGGACGATATGCCAACGGCTTTCGTGTGCAACTGCGACGAGGCGGCTTACCGTGCGATAAGACAGCTCCGTGGCATGGGATATAACGTGCCTGAGGATATTTCCATTGTGGGATATGATAACTATCTGATCTCCGACGTTTCAGACCCGACTATCACGACTATAAACGTTGATGCAGATTATATGGCAGACCTTGCGGTAATGACACTTATGGACAGAATGGAAGAACCTGACGGCAAGCCGAGGATAAGAACTATCGAGGGCGACCTTGTTATAAAGGACTCTGTAAAGAGAATATAGGTGTTTTATTAGCGAATATAACAAAAGGATCAGCATGGCGGTTGCTGATCTTTTTTTATTTTGCTATTGACAAATGAGTAATTTTAAGTTATAATATAACTGTACTTATTAAGTGCACCTTTCTAATCTATGATTTTCTATTGTTTGCGGCATGACCCCGTCGGTTGTGTCGGTTGTCTGATCTTGGCGACAGTCTTTGTTAAGGCTGTCGCCACTTTTTTTGTGCATTTTTGCTCAAACTCAAGCCCTTGGATTTATATTTGTTCATAAATTTGCGATTAAAAAGACATTAATTTATGAACAAATACTGACTTAATATTGTTTAAGCTGCGTGCTTAATATTGCTGACGATAATAAACTAATTTATCCAATAAAATTAAGCTGCCCTGAGGGCTATCAAGTATGAAAGCAAAGAAGATATGTGCCGGTGCAATGGTGCTGCCATACCGCTTTTGCTTTATAGGCAAACAAAAAAAGCGATGAGCCTTTTGCAAGGTCATCGCTTTTTTATATAGAGAGTATTGTTATCTTGACTTTGTTGAATTATTCTGCAAGAAGCTTTTCTGCACTTGCAAGCTTAACTGCTGTAGCAAACACGTCGGCTGCAATTTTAAGCTCGTTCTCAGGCGGGAATGTAGGAGCAATTCTGATGTTTGAATCGTCAGGGTCCTTTCCGTAAGGGTATGTTGCACCTGCACCTGTGAGGACTACGCCTGCCTCTTTGCAAAGCTGACAAATTCTCTTTGCACAGCCGTTAAGAGCGTTGAAGCTTATAAAGTAACCGCCGTTTGGCTTCTCCCAGCTTCCGATGCCCAGAGGTGCTATCTCCTTTTCGAGAGTGTCAAGAACTATCTTGAACTTAGGCTCGATTATAGCTCTGTGCTTCTTCATATGCTCCATAAGGTTTTCATATGTGCCGAAGAACTTAACGTGGCGGAGCTGATTTATCTTGTCATAACCGATAGTCTGAACTGTCATCATGGATTTGAGATACTTGATGTTCTTTTCAGATGACGCTATCATTGCAACGCCTGCACCAGGGAATGTTACCTTTGATGTTGATGCGAGCATATAAACTCTGTCAGGGTTGCCGGCCTTTTCACACTCGTCAAGAATATTGAGAAGTGTGTCAGGCGTATCAGAAAGGTGGTGGATACAATATGCGTTATCCCAGAATATCTTGAAATCCTTAGCTTTTGTTGTCATGGCTGCAAGACGCTTTACTACTTCGTCAGAGTATGTTGTGCCTGTAGGGTTAGCGTACATTGGAACACACCATATACCCTTGATAGTATCGTCCTCAGCAACGAGCTTTTCTACCATATCCATGTCAGGACCGTTTTTGTCCATTGGAATGTTTACAAGCTCAAAGCCCATTTTTTCTGTTATAAGAAAATGTCTGTCATATCCCGGAACAGGGCAGAGCCACTTTACTTTTGTATCCTTCCAAGGCTTTTCACCGTCGCCTGTGCCGAAAAGCATGAACTTTGCGATAGTGTCATACATGATGTTAAGGCTTGAGTTTCCGCAAATGATAAGCTCATCAGGTGTTACACCGAGCATAGGTGCGAAAAGCGCCTTTGCTTCAGGCAGACCGTCAAGACCACCGTAGTTTCTGCAATCTGTGCCGTCCTCAGCGAAGCAATCCTCGCTGCTCTTTACTGCTGTGAGCAGACCCTCTGTCAGATTGAGCTGTTCGGCAGACGGCTTTCCTCTTGCCATGTTCAGCGAAAGTCCCTGAGCCTTGAAATCGTCATATTCTTTCTGGACTTCCGCCTTGAATGCTGCCAGTTCCTCTGCAGACATTTCTGTTAGTTTCATATCAATGTCCTCCACTTGTAAATTATAAATTATAGTACACTACTATACAGAACAAATTCGGAAAATCCCGACCACTGTCGCACTCTGCCGAACGTATCTGATATCCTTACTTATATTGTATACCCTTTTCGCTGTTTTTGCAAGTGCTTTTTATCATTCTTGCAAAAAATCAGAAACTTGCACGAATATGCTTATGCTAATATGACCATTATGGGCAACTTTTATAATTTACATTCAAAACGCTTGCTGATGATCCATTTTTTGTTTTGTTAGAACTAACTGAGCCTGCAGATACAGAAAACCGCAGTTTTTTATCGCGATGCAAAAATATGAAACAAGCAAAGTGTTAATAAAATGTTAAATTTAAGAAGAATACGTTTACATTCAAATTCTAAACGTTTTCAGCAAAAATAGGGACTTGAAATTTTTCTTAAAGTATGCTTTAATAGTAACAACGGCGTTTTACCAAAATGGTAAGCCGAATGACATCGCCTTGAATAAGCGGAGGATATATTCGCAGATATATTCGGGGGAAAAATAAAAAGTAATCATTTTTTATATTATGAAAGGTGGATTTTAACATGAGCGTTAAAGTAATCAACGGACAGGCTATTCCAAATATGCCTTGGCAGGATAAGCCGGCTGACTGCAATGAAGTGATCTGGAGAGATAACAGAAACCCTATCATTCCTAGAAATCTTCTTCCTACATCAAACTCTATCTTCAACAGTGCGGTAGTTCCTTTCGAGGGCAAGTTCGCAGGTGTATTCCGTGTTGACGATAAGGAAAGAAACATGGCTCTCCATGCTGGATTCTCTGAGGACGGTATTCACTGGAACATCAACCCTACAAGGATCATGTTCGAGCAGGCTGAAAAGTCTACAGAAGAAGTAAATCAGTGGGGATACGGCTATGACCCAAGAGTATGCTTTATCGAAGACAGATATTGGGTAACATGGTGTAATGCATACGGCTGGAAGCCAACTATCGGCGTAGGCTATACATATGATTTCAAGACATTCTATCAGTGCGAGAACGCATTCCTCCCATTCAACAGAAACGGCGTACTCTTCCCAAGAAAGATCGACGGCAAGTATGTAATGTTCTCAAGACCTTCTGACTCAGGTCACACACCATTCGGTGATATGTACATTTCACAGTCACCTGACATGAAGTACTGGGGCGAGCACAGACACGTTATGGGACCTCTCAAGGGCTGGGAGTCCAAGAAGATCGGTGCAGGTCCTATTCCAATAGAGACAGACGAGGGCTGGCTCTGCTTCTATCACGGTGTTCTTGAGTCTTGCAACGGCTTTGTATACAGCTTCTCAGCTTGCATCCTTGACAAGGAGCAGCCATGGAAAGTTAAGTACAGATGTGGCGAGTATCTCATCAACCCAAGAGAGATCTATGAGTGCGTAGGCGATGTTCAGAACGTAACATTCCCATGCGCAACACTTTGCGACGCTGACACAGGCAGAATTGCTATTTACTACGGCTGTGCTGACACTTGCGTAGGTCTTGCTTACACAACTGTTGACGCTGTTGTTGACTATGTAAAGAGCCATTCTTCTATCTAATTTCGATCTGATAGACTAATAGAATAGTTTACAAAAGAGCAGAACTTCGGTTTTGCTCTTTTTTGTTGGTGTATAAAAAATCAACGGGCGACCTCAGGTCGCCCCTACATATAAACAGCGTATTTACGCAAATCGTAGGGGCGAACAGCGTTCGCCCGTTTTTATGATGTGATTTTACAGTATCTAATTTATTTAATGCCCTATATTTTTTCAGGTGCGTCCTTTTCGTATTCGGCGAATTGCTTTTCCATATCAGCTTCGCTTTCGCCAACTGAGCGCAGTATCTCTTTGAGAAATACTCTGTCCTCAGGCTCTCCTGAAAGCTTTGCACTGTGCTTTTCGTAGAAGTATCTCATTTTAAGCACGCTGATAGGGGAAAGCTCCTGCTTTTCTGCGGCTTTGTATGCAGAGTTCACGTCTGTGATGAAAAAGCCCATGCTGTATTCAGGAGCCTCCTCGCATATAGCTTTAAGCATATCTGCTATAAGATCTTCACGGACGTACACCACTCTGCCTGCAGAGTGGAGCATTCGCATTGTGCTGTTGTAGTCTGATACCCTGAGTGTTTTAAGCTCATCACGGCTCAGACCCAGCCATGAAAGGGCAACGGCTGCTGCAGCCTCAGTATTGGTTTCATGTAAAGTTTTGACCTTATCCTCTATCTGAGAAAAGGAATAGATATATTTTTGTTCCATATTTATTGCCACCTTATGCCTTTATCTTCCTGTATTCCGCCGGAGAGATGTTCTCGTGCTTTTTGAATACAACATAAAAATACGAGCTGTCGCTGAAGCCTGTTTCCGAAGCTATCTCCGCCACTGTCTTTGAGGAGTAGGTAAGAAGCTCCTTTGCGTGGCTTATGCGCACTGTGTTTAAATATTCCATTGGTCTTATGCTGAAATTTTTCTTGAAAAGTCTGCAAAGGTGCTGTTCTGATACCCCTGCCACAGCCGCCATGTTGGCGAGCTTTATAGGCTTTGAATAATTCTCCTCGGTGTATTTCATGACCTTTGCGATGGCTTCGGAATTTACACGGCTCTTGTATGGGAACTTATCGTCTGAAAGCTTGCGGTATTCAAGAAGCATATCGTAAAGCTGTGCGGAGGCATAATAGTTGCCGTATGCCTTGTCGCTTTTTATGGTGTAGTATGCGCTGTCAAAAAGCTTGTGCATACGCTCTGCGCCGCAGTTTAAAAAAACATGAAATTTGTTAAGATCCCATTCTTTCAGCAGCTCGAGAGCCTGTTTGCCGTCAAAGCACGCCCAGTCAAGATACCATGAATGAGTCGTGGCTCTATATTCGTGGGGACAGTGCGGTGGTATATAGAAAATGCTGTCAGGCATTATTTTTACGGTCTTGCCGTCTACCGTTACCTCACCCTCGCCCTCAAGACAGACGAAAAGCTGAGGATAATCATAGCCCTCCGGTCTGCTGACAGGAAACTGCCAGCAGCTCACGCCTATGCCGATGATATAAAATGGCAGAGCTTTTTCAGTTCCTATAACAGGATAGAATTGTTTCTGCATATATTTTTCCCCCATATCTGAAGCAGAAAAAAACTGCAATATATTAACATGATAACTACACATTTTATTATAGCAGTGTCGCAATATGTTGTCAAGCAAAAGAATAAATTGCGATAAAATATGAACCAACTGTTGACTTTTTATCCCAACCGTATTATAATAATAAGGAAATGGTGCGAAAGTGCCAAGTCTTATTTTGTGGGACGTATCTGAAAGGAATTTGTATTATGGAGAACAATGTTATTATTCTTGCCGGCGGACAGGGCAAGAGAATGAAGACCAATATGCCAAAGGCTTTGTGCAATGTTATCGGTGAACCTATGCTGGAGTGGGTGCTGACAGCCTGCGAAAATGCAGAGCTTGACGATATCTGCGTTGTAAAAGGCTACGAGGGTCAGCAGATAGAGGATTATCTTGCACAGAGAAAGTCAAAGGCTGATATCTGTACTGTTATGCAGGAAGAGCGTCTTGGCACAGGTCATGCTGTTATGCAGGCGGCTGATTTTCTTAAGGCTCACGCTGAGGGGAACACACTTATACTCTGCGGCGACGCTCCTTTTATCGACGCAGAAACTATCAAGGGTGCGCTGGAGCTTCATACTGAAAAGGACTGCGGCGTAACTGTTGTTACATCAAGAGTTGAGAACCCTACAGGCTACGGCAGAATAATCCGCACTGAGAATGGCATTTCAGGAATAGTTGAGCACAAGGACTGCACACCTATGCAGCTTGCTATCACTGAGATAAACTCAGGCTGTTACTGGTTTAAGACGGCTGACCTGCTGGAAGTTCTTTTCGACATCAAGCCAGAGAACGCTCAGGGCGAGTATTATCTTACAGACTGCATCGAACTGCTTATTGCAAAGGGCAAAAAGGCTGACGCATTTATTTCGGCTAACCCTCATGTTGCGCTTGGTGCAAATGACAGACGTGGTCTGCTTGCACTCAATGATATCGCAAGATATGAGATAATAGGAAAGTGGCTTGACGAGGGTATCGAGTTCTGCTGCACAGACGGTGTTTCTATCGGAAACAATGTTACTATCGGTCATGGAACAAAGATACACAGCGGAGTTATCCTCAGAGGAAACACCACTATCGGTGAGAACTGCAATATCGGCAACAACTGCATAATAGAGAACACAACTGTAGGAAACGGCGTAAACCTTAACAATGTTCAGGCTTACGAGTCTGTTATCGAGGACGACGTTAAGATAGGGCCTTATGTTCAGCTCAGACCTAATTCACACATCAAGAAGGGTGCGAAGATAGGCGACTTTGTGGAGATAAAGAACTCCACTATCGGCGAATACACAGCGGTGGCACATCTTACATACATCGGCGATTCTGACGTCGGCTCAAATGTAAACTTCGGCTGCGGCGTTGTAACAGTAAACTACAACGGCGACAAGAAGTTCAGAACTGTTATCGAGGACAATGCTTTTATCGGCTGTAACACAAACCTTGTTGCACCTGTAAGAGTCGGCAAGGGCGCATACACAGCGGCAGGCTCAACTATCACAACTGATATTCCTGACAACGCACTTGCTATCGAGCGTGGCAGAGAGACTATCAAAGAGGGCTACGCTGAGAAGAAGCTCAAGGCGAGAACAGAAAAGTTCGAGGCTATCCACGGCAAGTCTGAGGAGAAGTAATATACCCAAATATAAGCAAGACCCTGTCTTTTGTAAGGCAGGGTCTTTTATTTGTTTAGCTTTTTGTTGTTTGTCCTGCCGAGGATATAATCGGTGGAAACGCCATAGAAGTCGGCTAGGATAAGGAGGTGTTCTACGGGGATAGTTCTTGCACCACGCTCATATCTTGAATACACTGTCTGACTTGTAAAAAGAATTTCGGCTATCTGCGTTTGGTTCATGTCGCTATCTTCGCGCAAATCTCTTAATCTTTGGAAATACATAAAAATTCTCCTTGTTTTTTGTATAAATTGTAGAAAGTGATTTTAGTACCTATTGGTACTATTGACTTTACCATATTTTTGTGCTATGCTATACATATTAAAACCGTATGGTCTTAAAATATGGTAAGAGGAGAAGTATATGTATGTCTAAAATTCTTTCGATTGATAATGATATCATCACTATTGGCATGGACGGAGGAACACTCAAAGAAGTGAGAGCTGTTGACCTTAATTTCGTGCCTCATGTTAATGACGAGGTGGAGATTTTTGAAACAGAAACTAAAACCATTGTTTCAAAGCTTGAAAAAGAGCAGCCGAACCCATTGCCTTATTCGCCAAATGGCATTAACATCAACGTCCAGAATACTCAGGAAATGAAGAATGAGCAATCTTCAACTCTGGCAAATGGAACTATTGCAGTAAATAAAGTTGTATATTGTTTATTGGCATTTTTCCTTGGTGCAGTTGGCGGTCACAAATTCTATAGTCATAGAATAGGTGCAGGCGTGTGCTATCTGCTTTTCTGTTGGACGGGTATTCCAGCAATTATTGCTCTTATTGAGTTGATCGTTGCTCTTTGCAAAAAGAGTGACGCAAACGGCATGATATTGGTATAGTCTTTTCAGCTGATTTTATTCATTTTTCGTTTGACAAACAAAATCTCATATGCTATAATAAAGCCGACAGTAAAATGTCGGCTTTTGTTTATACCCCGTCTTGCATAAAGACGGGGTTATTGTGCGTGGATAGAATAAGCTGTCGGGGCTGACATATTATAAAAGATAGGAGAATTTACAATGGATATATTCGAGAAATTGAAGAAATTGTCTGCCGAGAGGGAAACGGCTATGGGCAAGCCTGAGTATATTATCGTGGGGCTTGGCAACCCCGGCGTGGCTTATGAGAATACTCGCCATAACGCAGGCTTTCTTGCGGTGGCGGCTATGGAAAAGAAATACGGCATTTCGGTGAATACACATAAGTTCAAGGCTCTTGTGGGACGTGCCGTTGTAGGCGGAAAAAGCTGTCTTGTCATGAAGCCTGAAACTTTCATGAACAATAGCGGTGAGGCTGTCAGCGACGCTATGGACTTTTATGATATACCGCTTGAAAATGTTGTAGTGGTCTATGATGATATTTCACTTGACGTGGGCAAAATGAGGATACGCAGAAATGGTTCGGCTGGGGGTCATAACGGCATAAAAAGCATTATCGCACTGTGCGGAGGTCAAGATTTCCCAAGGGTAAAAATAGGCGTTGGCAAAAAGCCTCACCCTGATTACAACTTGGCTGACTGGGTGCTTTCAAGATTCACTGACGAGGAAATGAAAAAGCTTTCTGATGTGGATAAAAACACCTGCGAGGCTGTGGAGCTTATGGTGCAGGGCAAGATAAACGAGGCTATGAACAAGTTCAATTAGGGACAATTTTTGACCGACATATTGATAAAGACAAATATCGGGACGTCGAGGGCGCCGTCCCCTACAGTTATATTGTTATTAAAACTTTTTTTCGGAGAACAGCAAGATGAATATTTTTTATGAAATGGCGAGCCGTCTTGGCTTTTATAAAGATGTGAAAAACTGCCTGCTCAAAGGGTTTACCCCTTGTGCGGTCACGGGCGTTTCAAATATACACAAGGCTCAGACCGCAATGGCTCTCAGCAGGCTTTCCCCTTGCCTTGTTATATGCGACGATGAAGCGTCTGCCATTAGAATGACAGGGGATATAAACGAAATGGCTGGGGAACAGCTTGCCTGCGTTTTTCCTGCAAAAGACCTGAACTTTGCATACATGGAGGGCGTTTCAAGAGAATATGAGCATAAAAGGCTGGAAGCTCTCTCTCTTATCACTCAGGGCAAATGCAAGATAATCGCCGCAAGCATGGAAGCTTGCTTGCAGGGAACTATTCCGCAGGATAAGCTGAAAGAGTTTTCTTTTGAGATAAAAACAGGGGGCGAACTCAGCCTTGAGGAGCTTACAAGCAAGCTTCTTGCGGGCGGTTATACAAGAACAGATCAGGTGGAGGGTCAGGCGCAGTTTTCTGTGAGAGGCTCTATCGCCGATATTTTCCCTGTGCAGGAGTCACGTCCTGTGAGAATAGAGCTTTGGGGCGACGAGGTTGACTCTATCTCATACTTTGACCCCGAAAGCCAAAGACGTACCGACCCAATAGACGAGATAACGGTTTTCCCTGCACTGGAGATAATTTTCCCTGACACTGATGACCTTGTGACAAAGCTTGAAGCCTTGTCGAAGTCTGTCCGTGGAAGCCGTACCGATAAGATAAGAACGAATATTTCAAGGGATATAGAAACGGCTCAGAGCGGTATCACCCTCACTAATCTTGATAAGTATTATACTGTGTGCTATGACAAGCTCACAACAGTGTTTGATTACTTTGAGAGCGGTGTTTGCCTTGTGTCGGAGTATACGAACTGTATCGAAAAGGGCAAGGCGGCTCTTGCTCAGCTTTCAGAGGATATGAAGCTTCTTTATGAGGACGGCATACTTTTCAGAAAGCTGGAGGGCTTTTATCTTGATATACCACAAGCGGAACTAAAAATAACACAAATGAAGTCGGTGTTTCTTGACAGCTTTATGCGCTCTAACAACGGCGTGAAGTTCAAAAAGCTTATCAATACCGACTGCCGACAAACGGCGGCTTGGGGCGGTAATATCATCAATCTTGAAGAAGAACTGAAAAATCTCTGCTCTCAGGGGTATTGCACTGTTGTGCTGGCAGGCTCGGAAAAGACGCTTCCTATTATAAATAAAGACCTTAATGACGCTGGCATTTCTGCGGAGATCCTCACTGAGGACAGCGAGATAATAAAGGGTAAAGTATACCTGCGCACGGGCTGTCTGTCAGGTGGCTTTGATTATCCTGACATAGGCTGTGCGGCTATCACTCAGATGAAAGCCATGAGTGCAAAGAAGCGTAAATCCCGTCACAAGGCAGGAGAAGAGATAAAAAGCCTTTCGGATATACAGACAGGCGACCTTGTTGTTCATGCTATGTACGGCATAGGAAGATTTTCAGGAATAAAAAATATAGAAACGAACGGTGTAACAAAGGATTATATCACCATAAAATATGCAGGCACGGACGTGCTTTATGTGCCTGTTACTCAGCTTGACCTTGTGTCAAGATATATAGGTCCGAGAGATGACGGGGCAGTGAAGCTCAATAAACTCAACTCTATGGAGTGGACAAAGACACGAAACAAGGTAAAGTCTGCCGTAAAGGATATGGCGGAGGAGCTTACAAAGCTTTATGCTCAAAGACAAATGGCAAAGGGTTTTGCTTTTTCCCCTGACAACGATTGGCAGGCGGATTTTGAGGAGCGTTTCGACTATCAGGAAACCGACGATCAGTTAAGATCTATACAGGAGATAAAGTCAGATATGGAAAAGCCGTCCCCAATGGACAGACTTCTTTGCGGAGATGTGGGCTTCGGCAAAACGGAGGTGGCTCTCCGTGCAGCGTTCAAGTGTATGCTCGATAACAAGCAGGTGGCTATACTTGTGCCAACAACTGTTCTTGCATGGCAGCATTATCAGACGGCGATAAAAAGATTTGAGCATTTCCCGGTGAAGGTGGAGCTTTTGTCGAGATTTAGGAAACCAAAGGAGCAACAGCAGATAATAAGAGAGCTTAACCGTGGCACTATCGACCTTATCATAGGCACGCACAGGCTTGTGCAGAAAGACGTTAAGTTCAAGGACTTGGGCCTTGTTATTATAGACGAGGAACAGCGTTTTGGTGTTGCTCATAAGGAAAAGTTCAAGGAAACTTTCAAGGGCGTTGATGTGCTTACACTTTCGGCTACCCCGATACCAAGAACGCTTAACATGGCAATGAGCGGTATCAGAGATATGTCGGTCATAGAAGAACCGCCTATGGACAGACACCCTGTTCAGACCTATGTAATAGAGCATAATATGGGCGTTATAGCGCAGGCTATAAGCAAGGAGCTGCGACGTGGCGGTCAGGTGTATTATATCCACAACAGGGTGGAAACTATCATGATGACCGCAAATAAGCTTCAGGAAATGCTCCCTGACGCAAGAATAGCGTTCGCACACGGACAAATGCCCGAGGAGGAGCTGTCGGAAATATGGCGGCAGCTTTGCGACAGAGAAATAGATATCCTTGTCTGCACCACCATAATCGAAACAGGTGTTGACGTGCCGAATGTAAATACACTTATAATAGAGGACGCTGACAGATTAGGACTTTCACAGCTCTATCAGCTCCGTGGACGTGTGGGAAGATCAAACCGCCGTGCTTTTGCGTACTTCACTTTCAGACGTGGCAAGGTACTCACTGAGGTAGCGGCAAAAAGGCTTGATGCAATAAGAGAGTTCACGCAGTTCGGCTCAGGCTTCAGGATAGCGTTGCGTGACCTTGAGATAAGAGGTGCAGGCTCTATACTCAGCGGAAAACAGCATGGACATATGGAGGCGGTGGGATATGATATGTATCTGCGACTTCTAAATGAGGCTATAGCTGAACAAAAGGGCGAGGCTCTGCCACCGTCACCTGAGGATTGCTTGGTGGATATATCCATAGACGCATTTATACCTGAACATTATATAGAAAATCTGTCACAGAGGATAGATTGCTACAGGAAGATAGCTTCCATAGGCAATGAGGAGGATTCCAGGGACGTTATCGACGAGCTTATAGATAGATACGGCGACCCACCGAAATCAGTGCTGGGATTGGTGAACGTTGCACTTACGAGAAATACTGCTTCAAAGCTTGGCATAAAGGAAATAACACAAAGAGGGGATAAGGTGCTGTTCTTTGTGAAAACCGCAGAGGTGGAGCAGATACAAGCGTTGTATGGAGCTTATAAGAATAGGATCAGGTTTTTTGACGGAGATAAGCCGTATTTTGCAGTGACATTGGAGAAAAAGCAAAAAGCGGCAGAATTAATGGCGGAAACGGTAAGATTAATGAGGAATGAGGAGTGAGGAATGGCGGAGCCATACCGAGTAAATCATTAACACAAAATAGAGGAAACTCCTAGCAAAGTGACAACTGAGCGACGCCCAGTTGTCACTTTTTGTATGAAAAGAACAAAGGAGCAAAGCAAAATGGACAAAAAGAGATAAGAAAAGGGAAATAAAGTGTAAAAAAAGCAGAAAGCGAAAAAAGGGGTTGACAAAAGGGCATAAAAGTGATAAAATAAACAAGTCGCCTCGAGAGAGAGCGATAAAGAGAGAAGCGAAACGAAGGTAAAAAGGTTCGGGAGAACAGAAGAGACCTAAGGAGTAGCTCGAAAAGAACTTCACAAAAAGTTCACAAAGAAAAGTCTTGACAAAGCTTAACTAATATGATATAATAGATAAGCTGATTTAAGACAGCACATTAGAAAACACGAAAAAATCGGAAGTCAAAAAACTTTTTTGAAAAAACTTCAGAAAAGGGGTTGACAAAAGATAAAAAGTGTGATATAATGTAAAAGTTGCACGACACAAAAGAGTGTAACGAAACAGCATCTTGAAAATTGAACAAAGACGAATAGTACGAAACCCTTGAGAGATTCTTTTGAGAAAAAGAATTAAAGGTCTAACATAAAGACGTAAAAGAAATGTACGTTCAGTGAAGTGAACTGAAACAGGATAACAAGAGCAGAGATGCTTTTGATATACAACTTTAATTAAGAGTTTGA
>NZ_JAHLPI010000014.1:0-202571 GCF_018917825.1 Ruminococcus sp. MSJ-25
TGTAAGAGACGGGAAAGGTTATTCATTTGAAATTCTAAGAGGAAAGGTTCTTTATGGTCAAGCCTATAAAACCAAAGCCATTTTTTCGTATAATAAATTTTCGCCGACAATACACTATGTAACTGGTCCTTCGACCCGCTCGTCATTAAATATGATCCAAAATCTTATGAATTCGTACAAACAGATATCAGGAGCCGATATTGATAGGTTAAAATTAGGACTATTCTAAATAGAATAAGCTGCCACAGATTTTTCTGTAGCAGCTTATTTTTGTTTGTGCTATTTCTTCTTGCGAAGATATCCGTCATCATCATATTTCTTAGCTATATGCTGTGCAGCTTCTCTTTTGGTATAATGTTGCGATCTGACTATATACCAAAAATCATCAAGATCGATCAAGTTTTACACCCTCTTTTTTTTATTTAATTCTATACTATATTATATCATATTTTCTAAAAAAGTTTACATTTATCAACACGGAAGTTGAAATAGCCAAGTTCAGAGGATGCCGCTTCTTATCTTATTTCTCATTCCAGTACTTATCCACATACTTTTCTGCATCTTCCTGTGCCAGCTCATACTGTTTCAGCACAAGTGAGATAGTCTGTTCTTTTGTTTGGCCTAGTTCTCGAGCAATTAAAACAGCCCCTCTAACGCCTTCTTCAAAACCTTCGTCATGGATACACTTTTCATCACGTTCACTAAAACTTGTAATACACAAAAGTTCCACCTCCGATTTGTTTTTTCTGAGAAATCTCTTTATTGCAAAGCTTTCAGGCATTTCATCGATAGCTATATCCACAGCTTCTTCTATACCCATTTCTTTGCATAGAGTTCTAACTTTTTCTACAAACCACGAATAGTTCATCAATGGTTTGCACGCATTAAGCAGTTCTTCGTTGTTGCCCATATTAATATTAAGCATTAATACCGAAAGTTCTATATCCGACTCTTTTTCAAAGCTGTCAGATAGTTTGAGAACTTTTCTTTCTTCCTGATAATCTGTTCCGTTGTAGAAACAAATACATTTTGGCGTAGGCAGTTTAAATCTTTTTCTTAAATATAGGCTCAGATTGTTTTGGCACGATTTCAGTTTCTTCGCCAGTGCTCATATTGAACACTTCCTTTCTGTTATTATACCTCTTTTCAGAGGCTTATGTCAAGTCTATTTTTCCTCTGTTGCTGACCTCAACAAAAGAAAAAGGTCAACAAAAAAGAGAGCATCTTATATTTAACCATATATAGCAAGAAGTCCCCCACCTCTTAGGTGGTGGATGAATTGCCTCTCTACGATACTTGACCAAACTTGAGAAAAATGCTATACTGAAATCAGTCGAATGAAAGAGAAAGGCTGAAAAACTATGGAATTAGACAACAACGCACATTCAATATTTTTGTTGCACTATTATTTAGTGCTTGTAGTAAAATATCGTAGACAGGTTTTTTATGATGAGATATCAAAACGATCAAAAGAGATATTTGAGTATATATCACCAAAATACAATATTACTTTGCAGGAATGAAACCATGATAAGGACCATGTACATATATTATTCAAAGCACATCCCAACTCGGAAATCAGCAAATTCATAAACGCATATAAAAGTGCAAGCAGTAGACTTCTGAAAAAAGAATTTCCGCAAATACGCCAAAAACTTTGGAAAGAATATTTCTGGAGTCAGAGCTTTTGTTTGCTAACAACAGGTGGAGCATCGATTGAAGTGATAAAGAAATATATCGAAAGCCAAGGACAAAAAAACCGAAAAAGGAAGTGAAACCATGGCGAACAAGGCATACAAATTCAGAATATATCCAAACACAGAACAGCGGGTCTTGTTTGCTAAGACTTTTGGCTGCGTTCGATTTGTATACAATCGCATGTTGGCGGATAAAATTAAGTATTATGAAAAAACCAGAAAAAAGTTGAATAATACACCCGCTCAATACAAAAAAGAATTTGAATGGCTGAAAGAAGTAGACAGCCTTTCACTAGCAAATGCTCAAATGAATTTGCAGACAGCGTACAACAGTTTTTTTAGAAGTCCTAAAATTGGTTTTCCGAAATTCAAATCCAAGAAATCTAACCGCAAGAGTTATACAACAAATTGCATAAACGGAAATATTTTGATGGAGAATGGTTATCTGAAACTTCCGAAAATCGGCTTTGTTAAGCTGAAACAGCATAGGCAAATTCCATCTGATTACAAGCTGAAATCTGTTACAGTTAGCCAAACTCCAAGCGGAAAGTATTATGCAAGCGTTCTTTTTGAGTACGAAAGTCAAGTACAAGAAAAAAGAGCCTCATAATTTCTTGGGTTTAGATTTTTCCATGCACGAGTTGTACAAGGATAGCAATGGAAATGAACCATCATATCCAAGATACTACAGACAGGCTGAGAAGAAACTAAAACATGAACAACGCAAGTTGTCCCTTATGCAAAAAGGCTCTAAGAATCGAGGTAAACAACGTGTCAGAGTTGCAAGACTACATGAAAAAGTAGCCAATCAGCGTAAGGATTTTTTGCACAAACAATCAAGGCAGATAGCCAATGCTTATGATTGCGTATGCATAGAAAATCTGGATATGAAAGCAATGTCACAGGCTCTGCATTTCGGCAAATCTGTTTCGGACAACGGTTGGGGAATGTTCACAACGTTCTTACAATACAAACTTGAAGAACAAGGCAAAAAGCTTGTTAAGATAGACAAATTCTTTGCAAGCAGTCAGATTTGCTCGTGCTGTGGTTACAAAAATCCCGAAACAAAAAATCTTGCGGTTAGAGTATGGGTTTGTCCAGAATGTGGCACACATCACGATCGAGATGTGAACGCTGCAATCAATATCAGAAACGAGGGCATGCAAATCGTTTTCGCATAATGATAGATCAAAAACCGTGGGACACACGGGGTTAGCTCGCTTATGCTTAGTACATTAGTACTATCGAACGAGAACCTACTGCTTGCTTTTGCAAGAGGAAGCCCCCACCTCTTCTGGTGGGGGAGGATGTCACTGCCCGAAAAATCAAAGTTTGTTAAATTCGAGCACTCTGAAAAACAATAGGCAGGAATCACATCACTTTTGCAATTCCATTTGACTGAACTTAGTTTTTCACAGCTATAAAAGGAGCGTCCTTTACCTCCTTATATTTCCACTGATTTTTATATAAGTAAAATCTCAAAATGGAAAATGAAATCAATGAAAACACTTATAGCCTCTGATAGGTATGAAGATATAAGTTTTGGTATAAAATTAAACAATGGAAATATAGGGCATGATAGCGATGTATATAACTTTCCATATTTCTGTTCTTTTCTCGTTAAGTCTTTTCTTAAACAAACATTTTGATTTATCACAAACAAAGTATAGACATTTTATGCGAAATGTGATATTCTTATATTATTTCCATTGTTAATATTGCACTTTGACAAATGTTGTCGAAACGAGCAGACATTCTGATTATACCCAAAGAATGCCTGCTTTGTTTTTTTGCAATGAGATTGATTTTTCTGTATAATGGGCATACTATAGATAATAAATGTTAAAGTTACACGAATGTAAAAACAAAATATTTGTTTTTACGCTTGACTTTTTTAATTGATTGTATTATAATAATATTGAAAGGAGCTGATAATCGGTGATTAAAGTTTTAAAAATATCTGCCGAAGGTCTTCCACTATGCGATGGAAAATGTGAAATCAACTTTATCAATACACAAAGAACAACCTCGAATGATACCGAAGGAATGTTTAAACTTTCTTCCTCAAACGCCAACAGGCTGTATACAAATAATATAGAAAGTTTTTTTGGAATCAATGCTTCCGGAAAGACCACAATTTTAAGGCTTATTTCTTTTGTTTTTTCTGTTTTAAACAACGAGCAAATAAATAATATAAAATACTGTGGAATACTTGGGGAAGGCAACGAGCAGAATGAGATTGTTTTTAATATTGTATTTGCAAACTGCGATACTGTAAACCTGCTGCACACAGTTATTAAATATGCAGATGAACACTATATAATAACTGAGGAATATATTAAGTCTAGAAAGTTGCTCGCATCTGACAACAAAACAAGCATCTTTGACTTTTCTTCGGCAACAATGATAATGAAAAGGAAAGATGACGAACAATACCTAGTAGACGATATGAGCATTATCGTGGGATACAAAAAAGCAGAAAAAACAACGATCGTATTTACTGATATGCTTGAAATCACAAATATGAACAGGCTCAAACTCTTAAAAGAATATCCTCTAAGCGTTCTATCTTATTTTGATTCCAAGATAGAATATATAAATACTAGGGAAATCAACGGAAAAACGGTTATATATCTTAAGTTCCGAGGAGAAAAAGAGAAAATTCTATATGATCTTGCAGAACTCAATACCTATTTATCTTCAGGAACGATAAAAGGAATAAATATTTTTGGAAGAGCTATATCTCTTTTTGAAACTGGAGGATATCTTATAATTGATGAACTAGAGAATCACTTCAATCAGGAGATCGTGTCAACGCTGATAAGATTCTTCACGAACAAAAAAGTAAATCCGCATGGGGCAACCCTTATTTTCTCCACACATTACTCCGAACTCCTTGAACGCATAAAAAGAAATGACTGCATTTATATTGTGGAAAACAAAGATAAAATCACAATAACTCCATTAAATGAACGAATGCAGAGAAATGATGAAAATAAAGTGCAATCGTTTAAAAGTGGGCTCATAGGCAATACTGCTCCTTCATATGAAGCATATATCCAGCTCAAAAAAAGTATCATAAATAAGGTGGAGACAAAGCCATGACAGAAGAAGTATATATAGCCTGCATCTGTGAAGGAGCTGCAGAAGAAACTATAATTGATATTTTACTTGATAATGATAAACTTATATTTTCAAGAAAAGATATGATTGAAGAGGACCCCATAAGATGCAGGGGCGCAAAAAACTTTGAACGAGAATACTTGAATAAAAGTTTTTCAAAGAAAATAAGGATATACCGCATTCTTGATTCAAAACGAGAAAAATTCAAGCTTAGTGATGCATATAAAGATAAAGTTGAGGTCATTAACGTCATCACCTCTCCCGAAATTGAGATGCTCGTTATTATCAGTGAAAATAAATATAATGAGTATAAAAAGTCGAAAGAAAAGCCAAGCATATACTGTGTGAAAAACTTGAAATTCAAAAATGTAAAGAGTGAGAAATTTATAACACACTATTTTTCGGATGTTACAAAGCTGATTTCTGCTATAAAAGAATATAGGCGTGTGTCAAAACCGGAACCTGAGTTCAAGTTTTTAAGCGATTTACTTAAATAATAGGGAAACACCTTTGTTTGCTCTTGCCAAAATTAATATAATATAATGTTACTGGAAATATCTTATTCTGTCATTACATGGGAGCTATAAAGATGCATTCTATAAATGTCCACTTTGCAACTGACCTTCTACAAAATTAAAATCTAGCGTTTTGCCTATAATTTGACGAGTCGCAAGATTTTCTGCTGATGTATTTTTTGTGCAATGGTCACATTTTAAGTTACTATCTTTTGTGCATTTGTAACGAATTTTTATAGAAAGTTGTTTTTGTAAGTCCGAAATTTGACTATGTTTTTAACTTACGCTATAATTAATTATAGAAAGAAAACAACAATTAAGGTCTTTCACATATATAATAATTTGCTAAAAAAGCGGAAAGGGGTAATTATGAAAATAAACATTAAAAGAATCATAGCAGGTGTTATGGCCGCCGCTATTTTATCTTCTTCGACTATAATGCCTTCATTAGCTTTAGAAGAAGCGTATTACGGCGATAATGAAAAGGCATTTATAGAAAGTCTTGATAAGAATTTGGATACATATTCAAAGGTAAGAGCCATTGCAAATTATGTATCTAACATAGATGACGCTAATAAAAACTGTCAGGTCGCAGCGGGATATATGTATACCCTCTGTGAAGCAACAGGAATAAGATGTTCCATAAGAACTAGAGCAAGGAACGATACGATCGCTGCTCAGGACCACGTTAACAATGTTGTTGATATAGATGGAACTCCATATATTGTTGATGCAAATTTTGCTAAAGGAAAACCTTTATTCTATTCTGCTGTTAATTATCCATATTACTGCAGCAACTCAGAACATAAGTCAAGAGGCTTTTCTGACGGCAAATTTGTATACCATGTACTTGATGATGGCACACTTACAATCTGCGAGTGTTTGATGTGGGACTATAGCAATGTTGTATTTCCAACAGAAGCAACAAATCCAAAGACTGGAGAGACAATAAAGGTCACTGCTGTAAACAATATTGAGTTTGTAGATTCAAACGCAGTAAGGAGCGTTACAATTCCTGACGAAATTGTAACGCTAAGAGAAAGAGCGTTTTATAACCTTAAGAGTCTTGAAAAGGTAACTTTGGGTGCTGGCATCACAGCATTGCCAGCTCATTGTTTTGACGGCTGTGAAAAGCTTTCAGATATCAATCTTGACAACGTTATAAGCTATGATGATGAAAGCTTGACCGGAACGAGCCTCTCTAGCGTCACAGTGAATTGCAATGCAACATTTCTGGCAGGATCCTTTAATAGCAATAAGAGTCTCGTGTCAATAACTCTTCCAGACAATCTTATAAGCATTCCCAAATATATGCTGGCAGACTGCACCAATCTTGTGGATTTCAAACTTCCAACAGCAACAACTGAGATTAAAGATATGGCCTTTGCGGGTTGTACAAAGCTCGAACTAACAGTTCCGGATACAGTTGTGACTTTTGGAAGGAATTGTTTCGAAGATGTCAAAATGGTCTACTGCACATCCAACAGTGCCTGCGCTAAGTATTGTGAAGAAAACGGCGTAAAGTATAAGCTAACAGACGTTGCACCACCAAATGCAAATGATTTTGAGGTAACTCTTTCTGAAGACTCTTTTGTATACAGTGGTTATGAGGAAAAGCCAGAGAATGTTACTGTATACTATAAAGGAAAAGAACTTTGGGGAGCAAGCCCATATGTGGATAATCCGGATTATTCGGTTCAGTATACGAACAATATAAATGCAGGAACAGCTTCCGTCGTTATAACCGGTATGGGTGATTATATCGGGACAAAGGTCGTTAACTATACGATCAATCCTCTTGCTCTCACAAGCAAGAGCTCAAGAATAAACTTCGCCGACGGTTCAATGGGACAGTATAAATGTACCGGTTCAGAGATAAAGCCAAAGATCAATGTGTTTAAGAGTGACGATGATACACGTCTGACTGAAGGCAAGGATTATAAAGTATCCTACTCGGATAACATAAATGCAGGAACAGGAACTATAAAAGTAACCTTTATGGGTAACTATACAGGTTCCATTTCCAAAACATTTAAAATAACCCCAGCTCATCAGCACACATTTGGCTCTTGGAAAATAACAAAGGTCCCTACTTGCACAACTGACGGAGAGCAGAAGAGAAGCTGTACAAGTAAGGACTGCGGCCATTATACCGAAACAGCAACGATTCCAGCTAAGGGACATTCATATAAGATAACAAGTGAAGCCAATCCTTGCACCGGTGGTAAGGTAACATATACTTGTTCAAAGTGTGGTGACTCATATACAGAAGACGTTGCAGCTCAGGGACATAAGTATGTTGATACGGTTGTTGCTCCAACTTGCACAACTGGCGGATATACACTTCACACCTGTTCCGTATGTAAAAAATCATACAAGGATAACGAAACGCAGCCAACTGGTCACAAGTATATAACTAATACAGTTGAAGCTACTTGTGAGACAGACGGATATACTGAAAAAAAGTGTTCTAATTGCGATTATTATACAAAAACCATTATTCCTAAGAAGGGACACACTCCTTCTTCCGAATGGACAGTAATAAAGCAGACTACTTGCGCTGAAGCTGGTGAGCAGGTAAGATACTGTACGACCTGCAACAAGATCATTGAAAGAAAATCCATAGATAAGCTTGCTCATACACCTGCAGACGAATGGATAATAACAAAACAGCCAACTTGTGCTGAGTTTGGTGAACAGGTAAGATACTGTACGATCTGTGGAGAGGTCGCTGAAAAGCAGGAGATAACAAAGCTTCCTCATACGTCAAGTGATTGGATAATCGATAAGGAAGCGGCTCCGGGTATAGCAGGCTCCATGCATACAGAGTGTACAGTGTGCCATGAAAGGCTTGAAACGGCAACAATACCGGCTCTTGCTAGGATAGATATAAGTGAAGCAGACGCTACGCTTTCAACGTCAATATATGAATATGACGGTGGATATATGAAGCCTGGCGTTGTTGTAAAGCTAAACGATACATTACTTGTCGCAGGTAAGGATTATACTGTATCATATATCAATAATAAGAAGGTTGGTACGGCAACCGTGATCGTTAACGGAATTGTACATTATACTGGTTCTATTTCAAAGACCTTTACTATAAATCCTGCAAAGCAGAACATTCAGAAGATTGAAACCAGATACGGCGGTTTCTTTGTGGACTGGGCTCAAAAGGGAAGTGCTACTGGTTATGAAATTCAGTATGCGACAAACTATGGCTTTACAAACGCTGAAACAAAGAGACTTACGGCAAATAAGCCGGATACAGTCACAATAAGCGGTCTTTATCGTGGACGCAATTACTTTGTAAGAGTACGTTCTTACACTATTGTAAGAGGTTCTACATACTATGGAGAATGGTCTCCTATAAAAAACGTGGTAACAGCGTCCAAGAATATGTCTTCTGTATCTATCTCAAATATTTCTACCAAGAGTTTTACCGGTAAGGCTATTGCACAGTCAGCAAAACTCAAGCATAGCGGAAGTACACTAAAAAACGGCAGAGATTACACGGTTTCATACAGCAGCAATAAGAATGTTGGCACAGCTACTATTAAGTTTACTGGCAAGGGCTCATATGGCGGTGTTGTAACTAAGACCTTTAAGATAAACCCTGCAAAGCAGAATATACAGAAGCTTAAGTCAAAGAGCAGATCATTCTTTATCGACTGGGCTCAAAAGGGAAGTGCTACTGGTTATGAAATTCAGTATGCAACAAATTCCAAGTTCAGCGGAGCTAAAAAGGTAACTGTTACAAACAACAAGACCGATAAAAAGACCATTTCCAAGCTGAGTGGCAAGAAAAAGTATTACGTTCGTGTAAGGTCCTACACAACTGTAAAGGGTAAAAAGTACTATGGTGCATGGTCCTCTACAAAGAGCGTAACTACTAAGAGATAACGCTTATTTCCTAATATTCTCCTTTATTATATTTTTTGAGGGTATGAGTTTTTTTGAGCTCATACCCATTTTTCTTCATATATAAAGAAAAGCGGTACCCTCTTTTCAGAGGATGCCGCTTCTTATCTTATTTTTCGTTTCAATACATTTTTAGATAGTTTTTCAGTTTCGCTACTAAAAAAGCTACACTACGCAAGATATTTTTTAGTGTGTTCTGTCTGCTCAAAAACGAGCTTGCCATTCTTTTCACGGCGTATCAGCAAAACCAACGGACACGGAGTATCATCAAGAAGTCCATTTGAACCTTTGCTTGGATCACGGTAAGACAACGCCACCGTATTCTTATTCCAGGATTGTGACAACTTTTCAGCCGTATCAAAGTTAAGCCCCTGCTGCTTGCAATAATCTTTAATTTCGTTTCTCCATTCATCAAAAAGTTTGCACATAATATCACTCCTTTTGGAAAGTAAGATATTGACCTTGTGAGTTATAAATAACGCTTGTGTTATGCTTGAAACACTTGAGTATCTCGTGATCTCCAAGGGAAGCAACCAAGCAATTATATCCGGTACCGGGGTGTGTATGCCCACTCCAACGATAGCCCTGAGCTGCAAGCTTTTTAGCCTGCTCGGTATCAAGATTTACCATTGAGGAATTACCACGAATTATGAGCCTATTCTTGCCCTTTGTGAACAATGCGAACTCATCACCTGTGTGAGCAGTCAACGCCGAAAGATCAGCCATATTAACGCTTTTCTTATCGACTATTACTTTGCTGTCAAACTCAGAAAGCTTTTCGAGTAGATCCTTTTGGCGATTATTAAGCTCAACACCAAAAGTAAGAACAGCGTTTGGATTGCCCTTACCTGTATGTTTCTGCTCAATAGGCAATTCAATAGGTTTTTCTATTGAATTTATCATTATATTTTCAACTACATTTCTATTATTATACCTCTTTGCAGAGGCTTCTGTCAAGTCTATTTTCCCTCTGTTGCTGACCTCAACAAAAGAAAAAGGTCAACAAAAAAGAGAGCATCTTATATTTAAGACACTCTCTACTGAAGACATATTAACTTGTATTTGCATTATATCGCATAGTCGAATGACGCAGTATAATAAAACTTGACAAGTTACAATCAAAAGCCCATAAAAAAAGTCCCTCGGCTCACCACCGAGGGACTTTCATTTATGTCAGAAAGATTACTTTGTCATTGCTGCAACTTCGTCAGCGAAGTTCTCTTCCTTCTTCTCTACGCCTTCGCCTCTCTCGAAACGAACGTACTCAACAACGTCGATCTTGCCGCCAAGCTTCTTAGCTACAGACTCAACGTACTTGCCAACAGATACCTTATCATCCTTAACGAATGCCTGCTCAAGGAGGCAGTTCTCAGAATAGTATTTGCCGATCTTACCGTCGATGATCTTGTGCTTAACCTGCTCAGGCTTGTTAGCCATCTTAGGATCCTCAGCCATCTGAGCCAGCATGATCTCTCTCTCCTTGTCAAGAGCGTCAGCAGGAACAGCCTCTCTGTTCAGATATGCAGGATTCATAGCTGCAACCTGAAGTGCACAGTCCTTACCAGCAGCAAGGAGCTCAGCATTGTCAGCTGCTATATCAGAATCAAGCTTTACCATAACGCCGATGCTGCCTGCACCGTGAACGTAAGGAACAAGAATGCCTTCCATTCTCTTGAATCTTCTGATTACCATGTTCTCTCTGATCTTGATGAACAGATCCTGAAGTGTCTCTTCAACTGTCTTGTCACCGCCGCTGATCTTTGTTGCCTTAAGTGCGTCAACGTCAGCAGGGTTTGTCTCGATTACTGTATCAGCAACTGCTGCAACGAAAGCCTTGAACTCATCATTGTTAGCAGCAAAGTCTGTTTCGATGTTTACTTCAAGAACGCAGCCTACGTTGCCCTTAACTACAGCTGTGCAGATACCCTCTGCTGCAACTCTGCCGCTCTTCTTAGCCTGTGTAGCAAGTCCCTTTTCACGGAGAAGTGTTACTGCCTTTTCCATATCGCCGTCAGCTTCTACAAGAGCCTTCTTGCAGTCCATCATGCCAACGCCTGTTGCTGTCATAAGTTCTTTGATCTCTGCTACGGATACCTTACCCATTATTATTCCTCCTAGTGTTTTATATCGAAATAGGCAGACAAATATACTATAAATGCCTGCCTGAAATTTCAGCTCTTATTCAGCAGCCTCGTCAGCTTCTTCCACCTTATCTGCCTCTTCAGCGGACTCAGCGTCCTCACCCTGTCTGCCTTCGATTATAGCGTTAGCCATGCAACCAGCGATAAGCTTAACTGCTCTGATAGCGTCATCGTTACCTGGGATAACATAATCAACATCGTCAGGATCGCAGTTTGTGTCAACGATAGCTACTACAGGTATGCCAAGCTTCTTAGCCTCTGCTACAGCGATCTTTTCCTTTCTTGGGTCAACAACGAAAAGTGCGCCTGGAAGCTTCTTCATGTTCTTGATACCGCCCATGAACTTTTCAAGCTTTTCTATCTCAAGCTTCAGCTTAACAACTTCCTTCTTAGGGAGAAGGTCGAATGTGCCGTCCTCTTCCATTGTGTGGAGCTGCTCAAGTCTCTTGATTCTCTGCTGGATCGTCTTGTAGTTTGTCATCATACCGCCGAGCCATCTTGCATTTACATAATGTGCATTAGCTCTCAGTGCCTCTTCCTTGATAGAATCTCCAGCCTGCTTCTTTGTACCTACGAAAAGTACCTCTTCGCCATTAGCTGAGATGTCACGGATAAACATATAAGCTTCTTCAAGCTTCTTAACGGTCTTCTGAAGATCGATGATGTAAATTCCGTTTCTTTCTGTGAAAATGTATGGAGCCATTTTAGGGTTCCATCTTCTTGTCTGGTGACCAAAGTGTACACCAGCTTCAAGAAGCTGCTTCATTGATACTACTCCCATTGTAGTAACCTCCTGTTTGGTTTTAGATTTCTGCTTTCGCAGATGTTTTTATCCTCCGGACGGCTTTACTTGCTTTCACCTGTCTTACGGCAGGACCAACGGCAAAAACCTGTCCGTGCGAATTGCTTTAATATTATATCATATTTTCTGTTTCATTTCAAGAGCTTTCGACAATTTATTTTAACAAATTTTCGATTTTTACAGTTCTGCTCTTTGTGCATACTGCACTATCGTTGAATTTTACAAGTATGGTATCTTCGCCGATAAGCTCAATATCCGAGCATTTTATGATAATATCCTCATCTCTGCCCATGATACCGAAAGCCCTTGGTTTGCCATAGACGATCAGTGAAACTATATTCGCTCCCTGAGTATCCATTTCTATATCATCAACATAGCCTATTTTCAGTCCTGTTCGCATATTGACGACCTCTTTATTTCGTAAGCTTGAAAAACTACATATCATGAAACCTTCCCCTTTCAAAAAAAGTGCATACCCTTTATAATAGGTATGCACTTTGGGGATCGTCCTATGTATGATCGTTTTTGTTTTTGTAATACATCTCCAACTGATCGTTATACAAATGCTTTATATATAAAGCTATTGTGTTTATGTACATTGCATTTGTAGGCTTTGTTCCGTTAGCAAGGCAACTTTCAAAAAGCATTTGCTTATCCACAGGCTTCATTTTTTCCCAGCCTGAAACTATAGCACTTCTTGTTGAGCGTTCAATAGCTGCAGCGTTTTTTCCGTATTGTTTTTCAATGTCCTTATAAAGTTCGCCTATTTGTACTTTATTACCGCTATATTTGAATATAATAAGAAATATCATGTAGTAGATATGGTCATATCCTGAATGCTTGCGGTTTATGCCCGTTGATGTTATGATCCTATGTATCTCCTTTGAAATATTCTGTTTAAGGATATCAGGATCGACAGGTATCCTTTTTAGCTTGTCAAGCATATAGTGGCATACGTTCTCAGCGTTGTATGGCATAAGTATGTGCAGAATATCATCATAATCGAGAAGAATACGGATCGTTTCTGTGTCATCATAAGTGTAGATGTTATATATTATGGGATGAATGTCATCTTCGTGAAGTATCTCACGAAAATGCAGAAGCTTTTTATATCCCAGCTTACAGCAGTCAATAACGATAACGTCAGGAGTATATTTTACAGCACCTATCTCAAGCTCTATTTCAGTATCACCGCATATATGGACCTTTGTACCCTTGCGTCTCAGTTCCTCGGTCAACAGTTTATGCTGGCCGTCATATGACTCGGAAATAAGGACCGAATATTCAGTCAGCATACACTTCAACTCCCTTATGACGATTTAACATAATAATACCTACATATATTATATCAAATTTTTTGACTGCAAGCAACTTTAACGGCACATTATTAATCGAATTGTTTCAAAAATGTGACTGTAATGTAATTGTATATATCAAAAATATTCATAAACGTCGATTTAACGTATTGCGACAGACGTTAGATACTTTTCTTGATGTGTTCCAATGCACCTTTTTCAAGCCGTGATACCTGTGCCTGAGAGATGCCAATATTTTTTGCTACCTCCACCTGAGTTTGTCCTTTGAAAAAGCGCAGGAAGAGTATATTACGTTCACGAGGCTGAAGCTCGCTCATGGCTTGCTTCAATGAAAGCTCTTCAAGCCAGCTTTTATCGTCACAGTTGTCGCTCACCTGATCCAACACATAAAGAGCGTCGCCGTTGTCAGAATACACAGGCTCATAGAGTGAGACCGGGTCGGTTATGGCTTCAAGGGCAATGACCACCTGACTAGGCTTTTCGGTGATAGTGTCTGCTATCTGCTCAACAGTAGGCTCTTTCTGGTTTTCACATATGAGCTGTTCTTTTGCCTGCATTGCTTTATAAGCAAGGTCACGGAGAGAACGGCTCACCCTCATGGGTTGAAAATCACGAAGAAATCTTCTAAGCTCTCCTGCTATCATAGGCACAGCGTAGGTAGAAAACTTCACATCAAGAGAGGTATCGAAATTATCTATCGCCTTGATAAGCCCCACAACACCCACCTGAAAAAGGTCGTCAGGGGAGTCGCTTCGACTCACAAACTTCTGCAAAACGCTCAGCACGAGCCTGAGATTGCCGTTTATAAGCTCCTCACGGGCTTTCTTGTCACCTGAATGGGCTTTTTTCAAAAGCTCCAGCTTTTCCGACTCTTTCAGCGTTTTAAGCTCATTGGTGTTCACTCCGCTTATCTCAACTTTATTGTACTGCATCGCACGCTCCTGTTAAAAAGCAGCATTTTATGCTGCCGTGATAATATAATTATTACCTTTCAATCAGGAACTATACAGATATTTTTCAGGAAAATCTGACCATAAAAAAATGCAGAGCCGTGTGACTCTGCATTAGTTCTATTCTTTTCTGTCGCTCTTGCGCTGATAGTAGACCGCTAGTATCGCTGTTATTATGGCTGATATGCAAAATGCCAGCAGAAGCTTGTTGGATATTTTTCTGTTTATGAAATTCATTGTAGGGTTGAGTATATCCAATATCCAGAATACAATGAACATTCCCGCAAGTATTATCGTGATATGTGGGAGAATTTTGCTTAGTCTTTTCATTTTTATCCTCCTATATAGATAATGTCGCTGAGGTCACGTCCACCGCCGTCAGGAGCGTTCACAATGCTGTTGTTGAAGTACATCATAGCGGACTTTCCACCGTCAAGATTGAACGCAGACATACAGCCCTCATCGCTCATGATAGCCGCAAGCTCGCTGAGAGTTGCGCCCTTTGAGTAGCCTTCGTTTCTGCCGTCAACTGTCACGAAAATATAGTGGCCTGCCGACACACAGCCGATAGCTGAACGTGGATTTGAACTGTTGAGATATTTTGTTGTGTTGAACGTTTCAAGAACGTTGCCACTTCCGTCAAGAAGTGCAGGACCAAAGTTCCAAGCCTGCCATGCACCCTTTGCTATAACAGCGTCGCTGTCATATTCAGACGGGGAGTAGGTCTGCATTGTGCCGTCTGTGAACAGCACGCACACGTCTGCGTCGTTGACATCATCACGGTATTTTATACCGTTTCTTATAACGATACTGCGTTCCGAATTACCATAGAAATCACCGTTTATGGCGAAAAGAGCTTTGTTTTCCACCGCCATACTGAATACTGAGTCCTTGATGTTCTTACCGAATTCTCCGTCTGCAAAGGCGGCTTTTATCTCGCTTGCGCTTGTGACATAAACATCAGCCACAAAATAGGTTATCTTGTTGCTGCCCTCACCGATAGATTTTTTGTATACTGTCACCTGAGCATTGTCAGTTGAAGCCGAACCAAGCTCCTCAGAGGTTATGGCACCGTTTGTTATACTGCTTATAGCATTCTGGTCTGAACGATAGTCGGCAGTGTCCTGATTGCCCCAGTTCCTGTGGTTCGTCTGCTCAGTACGCAGTGTGGTTGTAGCCTTTTCTGCCTGCGGAGCTGTTGTGGTAACTGCAGGCTCGCTATCGTCCTGTGCTGTGCTTTCTTCCTGCGAGTTGTCAGCCGCATTTGGCAGGGTGAAGCTACCCTCTGCGGAGCTGTCAACTGTTGCGATCACTTCTCCCTTTACTCCTGAACTTTGCGGCATAACGTAGTCAAAAAGCATGAACACGCCTATCGCTGCCGCTGTAAGCACGACGTCCGTTATGACCATTGCCCAGACAGGCATTGGCTTTTTTGTCTTATTCGTCAATTTTTCTTTCCCTCTTTCTGAAAACGAAACTTTTTTGCGCCGCCCAGCTTATAAAGAAAAGCAGCACTTCTATAAGTATTTTGCTGATATATTTGTTGTGTATGAGATATTTCACACATAGCTCCAGCATTATTGTGTTTGCAGCTAGTATGAATGCGGCAAGCAGAAAGTATTTTGCGGCTGTCTTTGCAATGCCTTCCTTATTTTTAAAGACGAACTTTTTGTTCATCGAAAAGTTGAAAATGGAGCTTATCACTCTTGCGCATATGTTAGAAAATGCTACGCTCCCGCTTATCATTGCGAAAATGCTGTAGAAAATATAGTCCACGCAGAAGCTAAGAAGTGATGAGCAGGAGAATTTCAGTATATCCTTGTATATCCTCCATGAGTCTTTGACAGGATTAAAATGTGATGACTCGTTTTTGCCAAGATAAACAGTTTCGATAGGCACTTCATAGAATCTTATGCCTTCTCTTGCACATTCAAGCAGCATATTCATCTCAAACTCATATCTGTCACCGTTTACCGACAGCATAAAAGGTATGAGCTTTGAGGAAAAGCCACGCAAGCCCGTCTGCGTGTCGCTTACCTTTACTCCTGCGGCAAATGAGAAAACGAATTTTGTGATGTTGTTGCCGAATTTGCTTCGCAGTGGTATCTTTCCTGAAAATCTGCGACAACCCATAATAAGCTTGTCAGGGGAGCTTTTCAGGGCTTCCGACACCCTTATTATATCCTCCACCTTGTGCTGTCCGTCTGCGTCTGCAATGACGATGCCCACAGTGTCGGATTCATGTTCTTTTATGTATTCAAGTGCGGTTTTTATGCCACGCCCCTTGCCTTTGTTTACCTCATGGGTGAGAACTATGGCTTTTTTTGCGGCTTCGGCAAAAATCGGCAGCTTATCCTTGCCGCTGCCGTCATTAATGACTATTATATGAAAATCGGTCAATGAAGATATATCGTCAATAACAGCCAGCATTTTTTCATCAGGCTCATAAGCGGGTATCACCGCATAAAATCTATCTATCGCCAAGATATCTTCTCCTTTCATTTATCGTATGGTCTAAGTATATCACATATGCTTTAAAAATACAATAAAACTTCTGAAGAATTTATACATAGTTTATCTGTCGAAATTTTGCGAAAATGAAATTGTGTCAGTATTATTGACAAAATAATAAAAATGTCGTATAATAAAAGATACAATAAAAAATGTACAAATTAATTCAGCAAACGGAGGATTTGATTTCATGGAATATAGAGTTCTTGAAACACGTTCAGCCGATATTCTCACTAAGTACTACAATAACGAGATAGACAGCTTTCTTAATGCCTGCCATGAAGACATTCTGTGGATAGGTCCCGCTGAGAAGCATGTGATACGCACCAGAGAGGCGCTTGTTGATGCTTTTTCGCAAGAAGAACACAAGCTTGAATTTGTGCTCAGCGACCTAAAGGTGTTTTCCATAGGTCTTACTGAAAGATCCTGCGAGGTCATAATGTTTTTCATTTTGGATACGATTTGGCCTGACAGCAGTGTTGGGAGAGCAGATCAAAGGATACAGTTTTCATGGGTGAGTGAGAACGGCGAGGAAAAAATAAAGCTTTGTCACATTTCCAATGCAATTAAATATGATGAACGTGACAGGA
Source organism: Ruminococcus sp. MSJ-25 (assembly GCF_018917825.1). Lineage (NCBI taxonomy): Bacteria > Bacillati > Bacillota > Clostridia > Eubacteriales > Oscillospiraceae > Ruminococcus > Ruminococcus sp. MSJ-25. The sequence continues at coordinate 17,567 of NZ_JAHLPI010000014.1, forward strand.
TATATCCTGTACATTATGAAGAAATATACAAGAAAAATGTCTGTTCAGGTGAAAGGCGTACAAAGAGAGTGATAGTAAATGGCGTAGACAGGTCGCTTGTTTTTCTGGATAGGTCGTGGATAGCTTATGTGGAAAGCAGTGGCAGTCACTGCGTCATATATACCATTGACGGCTCTTTTGAATCAGTGCAGAGCCTTAAGGTGTTTGAAAGACGATATAGGGATATGTTTGTGCGCTGTCATGAAAATTATCTTGTAAATCCTGAATATGTAAGCCGCATAAGCCGTTACAGAATAGAACTTACATATGGCAAGGTGATCCCTATTTCTGAGAAGAATTATACTGCTGTGAAAACAAAATTATCCCATATAACATAAAAACTGGTGAACATTTTGCGTGTTCGCCAGTCTTTTAATCAGCATATTTTTTCTAAATTTCGCCGTATGGATTTTATTATCCGCTTTTCAAGTCTTGATATGTAGGATTGGGATATACCGACTTCATCAGCGACCTGCTTCTGGGTCATTTCTTTTTTGCCTGAGAGCCCGAATCGCATTTTCATTATCTGCTTTTCACGAGGGCAGAGCTTTTCGATCTCCTCCAGAAGAAGCTGTTTCTCAACTTCGCTTTCTATGCCCTTGTTCACGGTGTCGTCATCGGTGCCTAGAATATCGGATAAAAGCAGTTCGTTGCCGTCCCAGTCAACATTCAGCGGTTCGTCTATGGATATTTCATTTTTATACTGATTTGATTTTCTCAGAAACATAAGTATCTCGTTTTCTATGCACCGTGAAGCATAGGTCGCGAGCTTGATGTTTTTATCAGGACAGAAGGTGTTCACAGCCTTGATAAGCCCTATAGAGCCTATTGAGATAAGATCCTCTATGCCTGTGCCTGTTGACTCAAACTTCTTTGCTATATATACCACAAGCCTGAGATTATGCACGATAAGCAGTTCTCGGGCTTTTTTCGGGTCTGTTTCAAGAAGCTCAAAGGCTTTTTTCTCTTCCTCTTTGTTTAGGGGCGGCGGTAACGAATCTGCACCATTTAGGTAATCTATAGTTTCGGGGTCGTCTGAAAACAAACGGCTCAAAAATCTGTTCAGCCCTAGAGCGAGTGTTTTAAGTGTTGTCATTTGTATTCCTCCTGTATTATCCCAGCAATGCGGGGTTGAATATAGCCCGTGACTTTCCGTTCAGCGAGGGCTTTATGCCCACATAGCACCTGACGTTGTGTACACGGTCTTTATCGTCGATTATCTTTACGCTTCCTGCGGCGGTTATGTGGATAATTCCCTCTCCGCTAACAGTAGAGCAGGGGATAAGCCTGAAACCGCTTAGAGGGTCAGGCTCGTCACGGTCAAGGTCATAGTGATAGAAAAGCCTGTCACAGCAGAAAACCACCACTGGCGTTCCTGTGAAGCTGTCGCAAAGTCTGTTCCCACTGTCGCATATGGCAGGGACTTTCACTATACAGCCACCATTTTCGTATATGGCTTCGTATTTTGCGACCCTGTTGAAACACCTGCGTGTGATGTTCTCATAAAGACAGAGCAGACCATATGCTATACCGCAGGCAAGGGCAAGCTTAAATAGAGAGATGTCAAAATACACAGTGAGGTTTCTGAAAAAAATCACCTTGCTCCCTGATATCTGCCAAAGGGTCACCACTATACCCGTGAAAACTGCGTCCACTGCACTGTATATGATAAAGTATCGAAGTAGTTGCCAAGGGTCTTTACACCCAAAGGCTATAAGCACTGTGAATACCGCACTGACAAGCTTTATCACCACAATAAGAACTGCAGCGAAATATCCTCTGCTGTCTATAGCCATAACAAGCGACGAAAGTCCTCCCACCGAGCAAGCTGTCAACAGCCGCAGCGGACTTATGACCTTGTGACATACCCTGCCTGCCGCCTCCAGCATGATAAGCGTCATAATGGCGTTTGTCACAAGTAGTATATCTATGTAAATTTTCATGGCGTTCCTCCCTTTGATATTATGATAGCACTGCTTGAATGGAAAAATTGTCGCAATGGGGACAAAAAAAGATCCGCCTTCCCCAAATGGGAAAGCGGATATGCTTATTTGATATCAAATTAGTCAGCAAAGAAAACTGAGAAAGCCTTATATGCCATATAAGTGTCTATCTTCGAGGTTATCTCAAATGGTGCGTGCATTGAAAGCACTGGTACGCCAACGTCGATAACGTTCATGTCAAGGTTTGCGATATACTGTGCGACAGTTCCTCCACCGCCGCCGTCTACCTTGCCAAGCTCGCCTGTCTGCCAAACGATGTTGTGTTCGTCAAAGAGTTTTCTTACTCTGCCCACAAACTCAGCAGAAGCATCGGAAGTGCCTGACTTGCCTCTTGCACCTGTGAACTTTGTGGCAACAACGCCGTAGTTTATCTGTGATGAGTTTCTTATCTCGAACGGCTCTGAGAATGTTGGGTCATATGCCGCATTTACGTCTGCTGAAAGGCACTCGGAAGCAGAGATAACGTTTCTGCCCTCAAGTCCGTATACCTTTGCAAGGTCAGCAATGAAGTATGGCAGATATGAGCTGTTAAGTCCTGTGTTGCCGTCACTTCCTGTTTCTTCCTTGTCTGTGAGTATGGTCATGCAGGTCTTTTTAGGGTCTTTGCATTTGAGGATAGCCTGCAAAGCTGTGTATGCACAAACTCTGTCGTCCTGACCATAAGAGCCTACCATGCTTCTGTCAAAGCCAACGTCCTGTGCCTTGAATGCAGGAACAGCTTCAAGCTCTGCGGAAACGAAATCGTCCTCTACAATGCCATATTTCTCGTTAAGGATAGCCATTATGTTGAGTTTTACCTTGTTTGAAACAGCGTCATCTCTGAATGGTCTGGAGCCTATGAGCAGATTAAGCTCCTCGCCCTTGATGAGCTGTGGAGCAGGTCTTTTCATCTGAGCGTCTGCAAGGTGCGGCAGGATATCAGTTACGCAGAAAACAGGGTCGTCCTTGTCCTCACCGATATTTACCGTAACGCTTTCGCCGTCAGCCTTTATAACAACGCCATGAAGCGACATTGGAACAGTTGTCCACTGATATTTCTTTATGCCGCCGTAATAGTGTGTCTTGAACAGGCAAAGTTCCTTGTCCTCATAGAGAGGGTTCTGCTTGAGGTCAAGACGTGGTGAGTCGATATGAGCGGCAGCAAGTCTGATACCTTTTTCAAGACCGTCCTTGCCCATAACTGTAAGTATGATAGCCTTTCCTCTGTTTACAAAATAGAACTTGTCGCCGGCGTCATACTTCTTGCCCTTTTCATAAGGCTTGAAGCCTGCTTTTTCAGCCTGAGCCACTGCCTCGATAACAGCCTCACGCTCTGTTTTTGCAGTGTTCAGAAAGCTTTTATAGCCCTCGCAGAACTTGTCTGCCTTTTTGAGCTTTTCTTCGCTAAGGCGAAGTCCACCGTTTTTCTTATCCGAAAGAAGCTTTTCTGCAAGCTTTTCGCCCTCGGACTTTTCTTTCTTCTTGTTATCCATTGTAAAGTCCTCCTTTTAATATATTCTTATTGAAACTGCGTTACAATGGGCGGACACTGTTCGCCCCTGCGCATGGTTTTGCTTAACTGTTTTCTGTAATATCCCCATGACTGCTGAGTATATCCTTATAATTGTCATAGGCTTTGCGTATCTTGCGCACATAGTTTGAAGTCTGGTCATTTTCGTCAGGTATGTCGCTGACTTTGAAATTGTCAGGGTCAACAGTGCCGTTTTCTATCCAACTGTCAACAAGATTCATTCCGCAGTGATATGCCGCCGCTGTCAGCTCTACTGAACCGTCATACTTTTCCATAAGATAGCTGAGATAGTATGTGCCATATTGGATATTAAGCTCAGGGTCGAACATATCGTCATAGGTGTTGTCACGCTGATCGTCAAGGCGATATTTTATCCAATCGTATGCGTCCTCCATAAGCTGCATAAGACCTCTGGCACCCACTGATGAAACAGCGTCCTTATTAAAGCCGCTTTCCACTTTTATTACAGAGAACACAAGCACAGGGTCGCACTTGTACTTGGTGCTGTATCTTATTACATACTCCTCATAATCTGTAGGATATGAAAAAGAGTTCGGAATATCCTTTGCCTTGTTGATTATCTGCTCGTGATAAAGATATGTGAGCCAGCCTATACCGCACAGCAGAAGTATGACTGCTATGAGTACGGGACCTTTTTTTATGTGCCTTTTCTTTTTACGCCTGCTGTTTTTTCCATTAGCCGCCATTATATCTTTCCTTTATTGTTTCTATGACCTCACAGGTCTTTTGGAATGTGTCATTCACAGAGCCGTTGTTCTCAATGACGAAATCGCTGTGAGCTTTGAAAAATTCCATAGTATGCTGAGAAGAAAAACGCTTTTTTGCAAGCTCCGCCGTAATACCGTCCCTTTTGGTTATCCTTTCAAGCCTTATGCCAAAGTCTGCCACAACGCTTACGATAACACTGCAAAGCTTATCCGCACCTGCTTCAAAAAGGGTCGGTGCGTCAAGAAGAACAAACTCGCTCTTTGTAGCGTTTATCTTTTCGTCAATAAGCTTGTTTATAAAAGGGTATATGGTATCATTGAGCATTTGAAGCTTATTCTTATCTGAAAAAACTATCTCCCCGAGCTTCTGTCTGTCAAGAGAATAGTTCTCGTCAAAGCAGCTTGGGAAAAGCTTTGCAAGCTCTTTACAGCATTCGCTATCAGCGTTTGTGACTTCTCTTGCGACTATATCGCAGTTTATTATCTCAAAGCCATTTTCTCTGAAAGCGTCCGATATAGTTGTCTTGCCTGCACCGCTTTGACCTGTAAGCCCTACTACTGTTTTTTTCACAGTTTCACCACCTGAAAGCCTGCGGCTCTTAAAAGTCGGTTATACACTGCAAGCCCCACGCCGTCTTTGTTAGGACAGCGTGCAAAAACTTTCTTTGCACCTATATCGTCAAGCTCTCTGAGGACGTCAAAAAGCTCTTTTGCCTGTTCCTCGTCATTTGCGCCATAGCAGATATGCGGGATATCAAGCTCATCACAATCGCTGTCAGTGAACACCATAAGAGTGGTGTCATTGTCAGCGTGAGTTTTCACATATTCTCTGAAAGCTTCAAGACTGCTGTCAATGATAGTCACATCAGCCTTTGGGGCATAGTGCTTGTATTTCATGCCAGGGGAGCGGACTTTTACGTTCTCACCCAGCTTTTCCAAAACGCCCTTGTCGATAAGAACGTTCGGGGTGATCTCCATAAGATCCTCGGCTGAGATAAATCCCGGTCTGAGAAGTCTTATTCCGTCCTCGCCTTCAAAGCTTATGACAGTTGATTCAACACCCACTCCGCAAGCTCCGCCGTCTATTATGGCAGGTATCCTGCCGTGCATATCGTTAAGGACGTGCTGTGCTGTTGTAGGTGATGGGCTGCCTGAAAGGTTAGCCGACGGTGCGGCGATAGGGAAGCCGCAGGCTGAGATAAGCGCTCTTGCCACCTTATGTGACGGCATTCTTATGCCCACTGTGTCAAGTCCTCCGCTCGTTACCATTGGTATTTTTTCAGACTTTGGCATTATCATTGTGAGAGGTCCTGCCCAAAATTTTTCTGCGCACTTTACAGCAAGGGACGGTATCTTATCCACAAGTCCCTCAAGCTGAGAAATGTCAGATATATGCACTATTAGAGGATTGTCGGCAGGTCTGCCCTTTGCGGCGAATATTTTTCTTACAGCCGCTTCATCAAAAGCGTTCGCCGCAAGACCATATACAGTTTCCGTCGGCATACCAACGACTTCACCCTGTGAGAGCAGCTTTGCGGCATATGCTATGCTGTCCTCGTCAGTGCCCAGTATTTTTGTGTCAAACATTTTTTATTCTTCTTCCTGACTTGCAAGCTTGGCAGCCTGATCGGCTGTTGCAAGTGCGTCGATTATTTCATCAAGTGCGCCGTTAAGCACCTGTTCAAGTCTGTAGATAGTAAGACCTATTCTGTGGTCGGAAATTCTTCCCTCAGGATAGTTGTAAGTTCTTATTCTTTCGGAACGGTCACCTGTTCCCACTTGTGAACGTCTGTTATCTGCTATTTCCTTGTTCTGTGCCTGAACTTTCTGATCGAGAAGTCTTGAACGGAGAACTTTCAGAGCCTTTTCCTTGTTCTTGAACTGCGAACGCTCGTCCTGACACTCAACTACCATGCCTGTAGGCAGATGAGTTATTCTGATAGCGGAAGATGTCTTGTTGATGTGCTGTCCGCCTGCTCCTGATGAACGGAACACGTCTATTTTCAGGTCTTTTTCTTCGTTAAGGTCAAGCTCCACCTCATCAGCCTCTGGAAGCACGGCAACTGTAACAGTAGACGTGTGAACTCTGCCCTGTGACTCAGTTTCAGGTACACGCTGAACCCTGTGTACTCCGCTTTCATATTTAAATCTTGAATAAGCTCCCTCGCCTGACACGCTGAAAGTTATTTCCTTATAGCCGCCAAGCTCTGTTTCGTTGGCGTTCATGACCTCTATAGTCCAGCCCTTTGAAGCGGCATACATTGAATACATTCTATAAAGAGAGCCTGCAAACAGCGCAGCTTCCTCACCGCCTGCTCCGCCTCTTATCTCTATGATAACGTTACGCTCATCGTTAGGGTCTTTCGGCAGCAGGAGAAGCTTAAGCTCTTCTTCAAGCTTAGCCATATCTTCCTTGGATTCTTCAAGCTGCATCTGCACCATTTCCTTGAAGTCCTTATCCATTCCGCCTGCGTCAAGAAGTTCAAGAGCCTCGTCATTGGCAGCCTTTGCCTTTTTGTATTCGCCGAACTTTTCAACTATCGGCGTAAGTGTCTTGTATTCTTTCATAAGGCTCGTATACAGTGAAGTGTTGTTTACAGTTTCAGGCTGCATGAGCTTTTCGTTTATTTCATTGAATTTATCTTCGAGTGCTTTGAGTTTTTCAAACATAGTTATATTCTCCTGTCATTTTTATTTCATATCATACATTTGTTATATATCATAAATTGCGAGAATAGCTATGACTCAGCCTCTCTGATAATAGTTTTTACGTTCTTTTCGGCTTTGCTGCGTACTATCATGAACTCTCGTCCGCAGCCCTCGCAGCGCAGCTTGAAATCCATGCCTGAGCGCAGAACTATCATTCTGTTACTGCCGCAGGGGTGACTTTTCTTCATTACAAGAATATCGCCTTTTACAATATCCATTTTGCACCACTTTCCTTTCTTAAAAGGTGAAGCAGAGCGAATACTCTGCCCATACATCATTATTATAACACATTTCTCCCTTTATTGCAATAGCGGAGAGGGCGGTTTTATTGCTGTACAAATATTATAGTCCATATATTTGATTTTTGTTGCATTGTTACAAAAACGACATTATAAGAAGCTGAATTTACAAAATGTTCATTGAACGCCCTGCTGAAAAGTGTTAATATTAGATTGTTCAAATTTGAAATATCTAATATTGGAGGTTTGACAATGAACGATAACATGACAACAGCAACGCATATGTTTGATCATTCAAAGAAGCTTGCAGAAGCATATGAAAAGGTCATGCAGCCCCTTTGTAAAAAGCTCGATATGCCAAAGACTGCCCTTGACGTGCTTATGTTCCTTGCGAACAATCCTGAGTTCAACACAGCGGGTGATGTGTGCAGATACAGGAATATCAAGGCGGCGCTTGTGTCTTTCCATGTAGAAAAGCTTGTGGAAGCAGGCTTTGTTGAAAGGCAGGCGGTAAAGGGCGACAGAAGAAAATGCCGTCTGGTCTGCACAGAAAAGGCCCAGCCTGTTATAAAAGAGGGCAGAGAGCTGCAGAAAAAGTTTGCACAAAAGCTTATCGCTGGCTTTTCGGACGATGACATGGCACATTTCAAAAAATGCCTGCATATCGTTAGCGACAATATAGACAGCATTCTTAAAGAATGTATGTAGAAGGAGGTAGCAACTATGATAAAACTGCTTAAAAGGATGGGCAAGCGTGAGGTGCTTATGGCTGTTCTCTGTACACTTCTGGTGCTGGGACAGGTGTATTTTGACCTGACGCTGCCTGACTATATGACTGACCTGACAATGATGCTCAACACGGCAGGCAGTGAAACTTCCGATATCCTGAACGTCGGACTTAAAATGCTTGGCTGTACCCTTGCAAGTGCCGCTCTTGCTATCGGCTGCGGCTATCTTTCCGCAAAGACTGCCTCAGGATTCAGCTACACAATAAGAGAAAAGCTTTTTAACCACGTTATGGATATGGGCAGCGAGGAGATGCAGGACTTTTCCATACCTAGTCTTATAACAAGGACAACAAACGACATTACACAGATACAGATGATAATATCAATGGGCTTGCAGATGATAATAAAATCGCCTATCATGGCGGTTTGGGCTGTTATAAAGATACTTGGCAAGAGCTGGGAGCTTTCAGCGGTGACTGCGGCGTTCGTTGTGGTGATATGCGTATTCGTTCTTGCAGTAATGGCGACCTGCATACCGAGATTCCGTATCGTTCAGAAGCTAACTGATAAAATAAACCGTGTGGCAAGAGAAAATCTCACAGGCATAAACGTTGTCCATGCTTTCAATGCTGAGAAATATCAGAACGACAAGTTCGATGTTCCAAGCAAGGATATGATGAACACACAGCTTAAAAACCAGAGAATGTTCGCACTTATGATGCCAGTTATGAATATCGGAATGAATGGTCTGACCCTTGCTATCTACTGGCTTGGTGCAGTGCTTATCCAGCAGATAGCCCTGACGGCAGTTCAGGACAGGATAACGCTTTTCAGCAACGTTGTTGTTTTCAGCACATATGCCACATACGTTGTAATGTCATTTATGATGCTCGTTATGATATTCATGATGCTCCCTGCGGCTCAGGTATCAGCAGAGCGTATCAACGAAGTGCTTGAGCGTGACGTGAACATAAAAGAGGGAAGCGTCAGCGAGGGAAGAGAGCAGGGCACTGTGGAATTTAAAAACGTTTCTTTCAGATATCCTCATGCCTCTGAGGACGAGCTGAGCAACATAAGTTTCAAGATAAACAAGGGTCAGACCCTTGCCATAATCGGTGCAACAGGAAGCGGCAAGACAACGCTTATAAGCCTTATACCAAGATTTTATGACGCAACAGAGGGCGAAGTCCTCGTGGACGGCGTAAACGTAAAAAACTATAAGTTTGACACCCTTTATGACAAGCTTGGATATGTCACACAGAAGGCTGTGCTTTTTGCAGGAAGCATAAGAGAAAACGTATTTTTCGGCGAAAGCGGTGCACCTGAAACTGACGAGGAGCTTAAAAACGCTATCGGGCTTTCTCAGGCGGAGGAGTTTGTGAATAAGCTTCCTGACGGCACAGAGCATATGATATCTCAAATGGGCAGAAACGTTTCAGGCGGACAGAAACAGCGTTTGTCTATTGCAAGAGCGCTTTCAAGAAAGCCTGAGATACTTGTATTTGATGATTCTTTCTCAGCCCTTGATTACAAGACAGACGCAAAGCTCAGAGAGGCTCTTAACGAGAAACTTAAAGACACGACAAAGATAATCGTTGCGCAGAGAATAAGCACTATCCGTCATGCAGACAAGATAATAGTCCTTGACCGTGGCGAAGCCGTGGGCATGGGTACTCATGAGGAGCTTATGAAAAACTGCGACGTATACAAAGAGATAGCACTTTCACAGCTTAGTGCGGCAGAGCTTGCATAGAAAGGGGGACTGCACAATGAGAAAATACGAAAAGGCTAGTAAGGGCGAAATGGCGTCCGCTATGAAAAAAATAATAGAGTATATGAAAGGCAGTGTAGGTATCGTTGCAGTGGCATTGGTTCTTGCGGCGCTTGGTGCGGTGCTGACTATTATAGGGCCTGACAAGGTGGGCGAGATAACCGACCTTATGGCAGACGGACTTATGACAGGCATTGACCTTAAAGCGGTGGCAAGGGTAGGAATTTTCCTTGGAGCGATATATATTTCAAGCTCGCTGTTCACATTTATTCAGCAGTATATAATGGCGACAGTCACCCTGAAAATGTCATACAGAATGAGAAGCGACCTTTCAAGAAAGATAAACTGCGTTCCGCAGAAATATTTCAACTCACATTCACAGGGCGATATACTCAGCCGTATCACAAATGATGTATCAACTTTACAACAGGGTCTTACAAACAGTCTTCCGACCATAATCAGTGCGGCGGCACAGTTTGTTGGCTGTCTTATAATGATGTTCGTTACAGAATGGCGACTTGCACTCATCTCACTGTTCATCACATTCTTCGGACTTTTCCTGATAGTTTTCATAATGTCAAAATCACAGAAGTTTTTCCTAGACAGACAGGAAAGCCTTGGTAAGCTCAACGGCTATGTTGAGGAGATGTATTCGGGTCACGAGGTGGTAAGGATATCCCGCGGAGCAGATAATGTAAAGAAACATTTCGCCGGACTTAACGAAGCTGTATACAACGCAAACTGGAAGTCACAGTTTCTTTCAGGCATGATGCAGCCACTTATGAACGTTATCGGAAACCTTGCATACGTTGCGGTATGCGTTTTCGGCTCGATGCTCGCTCTTAACGGCACTATCACATTCGGCGTTATAATATCGTTCATTCTTTATGTAAGACTTTTCACATCGCCTCTTGGTCAGATAGCTCAGGGCATGACAAATATGCAGACAGCTTCCGCCTCAGCTCAGAGAATATTTGACTTTATCGAAAGCGAAGAGCTTTCAGACGAGAGCGGAAAGAGCAGTGAAGTCCCTGAGGTAAAGGGCAACGTAAGCTTTGAAAATGTACGTTTCAGCTATCCGGATACTCCTGACAAGGTGATAATAAAGAACTTTTCCGCAGAGGTAAAGGCAGGTCAGAAGGTGGCTATCGTCGGACCTACCGGTGCAGGAAAGACCACAATGGTAAATCTGCTTATGAGATTTTTCGAGATAAACAGCGGAAGTATCTCCATAGACGGCACGCCTATCTCACAGCTGAGCCGTGAAACGGTGCACAATATGTTCAGCATGGTTTTGCAGGACACATGGCTTTTTGAGGGCACTGTAAGAGAAAACCTTGTATACAACATGGAGGGCATAAGCGACGAGTCCCTTGAAAGAGTGTGCAAAGCCTGCGGTCTGGATAAGTTCGTTCATACGCTCCCTGAGGGCTTTGATACAGTGCTTTCAGAAAGCGTGGCAATATCCGCAGGACAGAAACAGCTTCTCACTATCGCAAGGGCAATGCTCCAGAACGCGCCTATGCTCATACTTGATGAAGCAACATCTTCTGTCGATACGAGAACGGAGCTTCTTATCCAAAGGGCAATGGATAAGCTTACAAAGGGCAGAACGAGCTTTGTTATCGCACACAGACTTTCGACTATCAAAAACGCAGACCTGATACTTGTTATGCGTGACGGCGACGTTATCGAAAGCGGAAACCATGAAACCCTTATGGCAAAGGGCGGATTTTATGCCGAGCTTTATAACAGCCAGTTCGATCAGGCTTCATAAAGCAGGCTTTTATATGCAAAGCACACGGCTTTTACGGCTGTGTGCTTTGTGCTTTTTTTACTAAAATGGGTGTGACAGTGGTGTGGCTGTATTGAAAAATGACAATAAAGTGTATTTTATTTCTTAAAATCAGATATTTCACTTGACTAATCCGTATTAAAATGGTATGATAAATATGTATTTTTATAAAATATATTATTTGCAGAAGGATTGATATATAATGAAAACACCATTTATAACTAAGGAAAAGGCTGAGGAGATAATCAAGCAGTATCCTACACCTTTTCATATCTACGACGAAAAGGGTATCAGACAGAGAGCCAGAGATCTTTACAAGGCATTTAGCTGGAACAAAGGCTTCAAAGAGTATTTTGCTGTAAAGGCTACCCCTAACCCATTCATTTTGAAAATACTCAAGGAAGAGGGCTGCGGCGTTGACTGTTCTTCTCTTACTGAGCTTATGATGAGCGACTGCTGCGGATTCAGCGGAAGCGACATCATGTTTTCTTCAAACGTAACTCCAAAAGCGGATTTTCTCAAGGCAAGAGAGCTTGGCGCTTATATCAACCTTGATGATTTCACACACATAGATTATCTTGACGACCTTTGCGGTATTCCTGAAACTATCTGCTGCCGTTTCAATCCGGGCGGACATTTCGAGATAGAAACTCAGATAATGGACAACCCTGGCGAGGCTAAGTACGGCTTCACAAGAGAGCAGCTTTTTGAGGGCTTCAAGGTACTTCAGCAGAAAGGCGCAAAGCATTTCGGACTTCACGCTTTCCTTGCTTCAAACACTGTTTCAAACGCTTATTATCCAAAGCTTGCAAGAATACTTTTTGAGCTTGCTGTTGAGCTTCATGAAAAGACGGGTGCAGACATCAAGTTCGTAAACCTTTCAGGCGGTGTTGGCATAGCATATGAGCCTGACAAGCCGCAGAACGATATCTTCGCTATCGGCGAGGGCGTTCGCAAGGCATTTGAGGATATAATGGTTCCTGCCGGTCTTGGGGACGTTGCTATCTTCACAGAGCTTGGCAGATATATGCTTGCTCCGTTCGGTCATCTCGTTGCTACCTGCACACATCACAAGCACACATACAAGGAGTATGTTGGACTTGACGCTTGTGCCTGCAACCTTATGCGTCCTGCTATGTACGGTTCATATCATCACATCACAGTTCTTGGCAAGGAGAACGCTCCATGCGACCACAAGTATGACGTAACCGGCGGTCTTTGCGAGAACAACGATAAGTTTGCGATCGACAGAATGTTGCCTGAGATAGACACAGGCGACATCATCGTTATCCACGACACAGGCGCACACGGCTTCTCAATGGGTTACAACTACAACGGAAAGCTCCGCTCAGCAGAGATACTTCTCCATGAGGACGGCTCTTTCGACATGATAAGACGTGCCGAAACTCCTGCTGACTATTTCGCAACATTTGATTTCACTGATATTTTCGATAAATATACAAAGAATAATAAGTAATGGTGCTTAGATCCACAGGGAATTTCTCTGTGGGTCTTGCTGTTTTTGGGCGTTTGATGAGCAAATATTAAAAAAATCGGAATTTATGTGATTTTTGCTTGCAAAATAGTATGAGATGTAGTATAATATTAAATTGAATTGGTGTATTTTTATGCCTAATATTAAGAAAGGTCAGGGATTATATATGGATTTGAACATGGTCAAGTATCTGGCAGAGCTTAGCAAGCTGGAATATTCCGATAAAGAGCTTGCAGCCACAGCCGAGCAGATGACTGATATTATTGATCTTATGGATACCGTAAAGGAAATCGACATTACCTATGACGATCTCAAGGACAATCATGATGTTTACCTCAACGATCTGAGAAAAGACGAGGTCATCGAATCTATGCCTACTTCAAAGGTCCTTTCAAATGCAGTGAATACAAACAACTGCTTTGTAGTGCCTAAGGTCGTAGAGTAAATTTAACAGGAAGGTAGTGTGAAATTTGGACGTTTCTTCAATGAAAATCCGTGATATGCGTAAGGCTCTTGACAGTAAGGAAATTTCCGCTAAAGAGCTTGCACAGACATATTTTGAGAGAATAAAGAAATATGACGATAAGGTAAAGAGCTTTATCACTGTTACTGAGGAAAAGGCTCTGGAGCAGGCTGAAAAGGCTCAGGGCGTTATCGATAAGGGCGAGGCAAAGGCTCTCACAGGAATACCTGTGGCAGTAAAGGACAATATTTGTACAGAGGGCGTAAAGACCACTTGTGCGTCAAAAATGCTTGAAAACTTTGTTCCGCCTTATAATGCGACCGTTATGGAAAAACTCGACGCTGAGAATATCGTAATGCTCGGCAAGACTTCCATGGACGAGTTCGCAATGGGAGGCTCTACACAGACCTCCGCTTTTGCAAAGACTAAAAACCCTTATGATCTTGACCGTGTACCTGGAGGCTCATCAGGCGGATCTGCTGCGGCAGTTGCTGCGGGACTTGCTCCTGTTGCTCTTGGTACTGATACAGGCGGATCTATCAGACAGCCTGCTGCTTTCTGCGGCGTGACAGGTATCAAGCCAACATACAGCAGAGTTTCAAGATTTGGTCTTGTGGCTTTCGCTTCATCTCTTGACCAGATAGGCTCTATCGGTCTTGACGCTCATGACTGTGCTATCCTTCTTAACGAGATATGCGGTTATGACTTCCATGACGGCACAAGCTCAAAGCTTGAAGTGCCTGACTTCACTGCAAAGATAGGCGAGTCAATGAAGGGCATGAAGATAGCACTCCCTAAGGAGTTCTATGCAGAGGGCATCAATGATGAGGTAAAGGCTGCCGTTTTAAAGGCTGCTGAGGAATATAAGGCAATGGGCGCTGAGCTTATCGAGTGTTCAATGCCGTCGCTTAAGTATGCTGTTCCTTGTTATTATCTTCTTGCCTGTGCTGAGGCGGCTTCAAACCTGTCAAGATATGACGGTATCAAGTATGGTCACAGAACGCTCACAGCTGACAGCTATGAGGAGCTTATAATCAAGTCACGTTCAGAGGGCTTCGGCGAGGAAGTGAAGAGAAGAATACTTCTTGGAAACTATTGCCTGTCAAGCGGATATTATGACGCTTACTATAGAAAAGCAATGGCTCTCAGACAGCTTATAAGAAAAGAATACAACGATATATTCGAGAAGTGCGACGTTATTCTTACGCCGACAACTCCTGCTGTTGCATACAGCCCTGAGATGACTTCCGACCCTGTTCAGATGTATCAGGCTGATATATGCACAGTTACAGTAAATATCGCAGGTCTGCCTGCAATATCAACTCCTTGCGGCTATGACAGCAAGGGTATGCCTATCGGTATGTCTGTTATAGGCAGAAAGTTCGACGAGGCAACTATCATCAAGACTGCCGACGCATACGAAAAGGGCTTCAAGCCTGTTGCGCCAAAGCTTTAAGGGAGGTAAGACAAATGGAAAAATGGAGAACGGTCATCGGCCTTGAGATCCACGCCGAGCTGCTTACCAAAACTAAGATCTTTTGTAACTGCTCCGCTGAGTTCGGAGGTGCGCCAAATACAAGATGCTGCCCTGTATGTACAGGTATGCCCGGTACTCTGCCTATCATCAATCAGCAGGCTGTAGAGTATGCTGTAAAGGCAGGATATGCGCTCAACTGCGGTATCAACAAGTTTTCGGTATTCGACAGAAAGAACTACTTCTATCCTGACCTGCCAAAGGCATATCAGATATCACAGCTTTACAGACCTATCGTAGGTCCCGGATATGTACCTATCGAGGTGAACGGTCAGAAAAAGAATATCAGAATAAACCATATCCACCTTGAGGAAGACGCCGGTAAGCTCGTTCATGACGCTTTCAACGGAATCTCAATGGCTGACTATAACAGATGCGGTATCCCGCTTATCGAGATAGTTACTGAGCCTGATATAGCGTCAGCAGAAGAAGCTATGGCTTTTGTTGAGCAGATTTCTTTGCTTTTGCAGTATGCAGGCGTTTGCGACTGTAAAATGGAGCAAGGCTCACTGAGATGCGACGTTAATATCTCTCTTATGCGTCCAGACGCAACTGAGTTCGGTACTCGTGCGGAGATAAAGAACATCAACTCTATCAAGTCTGTGGGCAGAGCTATCAAGTATGAGGAAAAAAGACAGGCGCTTCTTCTTGAAGCTGGCAAAAAGGTCGTTCAGGAAACAAGGCGTTACAACGCAAACAGAGATAAGACAACTTCAATGCGTACAAAGGAAAACGCTAACGACTATCGTTATTTCCCGGAGCCTGATATTCTTCAGGTGAACCTCACTGACGCTCAGCTTGATGAGATAAAGGCTAAGCTGCCTGAAATGCCAAGCAGCAGATTCAAGAGATACACTGAGGAATACGGTATTTCTGAGATAGACGCAAAAACGCTTATCCAAACAAAGATAATCTCAGATTTCTTTGAGAATGCACTTAAGAGATATAACAATCCTAAGAGCGTGGCTGTGTTCATTCTCGGCGAGTTTATGAGAAGAGTAAATTTGGGCGAGATAGATATAAACAATATCAGCTTTACACCTGAGGAATTTGCAGAGCTTGTTGAAATGGCTGATACTGAAAAGGTATCAAAGAACGACGCTAAGACCGTGTTCAGAGCAATGGTAGAAGAGGGCGGCAAGCCTATGGACATTGCAAAGAGCAAGGGTATGATAATCACTGTAGATACTGCAAAGGTTGAGGCAGGCGTTGACGAGATACTCGCCGCAAATGCCGCACAGGTAGAGCAGTATAAGAACGGCGAAACAAAGGTATTCGGCTTTATCATGGGTCAGTGTACAAAGGCTCTCAAGGGCGTTGCAACACCTAAGATAATCAAGGAAATTCTTGAAAGCAAGCTGAAAGCTGCCGCCGCAAGTGCCGCTTCTGATGCAGAGAAGAAAGAGGACGTAAAGGATAACGTTATCGACACTTCAAAGCTCACAAAGTATGAGAACGCTGATAAATATGTACCTGAAAATGACGGCAAAATGCTTATGATAGATACGGCTGACGTCAAGAAAGAGTTTATGCTTGCTGACGCTAAGGCTAACATGGGCAAGGAAGTTGAGTTTTCAGGCTGTGTTCACAGAATAAAGAACATGGGAAGCATTGCATTTATCGTTGTAAGAACCTCAAGAGATGTTATACAGACAGTTTACTCTGCTGACAACTGCAAGGATTCTATCGAGGGTCTGAGAGAGGGCTTCTTTGTAAACGTAAAGGGTATCGTTAAGGAAAACCCTAAGGATTTCAACGGTCTTGAAATAGAGCTTGATTCTATCAAGCTTATCTCAACGAATGCCGCTGAGCTTCCTTT
This sequence comes from Ruminococcus sp. MSJ-25, assembly GCF_018917825.1. Taxonomy (NCBI): domain Bacteria; kingdom Bacillati; phylum Bacillota; class Clostridia; order Eubacteriales; family Oscillospiraceae; genus Ruminococcus; species Ruminococcus sp. MSJ-25. Next base: position 34,400 of record NZ_JAHLPI010000014.1, read on the forward strand.
AAAAATATCACAGGGCAGGCTTAACTGCACAATAGAAGTAAACCTTGATAACCGTGCGGCTTCACTGAGAAACCCTTATGAGAGGGCTATATTCAAGCTCCAAGAGGGTCTTGTTCAGGGTATGCACAAGTTCATGCAGGCAAACAACTTCACTGAGATACACTCGCCAAAGATAGTTGCTCAGGGTGCAGAGGGCGGCGCTAACATCTTCCGCCTTGACTATTTCGGTAAGTCTGCGTTCCTTAACCAGTCACCGCAGTTCTATAAGCAAATGGCTGTGGCATTCTTTGACAGAGTTTATGAGATAGCACCTGTATACAGAGCTGAAAAGCACGCTACTTCACGTCATATCAACGAGTATATCGGTCTTGATTTTGAAATGGGCTATATCGACAGTATGTATGACGTTATGAAGATGGAGATCGCAATGCTCAAGTCCATTTTCGAGTATATCAAGGAGAACTATCAGAACGAGTTGAAGATACTTGACGCTGACGTTCCTGAGATAAAGGAAGTTCCGTCTATCAAGTTCGCTGACGCTATCGAACTGCTGAGAGGCGGCGAGGGAAGCGGCAAGAAGTTCGATCTTGACCCGGAGGACGAGGTAAACCTCGGCAAGTATGCAAAGGAGAAGTACGATTCAGACTTTATCTTTGTTACACACTTCCCATCATCAAAGCCTCCGTTCTATGCAATGAACTCTAGGGAAGACCCAAGAGAGGCATACAAGTTCGACCTGCTGTTCAGAGGACTTGAAATTACTTCGGGCGGTCAGAGAATACACGATTATAACGAGCAGGTAGAGAAGATGAAGGCTCAGGGACTTGACCCTGATGATTTCAAGAACTATCTTGAGGCTCACAAGTATGGTCTGCCACCTCACGGCGGACTCGGTATCGGTCTTGAAAGACTTCTCATGAAGCTTCTTAACAAGAACAACATCAGGGAAACATCACTGTTCCCAAGAGATATCAACAGACTTCTTCCATAGTCTGCAAATATGTTTATCAAAGAACGGGCAGGTCTGTCCGTTCTTTTTTGTATGGGCGACCTGAGGTCGTCCGCATATCACCATGCCATTTTTATGTTTTTTGCTTGGCAATAAGACGAAAACGGGACGTCGGGGGCGCCGTCCCCTACAGTATTTGAATATAAGCTGAATATTTGTCCAATAAGAATAGTATAATTCAATGAAACTGATTCGGAGGACTGATATTCTTGAAAAAAATTCTTACTTTACTTATTTGTTTTTTGACCCTTTGCTCCTGCGGAGGTGAGGTAAATTCCCAGAGGGACAGGCTTGTGACTATGGAAAAAGCATCGGTGATACCTGTGCGCGGAGAGAAAAACTACACTGATGTGGAAACGTCACACAAGCTTAATTATACTGTGCAGAAAGCCATATGGATATCCTATATTGACCTTGCGGATATGCTTACAGGGAAAAGCTGCGAGGAATTTCGTGTGAATTTTTCGCAGGCGTGTGAAAATGCTTTGAGCATAGGTTGTAATACGCTGTATGTTCACGTCAGACCTTTCGGGGACGCTATATACGACTCGGAACTTTATCCTGCATCAAGATATATGACAGGCGTGGCAGGTGAGCAGAGTGACTTCGACCCGCTTGATATAATGATACAGACTGCACATGATAAGGGGCTTTCTTTTCACGCATGGATAAACCCTCTTAGGTGCGAGAACGAGGAATGTTTTCAGACTTATGACAGCAGCTTTTTGCTGAAAAAATGGTATGATGAGGACAACGGCTATCTTGAAAGCGTTGATGGCGACAGCCATTTGTGGCTCGATCCTGCTTATGATGAGGTAAGACAGCTTATAGCAGAGGGTGCAGCGGAGCTTGCAGAAAATTATGATATTGACGGCTTGCACTTCGACGATTACTTTTATCCCACAACTGACGAGGATTTTGACGCTCAGTGCTTTTCTGCTCAGACGGAGTTTGACGATCTGGCAAAATGGCGGCTGAACAATATCTCCCTTATGGTGGGGAAGATATACAGTGCGGTAAAAGCAGTGGATAAGGATATTCTGGTGGGAGTTTCTCCGCAGGGAAATATGGAAAATAACTATGAGTATATGTACGCTGATGTGAAAAAGTGGTGCAGCGAGGAGGGGTATATAGACTATATCTGTCCGCAGATATACTTCGGTTATGAAAATTCTGTCAAGCCTTATGAGGATACCCTACAGCAGTGGGCTGATATCTGCACAACTGATGTTACGCTGGTGGCAGGGCTGGGAGTATATAAGATAGACGACGAGAGTGAATTTTCTGAAAATATCGGCATTATCGGCAGGCAGATAAATGACGCTGTAGTTAGTTATAACTACGCAGGAGCGGCGGTATACGGCTATGCAAGCTTGTTTGGTGGCAGTGATAGAGGTGTTCAGGAGCAGGAGTGTATCGAAATTGCTTTTGATAAACTTGATACATCTGTAAAATGATATGCGATATATAAATTATGGCATGTTAAATGTAAACAAATTGTGATATATTATTATAAAATTTATGGAAGTAAACAAAAAACTATTGAAATTTCTTTTTAAATATAGTATAATGTTATATGCTGTAAGGCGATAATAGAAAATGTTTTTGTATTATTTGCCTAAAACAATATTATTTTGCTAATTATTCAGGGAGGGATTTTAGTGTACAAAATCGTAACAAGAAGACAGCTCAACGACGCTGTTGTTCTTATGGAGATCGACGCACCTTACATTGCCGCTAAGGCTGAGGCTGGTCAGTTCATCATCTACAGAGTTGATGAGAAGGGCGAGCGTGTTCCGCTCACTATCGCTGACTATGACAGAGAAAAGGGCACGATCACAATTATTTTCCAGGTAGTAGGTGCATCTACAACTGAGCTTGCAAGACTTAATGAGGGCGACTATATCCATGACGTTGTTGGTCCTCTCGGCGTTGCCACAGAGTATGACGAGGGTATCAAGAGAGTTGCAGTAGTAGGCGGAGGCGTTGGCTGTGCTATCGCTTATCCACAGGCTAAGAAACTCCACAGCATGGGCGTTGAAGTTGATCTTATCGCAGGCTTCAGAAGCAAGGATATTGTTATTCTCGAGGACGAAATGGGCAAGGCATCTTCACATCTTCACATCTGTACAGACGACGGTTCATACGGCTATCACGGATTTGTTACAAACAAGCTTCAGGAGCTTATTGACGGTGGTGCTAAGTTTGACGAGGTCATCGCTATCGGACCTGTTCCAATGATGAAGTTCGTTTGCAAGGTAACAAAGCCTTATGACATCAAGACACTCGTTTCACTCAACCCTATCATGATCGACGGCACAGGAATGTGCGGCGGATGTCGTGTAACTGTTGACGGCAAGATCAAGTATGCTTGCGTTGACGGCCCTGACTTTGACGGTCAGAAGGTAGATTTCGACGAGCTTATGAGAAGAAACTCAACTTATAAGGAGCAGGAAAAGGCTCACTTGTGCAGACTTACTGGAGGTGTAAGATAATGGCTAATATGAGTTTGACAAAGACTCCTATCGCAGAGCAGGAGCCAAAGGTAAGAGCTAGAAACTTCAAGGAAGTTACTTTGGGTTACACCCCTGAGCAGGCTATAGAAGAAGCTCAGAGATGTCTTAACTGCAAGCACAAGCCTTGTATGACAGGATGTCCTGTAAGCGTTAGGATCCCTGAGTTTATCGCAAAGGTAGCAGAGGGCAAGTTTGAAGAGGCTTATGCTATCATCAAGACAACAAACGCTCTGCCGGCTGTTTGCGGACGTGTATGTCCACAGGAGCATCAGTGCGAGGGCAAGTGTGTAAGAGGTATCAAGGGCGAACCTGTCGGTATAGGCAGACTTGAGAGATTCTGTGCAGACTATATGATGGACAAGGCGGTTGCCGTAGAAAAGGCTGAGCCAAACGGTCATAAGGTAGCTGTTGTCGGCGGTGGTCCTTCAAGCCTTACAGTTGCAGGTGACCTTGCTAAGCTTGGTTACGATGTAACTATCTATGAGGCATTCCATACAGCAGGCGGCGTTTTGATGTATGGTATCCCTGAATTCAGACTTCCAAAGGCTATCGTTCAGCACGAGATAGACAATCTGACAAACATGGGCGTACATATCATGACAAACATGGTTATCGGCAGAGTTCTTTCTATCGACGAGCTTATGGGCATGGGCTATGAAGCTGTATTTGTAGGTTCAGGCGCAGGTCTTCCAAGATTCATGGGTATCGAGGGCGAAGGCCTTGTAGGCGTTTACTCTGCTAACGAGTACCTTACAAGAATCAACCTTATGAAGGCATACAAGGACGATTATGATACCCCTATCATGAAGTCAAAGAACGTAGCTGTTGTCGGCGGCGGTAACGTTGCTATGGATGCTGCTCGTTCTGCAATGAGACTTGGCGCTGAGCACGTTTATATCGTATACAGACGTTCAATGGACGAGCTTCCTGCAAGAAAGGAAGAGGTTCATCACGCTCAGGAAGAGGGCATTGAGTTCCTCGTTCTTAATAACCCTGTTAAGATAGTTGGCGACGAGAACGGTCATGTAAACGGCATGGAGTGCATCAAAATGGAGCTGGGCGAGCCTGACGCAAGCGGCAGAAGACGTCCTATCCCTATCGAAGGTTCAAACTTCATTCTTGACGTTGATACAGCTATCATGTCTATCGGTACATCACCTAACCCACTTATCAGAAGTACAACTCCTGGTCTTGAAACAAACGATCACGGCTGCCTTATCGTTGACGAGAACGAGTCAACAACTAAGGAAGGCGTTTACGCAGGCGGTGACGCTGTTACAGGCGCTGCTACTGTTATCCTCGCTATGGGCGCAGGCAAAAAGGCTGCCGCTGCTATCGACGAGTATATCAAGAACAAGAAATAATTTCTTGTAAATGAAAATTATTTGTTAAAAGGCTTGAAGTTTGTGCAAATATCTGATATACTAATATAGTATTATTAGATTTGGAGGTCTTTTGATGAATTTGTCAGCAATTATTTCAGTTTTGGCAGCTGAGCAGAGTTCACCTGCATCACTTGCCATGACTTTTATCCCACTGGTACTCATAATCGTGTTCTTCTATTTCTTTATTATCCGTCCGCAGAAAAAGCAGGATAAGAAAGACGCTGAGATGAGAGATAACCTTGAGATAGGTGACGAGGTCGTTACAAACGGCGGAATCGTTGGTATCGTGTTCTCTATCAAGGACGACACTGTTGTTATCGAAACAGGCGGCGACAGAAGCAAGATCCGTGTTAAAAAGTGGGCTATCGCTAAGAACGAAACAATTCATGACGGTGACGTAAAGTAAATATCGCTGTTGAGGGACGGGTAGTTTTATCCGTCCCTTTTTGTGTTCTTATTGTCCGTGGCTTTGAATATAATTTCTTTAGGATATTCAGTGTGGGGGTGCGGATATGAAAAATAACAGGCTTTTTGGGGGCAGAAAGCTTTCTGTGCTGTCATCTACGGCAATTTCTGCCTGCGTGGGGTGCGGTGCGATATTTGTTGCTGTGCTTGCTTTTGCGTATGTTATCACTAAGATAGATGCCACCGATCTTATGCTGTCGGTGATGTCAACAGCGGCACTTGGTATCGGGGCGTATGCAGGGGGATATGTCTGCGGAAAAAGGCAACGCAGAAACGGTCTGCTGTCAGGCGTGCTGTGCGGAGTGTTCATTTTTCTTATCATTGTTATACTCAGTGCACTGTTTTCAAAAGCTGCTGAAAGCTTTTCTGTGTCTGCAAAGCTTGTGCTTACCCTTGTGTGTGCAGGCGTAGGCGGAGTTGTAGGGGTAAATTCTAAAAGCAGCCGTTTTTGATAAGGATAAATATTTATACTGCATTAACTATTCGTTCATAAAACATAGTGGGATATGTGGTATAATTAGTGTAAATCAATTATTGGAGGTAAAATCCTATGAAACATATCAAGACGATCAATAAGGCTAATCTCAAGAAGACTGCTGCTAAGGGTGGCTGCGGCAAGTGTCAGGCATCATGTCAGTCAGCTTGCAAGACCTCCTGCACAGTTGCTAACCAGAAGTGCGAGAGAGAGGCTTAATATTCCGATCTTTCTGAGGCGTGCGAGCGTACACACGCCTTGCTAAAGGGACATTTTTATGTCCCTTTATTTTTGTATAAATTTGTATATGAATATAAATACGAAAGGTGATTTTTAAATGATACACAAGTTTAAGCTTGGCGGTTTTAATGCACTGCTTGACGTGAACAGCGGCGGAGTACATATTATAGACGATCTGACATACGATCTGCTTGACAATGTTGAGCCGCCTTTTGACGAGAAATGTCCTGAGGACGTTGTAAGAAAGCTGTCAAAGATGTATGACAGCAAGGATATCGAGGATTGCTATGAGGAGATAGTTTCTCTTTATAATGACAAGATTTTGTTCAGCGAGGACGATTACGAGAAGTATGCCCTGTCTGCTGTGGCTTCGCCTATCAAGGCAATGTGTCTGCATATTGCTCACGACTGTAACCTGAGATGTAAATATTGCTTTGCTTCAACAGGCGATTTCGGTCAGGGCAGAATGCTTATGGACTATGAAACAGGCAAGCGTGCTATAGATTTTCTTATAGAGCGTTCAGGAGACAGAAAATTTCTTGAGGTGGACTTCTTCGGCGGTGAGCCGTCACTGAATTTCGGTACGGTAGAAAAGCTTGTTGAGTATGCACGTTCACAGGAGGAGCCTCACAATAAAAAGTTCAGATTTACTGTTACCACAAACGGCGTACACCTCACTGACGAGATGATAGACTTCATCAACAAGGAAATGTACAACGTTGTTCTGTCTATCGACGGAAGAAAAGAAGTCAATGACAGAATGAGAGTGCGTGTTGACGGTTCAGGAAGCTATGACAGGATTATCCCTAACTTTAAGAAACTTGTTGAGAAACGTCCTAAGAACAAGGATTGGTATGTAAGAGGCACTTACACAAAGTATAATCTTGACTTCTCAAATGATGTAATGCACCTTTATGATCTGGGATTCGACCAGATATCCGTTGAGCCTGTTATGGCAGACCCTAGCGAGCCTTATGCTATCACTGAGGCTGACCTGCCGAGGATCTTCAAGGAGTATGAGATACTTTCCGAGAAGATACAGAAGATAAGGGACGAGGGCAAGTTCATAAATTTCTTCCACTTTATGATAGACCTCGACCAAGGCCCTTGTGCGATAAAGAGACTTAGGGGCTGTGGAAGCGGAAACGAGTATGTTTCAGTTACTCCTGACGGCGACATTTATCCATGCCACCAGTTCGTTGGTATCACTGAGTTCAAAATGGGCAATCTTTACGAGGGCACGTTCAACGAGGAAATGAAAGATATGTTTGCTCACGCTCACGTTTACAACAAGCCTGAGTGCAAGAAGTGCTGGGCTAAGTTCTATTGCAGCGGCGGCTGTAACGCAAACAACTACATTTACGCAGGGGATATCCACAACGCACACAAGCTTTCATGTCAGATACAGAAGAAACGTCTTGAATGTGCTATCATGATGAAGGCTGTTAAAATGCTTGACAGTGCAGAATGAATGTTAAAAATCTGTAAATTTTCATGTGGCGTATAGAACTGTACATATATTATTTTAAAGCGTTCTAAAACGTTTGAAGTTTAACAAAAAAAATTTGCCGAATGATCGTTTTAAAAAGCACGGAATAACAAATGACGTTATTTCGTGCTTTCTGCTGTTATGACATAGTATGATCATGTCGGAAAATAGCAAAATGTGTCTGAAATATTAATAAGTATTAAGATAAATATAATGTATACTAAGCTGGTAGCTTATTGACAAAGCGGGTCAGATTTAGTATAATATTGACATAAACAAAAGGCGCTTGGCGGTCATGTTACCGCAAATCGGCTATAACTAGCGCCCTCTGTATCGGACAGTATAAAACGACAAATTATTATGAAAAGGACGAAGAGATATGAAAACTAATGAAAAGAAGAATACTTCTGCTAAGAAGAAACTTATACCTGCAGTTGCAATGCTCACAACTTCCGCTGTAATGCTTTCTACTGCTACTTATGCGTGGTTTACGCTCAATAAAACTGTTGAGGTTGACGGACTTAAAATGACCGCTACTGCGGCTGATGCTCTTGAAATTTCTCTTGGTGGTGTAACAAATACAACAAGAGTGAGAAATGGCGGTACTTTAGCAGATAATCTTGCTGTACAACCTAAAGATACTGATGACGAGCTTAGCTGGACAAGTGTTATTAATGTAGGCGAGTATTACGATAAGGTTTCTTATATTAAGCCGTCTTCTTCTGTAAATGGAATTAATTTCTTTGAGGCAACTGACCCTGATAATGGTGGTAGAACTGCAACAAAGTTTACAACAGCTACAAACGACTCACTTTTGACTAAGAGGTCTAAATTGGACGTTGAGGGTACACTTAAAAATGATGAAGAGACTAACAAGGGATTTTACGTTGATGTTCCTGTTCATTTGAGAACTTCAAAGCTGAAAGATGGAACTAATACATCTTCTGATGTATTCTGCAAGATGCTGATTACTGACCCTAAGACAGGAGAAAATATGCCAGAGGGTGACCTCTATAAGGCAGTTAGAGTTGCAATAATTCCACTTACAGCTGAAGGTACCCTTGATACTTCTTCTAAGATTATTCTTGGTGCTGATGATGGATATTATAACGCGGGTCAGGCTGTTGCTTCAACTTCAGATACAACACGTTCTAGTGTAACAGTAACAAAGACTAATAGTGCAATAGCTCAAGATGGCACACAAACACTTGTATCATTTGATACAACTGTTGATATTCCTTTGGCTACAAAAAGTGGTACATATGGTCATACTGACTTTGTTGTAAGAGTATGGCTTGAGGGTGAAAGCACATCTTGCTTTGATGCTAACTCTGCTCAGGATTGGAATATTGATTTTGTTTTCGCTCTTGATAAAAATGAAAGTTCATTTACTAGTTGGAATGGACCAGCAACAGGTACAGGTGTATAATCAATAAACAATAAAACAAAAAAGACGCCGAAGAAATTCGGCGTTTTTTGGTAAATGGGCATAAAAAATAATTTCCCATATTTGGGGAAATATCCCGATTTTTCTTTACTTTTTGTCGAAAATATGCTATAATAAAACATTGGAACAGGAAAGGAAGTGACTTGCTTTGAGCGGTAATTCAACAGTTGACGGCGTTCGTGCCGTTGAGCTTTTCTATAGACCTATAAAAAATACCGACAGTGGCAGGGTCACTTTTTTGCAGTCGCAAACAAGGCTCAATTCTCCTGTTATGGGAACGCTCATGCCTGCGGATTATCTCCCTGTGGCTCAGCTTTCCGACCGATGTGTTAGCATTTTCAAGCTTGCTTTCGTTCAGCTCTTGCAGGCTTTGGGCAAGTTCCACGAAAGGGAAGTGGACGTTGATTGGGCAAGCGTGTTCATGCCTGCAAGGTTTTTAAGGCAGACGGAAGCTCCGAGAGTTGTGGCAGATTATTGCGATAAGTTTGGCGTGAAGTATGAGCGTGTCTGCTTTGAGTTGTCGTCTGACGTGCTTGATAAAGCTGACAGCACAGCGGCAGATAACGTGGCTCTTATGAGAAGACAGGGCTTTCATTTTCTGCTTACAGGCTTCGGCACTGAGGGTTTTAAAATGCTGAAAACAGCCGAGTTCAAGGTAGATAATATCATGCTTGACGGCTCAGTGGCTCAGGTTCTTGGTAAGAGCGACAGGTATGATACCTGCGTGAACTCTCTGCTGAATTTCGTTTTTGACCTTAATGCTGAGGTCATAGTTGACGGAATTACTGATGATAAGCAGGTGAAACAGCTCAGCGGTATGCAGTGCCTTTACTATTCGGGAGAAAATGCAGGAAAATATATTGCGGAAAGATACGTTCGCAATAGAAATGAGTAATAAACGGGTGATACGGTTTTGGACGGTAAAAATATAGATAAAAATACAAGAGTAGTCGATACCCTTGCACTTCGCAGGACCGCCAAGGAAGCTAAACGCTATGTGGTATTGATGAGATTGCTTAAAATACTTGCCATTATACTTATCGCTATCGTGGCGGCGGCTTATGCGGTGTCTTATTTTTACGACAAGTATGGTAGCTTTACAGTTAAGATAAGTAAGTATGATATGATAAATCAGGGGCTTACTCTTTCGGAAACTCCTGACTATACCACGAGCAATTCAAGGCTCAATGCGGATATCCTCTATGATATGACAAATATCAGTGGCGAAGATCTCCCTGATAATATCGACAAGATAAACGGCAGCCATAATGGCGAGGGGTATATAGCTTATACTTTCTATCTCATAAATTCCGGTAAAGACACACTTAGCTATGACAGCGAAATGACTATCGAGAACGTCACGAACGGTGTTGATGAAGCTATCAGAGTGGAGCTTTTCGTGAATGGAGAGAAAACTGTTTATGGTAAAACAAAGTCTGACGGCAGTGGTAAGGAAAGCGATTGTGACAAGGAGTTTGCCTCCTCTACTGAGGTCATGAAGGACCGACGTGAAAAGCTTGGTCCTGGTGAGAAAGACAAGTATACAGTAGTTATATGGCTTGAGGGAAATGACCCTGATTGTGTTGACAAAATAATCGGTGGCACAATGAAGCTTGGTATGAATTTCAAGATCGTTGAAACAACTTAAAGAATTAGAAGGGAGGAAGCCTCGGGTTTCCGAGGTTTTGAATTATGAAAAAAGCTTTGAAGATCGTTTTTAATGTTATCGCATGGGTGGTGCTTATCTTTGCACTGCTTATAACAATTCTCGTGTTCTCGTCCGATAAGAATAATGGTACGGCAAGTCTGCTGGGATATATCCCGCTCACAGTTGAATCTGACTCAATGAAGCCAACTTTCAAAAAAGGCGATCTTATTATCTCAAAGGAAATAGACGATATCAATTCTCTGAAAAAGGGCGACGTTATCACTTTCTGGACTCTTATAGAGGGCAAAAAGGTGAAGAATACCCACCGTATCGCAGAGGTACTCAATGATAACGGCACTGTAGGTTTTATTACACGAGGCGATGCTAATAACTTAGATGATACATACACTGTTTATGCAGGTGATATAATCGGTCAGTGGGAAGGTGCAAAAATAGGCGGTTTCGGCAAGGTAATGGATTTTCTCAGAACAAAAACAGGATTTTTCATTTGCATACTTTTGCCGATAGCACTGTTTTTCCTCTTTGAGCTTTATAAGCTTATCGCAACCATAATCGAGATAAAGCGTCCTGCTATCACAGAGAGCGATGAGGAAGAAATAAAAAGACGTGCAGTTGAGGAATACCTTGCACAGCAGAAGGAAAAGGAAGAGGGAAATGCACAGCAGGAGAAAAATGACAAATAACTGCTGCTTGGGTGATACATTATGAATGGATTTCTGAAATGGTTTTTTGTTTTCATGTCGTCAATGCTTGCAGGCTTTGGGCAGATCTTCAAGGGTCTGTGGAACGGCATAAAACAGATCTTTAATATAAAAAACTACATAAGAATATTCAAGACCTACTCGGCAGACTTTGGTGCGCTGGGCTGGATACTTTCTGTGCTTGCAATTATCGTTGTTGTGGCTATCTTTGTGCTTATTATTTTTATGATAGTGCTTGCTGTGAGAAAGTACATAAGATTCAGACACTCTATCGTCAGCAACGAGGATCTTATCGAAGAAATATCTGACCTGCAGCGTCAGGTGGTCAAAATGACCAAGGAAAAAGATGAGATCATGGCAATGAAGGTGGCTCAGCTTGGCGTATATGATAACACCGCTCTTGCAGAAGGTGAAACAAAGCTTGCAGAGGGCGAGCAGATGCCTGCACAGGGCGAAGTTCAAACCACTGTTGACGGCGTTGTTCAGACTGCCGACTGCCGTTTTTCAAAGCTTATCGAGGTGGACAATTTCTACAAGACATACGAGCCGCCTGCTTACAATAATGACATCACCCTTAGCGGTATCTGCGAAGCATACAGAAACTTTGCCTGCTCAAGAATGCACCTTTATTATGACATAAAAACTATCCGACTTTTCATTGCAGGCATGGCTTCAACAAAGCTCATTATCCTGCAAGGTATCTCTGGTACAGGTAAAACATCATTGCCATATTCATTCGGTAAGTTCTTGCAGAAAGATACCACTATTGCTTCTGTTCAGCCGTCATGGCGTGACAGAACTGAGCTTTTCGGCTATTTCAACGAGTTCACGAAGAACTTTAATGAAACAGAAGTCCTCAAAAGAATTTATTCTTCTGAATACAATGACGATGTAAACTTCATACTTCTCGACGAGATGAACATTGCGAGAGTAGAATATTACTTTGCAGAAATGCTCTCGATTCTTGAAATGCCTGATCCTGCCGAGTGGGAGCTTGATCTTGTTCCTAACGTGTGGAGTACCGACCCTGTTCGCCTTGACAAGGGCAAGCTTCGTATTCCGCAGAACATTTGGTATATCGGTACTGCAAATAATGATGACTCTACGTTTACAATTTCGGATAAGGTATATGACCGTGCGCAGCCAATCAATCTTGACGCAAAGGGCGTTGCTTTTGAAGCGCCTGACACGCCGCCTATGAGTTTAAGCTTTGAACATCTTGATACACTCTTCAAGGAAGCTTTTCAAATGTATCCTGTTTCACAGGACAGTCTGAAAAAGATCCAGCAGCTTGACCTGTGGGTAATTGAAAAGCTGAGAGTGGCTTTCGGTAACCGTATACTTAAACAGATGAACTTGTTTGTTCCTGTATATGTTGCCTGCGGTGGCGAGGAGCTTGACGGCATTGACTATGTGCTTGCCACAAAGATATTCAGAAAATTTGAGTCGCTTAACTTGGCAATGCTAAGAGAAGAGCTGAAAGAGCTTTGCACCTATATGCAGAAACTTTTCGGCAGAAACACTATGAAAGAATCTATCGCATATCTTGAAAGATTGCAGAAACTGTACTAAAATTTGTACTCATAAGCTTTGAGAGGAGGGACGGGCATGAGCGAATACAACGAACAGCGTGCAGCTTTTGATAAAGCTGTAAAGACGTTTGACGGCAATAACAGCTTTGCGGCAGCCCGTGCCTTGCTTCTTTCGGGCGAAAAAACTGTATCTTTTAATCGTAAGATAATCGAGAAAAATATAGATTCGTCCTGGCTTACAGAGATAGAAAAAGCTTTGCCACATCTTGATACGGTAATAAGAAATCCAAGAAACACCATTAAAGAAGTGGAAGAGATCGTGCCTATCGCTATGTCAAGGAAGATAACGGTAGAGTCCATAAAACATCTTGGACAGCACACCGATCTTATTCAGGATATCGACAAAAAGACTGGAAAGATAACTCCGTCAAAGATACTCAACATTCATAAAGAAGAAACTCTCGATACATATGAAAATAGATTTGTAAATACCCTTATTGACAGGCTATACATTTTTATAAATATAAGATACAATAAGCTTGTCCAGACCGCAGAGGCGCAGGAGGCTTATTCTTTTAATTACGATACCGTGGCTGACAGCGGCGACGGCAGAAAGGTCAACATAAGTTTTAAGATAGAAACTGTTGACAGTCTTGTCGGCGGCAGCAAGGATACTGACGTTTGGGCAAGGCTTGAAAGGGTCAAAAAGGCTATCGAGGGCTATAAAGGCTCAGTGCTTTGTACCACTCTTGGCAACGCTTTTATCAGACCGCCTGTTATGAGAACAAACGCTATCACTAAAAATGTGGACCTTATGGCGTGTCTTACCCTTTGGCAGTTTATTGAAAGCTACGATAAGGCAGGCTACGAGGTCAACGTTTCTGATACTGCACAAAGACCTGATGATTCTTATATCGAGGATATATATGGTCTGACCGCAATGAACTATATGCTTTTCCGCTCATATACCCATGGGGCAGACAAGTCGGAGAAGCTTAAAACCATAAAGAGCAAGACCCTCGCACCAAAGGTTGTAAGGCGTTTTGATAAGCAGACGTCTGATAAATATGATGTCATAGTTGGCGATGGTGAACAAGGTAGTGCAAGTAAGACAGATATGGGTATGACTGCCGAAGAGGCAGGAAACCTTACGGCAGAGCTTGACCGTATAGTTGAGATAGAAAAGCAGTTTCTCAAAGACGAGGAAGACCGTAAGAGGGCTGAGGAGCTTGCGGCTGCAGAAGCTGAAAGAAAGCGTGCCGAGCAGGAAAAGCTGGAGCGTCAGCGGCGTGAGGAAGAAGAGCGCATAAGGCTTGAGCATGAGGAAGAAGAACGCAGACGATTGGAGCTTATCCAAAAACAGCAGGCGGAGCAGGCTGCAAGAGAAAAGGCGGAGCGTGAGGAACGTGAACGCCGTGAGAAAGAGGAAGAGATCAAGCAGATCGCAAGACGCAAAAGGCAAATGGAAGAGCGCCAACGCCGTGAAGAGGAGCAGCGTGTCCGTGAGGAAAGAGCCAGGATCCGAGAGGAGAAAAAGCTCGTCCGCAGCAGCCTTGGATCTGCTATGGATCAGCAGATCAGCACGAATGAAGAAGCCGTGTCTTCAAGCTTTGTGTCAGAGTATGAGTCCCCTGAGATCGCTGCAAAAAAGGCGAAAGAAGCACAACAGCAGCGTGAGCAGGAACGTCGTGAGCGTGAACGTGCTGAGCGTCTTAAAGCTGAACGTGAAAGCTTTGAAAATAAAAATATCAATGAGATATTTAAAGAATATTCCAAAAATCCATATTACATGGCAAAACGTGGCATAATATATGTTCTTGCTCACGCATTTGGGATCATACCTGTTGTGACGGATAATCCGGACTATATCAGGATGTTCAAAGTCAAGAAGGAAAAAGAACAGGCTGAGGCAGAGAGAAAACGTGCAGAGCGTGAAATTGAGATTATCTATGAAAAATATGCTCCGTATCTGAAATATGATGTAAAGAGGCGTATCAAAAACAGGCAGTTTAAAAAGAGAAAACGTCTTGAGCGAAAGAACAGACCGCCAAGATCATATATTCCGCCACAGCGCACTGCTGAGGAGCAGAAGGCTATCGACACTGAAATGAAACGACTCTATAAGGAGTATCATGTTTCAGCAGTTGGCAGAATGGCAAGGCATTTGAAAGAGAAATATAGCAAACAATAACACGGAGGGAGCGTCGGTATCATCGGCAAGGCGTTGAGGATAGTAAAAATAGCTTTGACAATACTTGGTTCTGCCGTGTTTGCGGCACTGCTGAGTGTGACGGTGTACATAATGGTCTGCGGCTGTATCGGCAAAACAGCAAGCATTTTTGGTTACAGCGTACTGAAGGTCGTGAGCGGAAGTATGGAGCCGTCTATACATGAGGGTGACTATATTTACATTAAAAGGACGGATACTGACAGCTTAAAGGCAGGGGATATCATTTCGTTCTACTCTCAAGATAATAGTATTAAAGGCGAGATAAATACTCACAGGATATCTGAGGTTTTGAGCGACGGCACTTTTGTTACTAAAGGCGATGCTAACAAAATAGAGGACAGCGTGACGGTGCAAAAAGTCAGCATTATTGGAAAATACTATGGAAAGCTCAGATTTTTCAAGTGGCTTGGGTCATTTGCATCAACAAAGAAGCTCCTCATTCTGTTTGTGATAATCCCAACAGTTTGCATGGCTGTGTATGAGGTAAAAACTATCGCTGAGATAAAAATATATTCAAACCGTGATGAAGCCTTGAAAGCGGCTGAGGAAGAAAAGGAAAAGCTTATGCGTGAGGCTGTTGAAAAGGAAGTTCAGCGGCTGAAAATGCAGGAAAACGAGAAAAAGGAGGCGAACAGCTTTGAATCAGGAAAAGATAATGAAGGCTAAAATGATAACGGCTATCGTTATTTGTATTGCGGCACTTGCAGGGCTGTTCGTTTTTATCGGGCTTTATATGGACAAGTCCGAGGAAGTCAGAAAGACTTACATCGCTAAGTATATGGAAAATCTGTCTGCCGCCTCTGAGGAGATAGACACTTATCTTGAAAGCGGCAAGGATCTTCCAACGAGATATAACATGATACTTTCGGATATGGGTGCGGCAAGGTCGCTGGTGTTTCTTATCGACGATTACACGGAGGAGCAGAAGGCTATAAATGAGCTTCATTATTGCTTTGTGAAGTATCCCGAACAAATGCAGGGCAAGCTTGAGGACGTAAAAAAAGCACTTGACCATATCACCGAAAATCTTGACAAAGGCTATAGGGAAGTCAACGAGATAGTTGATTCGGTTGATAAAATGGGAAATTAATGCAAGGAGGACAATAACGTGAGCAGTAAAGGGCAGCTTAAAAGAGAAATAAAGAAATGCAGACTTACTATTGAGGAGATAGAGCGTAAGAGATCACGTTCACAATCAGCACTGGTTCAGGCAATTCTTTTGCAGGAAGAGCCTAACGAAATGGACGTTGAGTGGTTCAACAAATACACAGGCGAGATAACCGCTTGCAGAAACCACATGATAGAATTGCAGAAAGAGCTTGACTCGATGAAATAATGGAGGTCGCCAAATTGGCTGAGCGTAAAGTGATAGAGAAAGCAGACAGCGAGGAAGAAAAGAAGAAACGCAAACTGCTTATTATAAAAATAATACCAGTTGCAGTGCTGGCATTTATACTTATTGCGGTCAGCTTGGCTTGGTTTACCATTGATAAAGCCCTTGATCTTGATTCATTTGGAATGAAAAGCGTAGATTCGCCATTTGAACTGAAAACAGTAGGCAGTGCCAATGTGCTTAAAGCTGAGATACTTGACAGCAATGACTACTCTAAGGTGTCTGATGGGAGCAACATCACTTCTGACGAGAACAACAAGATCTACTGGCTTCTTGATGAAGAAAGCGGTATGACGAATGGTATTAATCCTGGTAGTCATGGAAAGCTTACTTTTTATGTTGTCCCGAACCAGTCGGGAGAAATGGAGATACAGTTCAAGTTGAGTATCACGGGGTATGCAGAGAATAAAAACGAAGACGCTGTTTCTTATGAAAAGGTTACTGAAGAAGAAGTAACTAGATTTATGAATGGACATATCATGTTTTTTGAGAAATATGATGAAAGCACTCATACATATTCCGATTTTCTTAGTGATGAAACATTCACAAGGACGTTTAAAGATTGTAAGGCTGACGTTCCGCAGGAAGTGAACGTATATTGGGTGTGGCCGAACACGCTTGGTCAGATACTAATGAAAAGCACAGATGAAAATCTGACAGAGAAAAATGTGCTGTTTGGTGATAACAGTGAAGAGCGTTTGAATTTTGCAAAATATATAAAGGGTAATTTAAGCTTGTTCTTGTCAGGTGATGCCGATAAAGAACAAAATAAAACAGTTATTGAGAAAATACTTAATGGTGATAAATACAGCACAGCACAGTTATCATCACTAAGCTCCATGTATAATGACGCTGACGAAAAGATAGGTACAAAGGTGCAATATATCCTTGTTGAACTAAACGTATAGATAAGAATATTAACTTTGCACGGAGGCAGTTGAAAGTGAAAGCTAATAGAAATCAGAAAATTAATAGAATATGCCGCAAGCTTTACAGCAAGTATCGCAAGAATGTTATTTCTTTAGTTACCGCCGCCGTATTGCTTGTCACGAGTATGCCGCTTGCAGACATTTCAGGTGTTGTGTCCAAAATGGTATCAACTGTCACCAATGCTATTACGGCTATGGCGGCAGATACATATACTGACATAACTAACGATATCAAAAATGGCGTTTATACTATACAGAATGCAGAAGATTTTAAAAAGCTTCTTAATGCAGACCCTTCTGTTTATCAGAATATCACTGTATTGTTTTCAAACAACCAATCTCAGTTTAAGGCTTCTGATTTTACAGGAATAGAAAAAGGACTTGGCAATGAAGAATATCCTTTCATGGGAACAGTCAAAGCAAATGAGGGTTCAGCTATTAATCTTCCTATTAATTTTGCTCTGTTTGAATATCTTAGTGACAGTGCAAATTTAGATACTATTATTTTTGCTAGACCGGAAGAAAAAAATTCAGCTTTGCTTGCTGAGAATGTTATACACGGTGATGTGGCTTCAGCTAATAAGTGGAGAATAAAAGCTGATCCTGTAGATGATTCAGGTGCTACAATTTATAAATCTTTCACGTCTGTTATAGGCAATATGAAAAATGGAGCAATGGTCAATCTGGACATCACTCTAAGTAATAATGTCAAGGCGGAAGTATCAGGCGGGGATAATGCCGGTCTTGCCTGCGGCACTATGGACGAGAACGCAAGCCTCGCTGTAAGCCTGTCAAGCGGTTTGCTTGACATTTCAGGTAAATCGAACGCAGGTGTATTTGTTGGAAAAATGAGCGTCGGTGCAACGTTGAACATTGACAAGTGCAATGCCTTGACAGACGTAAATATATCCGCAAACAACGCAGGCGGACTTGTGGGAAGTGCAGAGAATGCAGAAATAAATGTTGGCGAAGGTGTCACCCTTACCATGACCGGAAGCGTTACAGGTTCTGTAACTGCGGGCGGTCTTTTCGGCTCTTATACATACAGTAAAGCCGACGAAAAGACATTTGATATTTCAAAATTCAGTGGCATGAAAATGGCACTTGCTTGTTCATCAGGAGATACCGCTGACAGTGCGGCTGTTGGCTCTGTTTTCGGAGTGCTGACAAACAGCACAGATAGTGTAAAAATTAGTATCACTGGCACCGCTAATGATATTATTACTTCAAACTTCAAGGGTACTGTCAGGGCAGGCTTTTATGGTGGTATTGTCGGAAGATATTCTGCCAATTCTCTTAAATCTGAACTTGCACTCAGCGAAGTTACTGTAGATGTGACTGGCTCATGCAATGCCCTTGATTTTGGCGGCATTATTGGTAAGATAGGTGATAACAGCAAGGCTTATGTAAGCGTCAAGAATACCACTATAAGTATTAATAATCCCACATCATCACAAAATAATTATGGCGGACTTGTGGGCTATGCAGATCAGGCTTTTATTGATGTTTGCGGCAATGTCACAGTTACGGCAGCTGATGTTTCTGCAAACCAGAGTGTAGGTGGCATTGTTGGCAAATTTAATAAAAATGGCGTTGTAAGGCTTGGCGGTGAAACAAACCTTTCAGGCTTTTATCCTAAAGACCCTAACAAAAACGGATGTCAGATAGTAGGAAATAGAGGCAATGCTTTGATCTATAGCTTAAGCGGCTGGTCATTTACAAGGACAACTTCAAAAGTCATAGACGATATGGATTGGGGCGGAGTGCTTCGACTTAACAATTCCGATATGCTTGAGAGTGCTGGCGGTGTTCTGTCTTTTGATGAATCAGGGCATACTGTTACAATAAATGGATTTCCTAATAATAATATAACCATAAGCAATAGGGCAGATTTTGCTCGTGCGGCTTTGATAATGCAGCATGATAGCAATGATTTTGTTAAGTACAGCGAAAATTCTATAGATAAAACAGCAATACTTAAGGCGAATTTTACTCTTAGTGCAGATGTTGATATAAGCGACACAGGTCTTACCGGTTTTATGCGTGACAATGGTGAGGATACTTTCACAGGCACGCTTACTGGCAATAGTCATAAACTTACCATGACAGTGGGAACAGAAAATGATAAGATAGTTTTCCATACTCATAATGGACTTTTTGCAAAGACAAGCGGTGCAAAAATAAGCAATTTAACGCTTGTTTCAAAATTCAATATTGTTGGCGACAATGCTTCCGGCGGTGATGCTTGTTATATTGGTTCTGTTTCTGCATACAACAGCGGAGCTTTGACTATTGACAGCGTGACCGCCAATGTGACCGCAGCCCCAAGTGGTGATTTTACAAACTTTGTTGGCGGTCTTGTGGGGTATGTTGCTGATGTTGCTAGTGCAACAAACGACATTTCATTCAATAACTGTACTCTTAATGTCACCCTTAAATATAACAGTACAAAAGCAAATGACTGCACTGTTTTGGGCGGAGTTATTGGAATTGTTGATGGAGCAAAAACTGAAATTACAAAAAAAATCGTTTTTGATGAAGTAACGGTCAATGGCTCAATTGAGGATAAACATACAGGCTCTAATGCAAGAGTAGGCGGACTTATTGCTGAAGTTAAAGCAGTTGATGACAGAGGATTGAAAACGAATACAACGATTTGTAATAAAATAGATATAAAAAAAGTAGACATCAATGGTTTGACAATTACAACCAAAGTAAATAAAACAGGAAGCACAAGTGGTGGCTTTTTGGGACATAACTGGTATAGGGTCAAGGTTACGCTTTCTGATTTGAAAATATCGAATTCTAAATTAAATGCTAGTAGTTATGAGCTTGGAGGTCTCGTTCTTTCAACAACAGGATATTGGAATGTTAAAACTATCCATTTCGCAAATGATGTTAAAATTTCTAATAGCCGTTGCTTTAGATTTGGTATGCTTTCAGGAACACTATTTGGAAGAAGCTATGATTCATATGGTTTTGATTATATGAATGCAATTAATTATAATAAAGCTATTTGTGGTTCAGATGCAACATATTTTGAACTGACTGGAATAGGTGATAAAGGCTATGTTATAGATGACAGTACAGAACTCAGTTTGAGCAAATGTGAATATTTTGATGAAATAACTAGATCAAGTATTTATGGTGATGCTGCAAACCCTGTATCAGGTCAGAACGCCATAATTTCTATTCCTGCTGTTACAGATAGCGGAGAGCGATTACTCTATACGGACGGAAAGAAGTGCAATACTTATCAGAATCAGACTAAAAAAGACAAAAGCAACGCCACTGATTGGAAATCAAATCCAAGTGCAAGATATTATTATAATCTTGATGTATATAAAAATGGTAACGCCTCCACAGGCGGAGCTAAGGCTACTGTATGGAGTGCAAGAGTTTTTGCGGCGTCAAACATAAAAAATTATATTTGTGATAAAGACCCTGGTTTCCCTAAAGATGAAACAATAGATCTGCGTGGATATTCTTACTATCCTGTTGATACGAATAACCTAACTATTAGTTCAAGTTCAACTATTATTTTTGACAATAAAGGCTTTAATATGTCTGAAAAAGTGTTAAATAATAACCATCCCCGTCATACGAATGGTAATGATAGTGTTAATCCTAGTAAAAACGATGATTCTCGTACACAACATTACATGATGCAATGCGGACTTTTCAGAAATGAAAATGGAGCTGTTACCATAAGTGGTAATCTGACCTTTAAGGGAAATATCGGTAAAGTGAATGGTGGTTCAGGTGCATTGGTTTGCGGCTCGGTTGCTGACGACACCAATACTACAAAAAAATCTGTCAAAATTACCGGCAGTATCGTTCTTGATGATCTGTATGTGAATGATACTTCTCTAAGTTTAAATGGCGAAAATTCTTATGCCCCTTTGCTTATAAATAAGATAGGCAACATGACAGAGATCACTATACAAAATGTGTCACAGAAAAAACACAGTACGACCGCTGAGCAATATTACAAAGGCGGTCAGAAATACGCTGCAACAAGCCTTATAGGCGATGTAGGAAGCGAAAATGGTCAAAATATATCTCTGACTTTCTCAAATATCAAGCTTGACGCAAGTGATGTAAATTCAATTTTCAAAAATGCTACTTTGCTTGAAAGCTTTCAGCACTCTGACGGCGCAGGCTCTTCTGCAATATACAACTATAAATGGGAAGAAGATTGGGGAACAGAAGCAAAGCATAATGTAACCTACGGAAAAGAAGTGTCTGACACCAAGAAGAATGTTGACAATGACGGAAAGAGCAGGCAGAATAAATATCATGGTGATTGGAGCAGAGATGACAGGTATACTTCCCCTGTCAAAAATAACGCAACAGAGGAATACAGCTTTGCTAATTACAAGCCATATGTTTCTAAAACTGCTGTTACAGGTCAGACCGACAAAACTTATGATGAGATAGACGTAAACCTTGAGCGACCATATCTTATAGAGGGCTGCGGAACATACTCTGACCCGTATATACTTGACGCTTCTACTCTTGCCGAGGTCGCACGAGTTATCAGTACAGCCGCACCTACAAATGGCTGGGAAGTAAACTATAATGCAAACGCTTCTGCCGATAGATCGACTGTTGATGCTGGTAGTGCTTTTTGCAAAGGCACCAAGCATGAAACCTATACTTATAATGGTTCAGACAAATTCGTAAGCGGAACGAAAAACGTTTCAAAAGATAACCTTATCAAATATCTTTGCGAGGCTTATTACAAGATAGATGATGATATAGTTCTTGGCAGTTCTTTTGCAGGTCTTGGCGGAACATCAAACAGTTACGTTTTCAGGGGCGTTATAGTTGGACAGCAGAGATCCGACGGAACATATCCAACTATCACCAATAACTCTGCAAGCCCTCTCATCAGGTTCAGCAGCGGAAGTGTTGTAAAAGATATCAATATAAAATATACCAAAGAAGTAACGCTTTCAAAAAACAATAATAATAAATTAAACTATAGTACCGGAAAGACGGAGTATTATGGCGGTGTTATGGGCGTTGTGTTCGGTGGAGATAATATCATTGATAATGTCAAGGTAACAAATCCTAAGATAACATTTGCAAATAACGATAACAGCAAACAACATCTCATTACTGCAGGCGGATATGTTGGCGCTATCGTTTACGGCGGAGTTATTTTCAGAAATATGGGCAACGTTGCCAAAGATAGTGCGCTTACAATCAGCAATACTGAGGCGGTGGGCGAAAACGTATATACCAATCTTTTTATCAATCCATATATAGGCAGAGTTGTAAACGGCTTTGCTATCGAAGAGGGAAAAACGTTTGGTAAGTCAACTAACCTTAACAATGGCAGGAAAAATTATCTCATCACGCAGTTTAATAGTGAGCTAAGTGATGAAGAGAAATTAAATGTTATTGCCGGCACGACCAATACTATTGAAGTGCCTAATGCACAAGCGTTGTTTATGCTGTCTATCATATCACAGTCCGGTATGGGGTATACAGACCGTAAAAACAATACTTGCGGTTATGGTCATTATACTTTTACCCGAAATGCAGACTATTCAAAAGTTGGTACAGCTGCATTGACTTCTGATGATACAGATTACAAAACTGCGATCTCAGATTATCAAAGACTTGAATCAAACAATGGCAAAGTATTTGAAAATAAAGTGTCTGTAATGCTAAAAAAATATACAAAGCCAAGTGGAAATCTTTATGAAGCAAAGTGGGCACACGATCAAAGTAAGAAATTTACTGTTAAGCTCACAGGAAATGAAACCTATGACCTCACCGACACAGGTTTTCGTGGAATAAATCAGTTGTTTGATGCAGCAGATAGTAACCTGGGCGGCATTGACTGTGGATATACTTTGTCTTTGTCAACTATCCAGGGAAATGATAAGACTATAAAGCTCGATACAGATATAAAAGCCTATGCTGTGAAAATAACAGATAACAAGGGCGGTAACACTATTGAATTCCAAGATGTGGATAACTATAAATATCGTACCGCATTTGCCTCCGTAAAAGGAGTTGGGTTGATAAACTGTTCAACGTATGCTCTGACTGTAGATAGTCTTAAGCTTTCCGGCAAGATCAGCGTTAAGACGTATAACAACGACGGACAATCCTATGTTAATGAAGACCTTTCTACAGGTGGTATTGTTGGCGGAGTACAGGGTCAATGCAAGTTTAGCGGAATAACCTTGAACGATCTTGAGGTATCTGGCGCATATACTGTGGGAGGACTTATAGGAAAGTCAACAAATAATATCAATATAAGTGGCGTTAAGTCTGAAAACAGTGGCGTTTATGTGTATGGCGGATTTGAAACAGGCGGTCTTGTGGGAAGTTCTCAGAAGGGCAGCGAATTTAATGTTAAGGATTCCAAGATAACAATTAATAAAGTTGAATTTGCTAATCTTGATAAAGGCACAGGTACTTGGTTTGGCGTAGGCGGGATCGTAGGCTCTGCAAATATCAAAACGACAATAAGCAATGTCCGGCTTACACCTTATAATAAAGACAGCTTTATCGGCTCAAAAAAAGACAATAAACCCCTTGCTACCCAGACAATGAACGAGGGCGGTCTTATAGGATTGTCCAACGAAGTATGCACAATAGAAAGCACAAGCGTCAGCGTCGATGTTTATGGAAGTAATGCCGGCGGATTCGTTGGAATAAACAAAAAACAGTTGTCTGTCAATAAGAACTGTTATTATGGTGGAACGTCTGACACATCAGCTTGCGGTGTTTATGGCTATATAAGTTCAGGCGGAATGGTCGGCAAACAGAATGCGGCTGTGAACATATCAAAGTCTGCTGTAAAAAATGCAGCGATAGGTATACCAACTGCTAAAAATGGTGATGCAGGTATCGGAGGTTATGTTGGCATAAAAGCTAACGGTGATCTGAAGATAACTGATTGTGAAGTCAATAATGTTATGCTGTCAGCAGAAGATAAGTCCAATGGTGCAGGTGCAGGCGGTGTGATAGGCCATAATGACCGTGGAAGCACATATGCTTATGATATTCTCATAAATAAATTAAGCTATGTAAAAGGCAACAACAGCGTGTCTGTTTCTAACTTGATAGGTTGGAACATGGATAAAAATCTATCATCTAAATTTATTGGAGTATCGGTAAATAACACGAATTGTTTACCTGATATACAGTATTATGCTTCACAGATACCTACCAACTTTATCGCAGTTCATGCTGACTATAACGGCGATCAGAATAATACTCAAAATATCGGTGAGGGAAGCGGCACGCACGTTGATATCAATTCACCTTATGTCAACATAAATCCAAGCAAAACCGCTGGTGATAAAATTTTCACAGGCGATCTTGTTGGCGGAGATATGCAGACTATCATCAGTGACGCTGCTTCTTATACGAATGGCACAACCAAAAAATCCTATGGCATAAACAGTACCATAAAGACATATGCAGAGAATTTGGATAAATCAAAGCTTACAACATTCAAGCAAGCTTCCGAGCTTGATGTTCAGGAGCTAAACGATCTTCCTGTTCTGCTTATTGATGATAACTCATCGTTGAATATCACGCAAATGCTCGCAAAGTATATCTCAGTTCTGACAAATTGTGATGTTTGCGACAGCAGTTCAAATAAGCTGAAAACAACAGATCTTATGAATGTAAGCACAGCGACTTATGTGTATGATAACGATGTTTTGAAAAAATCAGACAAAAGCACTCTTACGTTTAACAGCAAGACAGGATATTTCAAGGTCACAGACGGTCAGTACGACAATGACGGCACAAATAGATTTACTGTCATTACTCTCGATTATACCGACCCAACGGGAAGTGGCAAAACTGCTCTTAGACTTCATATTCCTGTTTTTGTAAGAAAGGTGCTTGATTTCAGCTTCCAATCTTACGTTATCTCAGGCACAGACTATAACCATTCTCACTATACGGATAAAACAAAGCTTGCTTTTGAGAGCTTTGATGCACCTGTTACTACTTATTTTAAATATTCCTATTACAAATCCGCTAACGAATGGGAAAAAATGCTCAATAATGGTGATAGTCTGCTTTGGAGCTTTGATAAAAAGCTTTATCTTATTGGTGATAATGCCACTGACAGTGGTGTGCTTACCGATGATACAAAGCTAACTCTTGTTGATGCAAATAACAATGACAAGACTTATCATTCTACCGCAAGTGATGCTAAGTTTAATAAAACAACCGGTGAGCTTGACTTGACAAACATAAGTGGCTTTAAACCGGTCACAATGAATGATGTACTGTTAAGATATGCGTCGGTAACAGCTAAAGAATCATCTGACGGAACTCTCGTTGAAGCGGATGAAGCTACAGCTACTGTAAAAACAAGCGACGGCAAGTATTATAGACCTGCTGGGGAGGCTGAAACAGGCACTTATAAGATAACTGTTTCAGCGAACATTGATACACCCAAAAATGCTAATGACGAAATGATAATAAGCGAAAGCTATTATCTCACTATCATCATTCCGGAAAATGAAGGTTCAAAAAAGGTCATCAAGAACTTTGTGAATTATTATAGCGGTAATAAGCCAAGAAAGCTCAATGGCAATATTCCTACAAACCTTGTTCAAGTGACAAATAATGACACTGGTGCATATGTTATTGCAAACTTTTTTACACAGCTAGTAAGTGTGACGGCTCATGACCCAGAGGAGATAACAGCGTCAAATAATTTTGTCCGTGCGACAATGACGTCAAAGATAAGCATTGATAAGAGTCTTAGAGATACATTTAATGGCTATAAGAGTGACGATTTCAATATGTATCAGGCGTTTAAATTCTCTATGAAGAACTTTGATGAAAACGATGCGGGAGCTAATGCAAAGATCATTGCAGGAACTTCGGTGAATGTTGATTACAGCATTTTAAACAGTTCAGACACAGAGTTATCAAACGCAAAAATAAGCAAGACGGAAACACTTTCAGAAGCTAAAGACAGCTATATGCTGATGTATCCCGATTCGGTCTACAATTATATCAATAGTGACACAAATGGCTCTATAACTGTCAAGGCTGATATCAGCTTAACTTATGGTACTGCAGGGATCATAGATCAGTTTCCTGAGCGTAAGGACGGGGATACAAAAACCGGTATAGGCGTAAATGCGTCGTCTTATGTTGCATATAGCCAGAACAATATTGAGAACAGCTCTATCTCTGCAAGTGGAGATATGCCTGCCAGACGCTACTATAGAAAGGCAATGACGGTGGCACAGCTAAACTATAACGTTGCAGAGTCAACGGTTCTTGAGTCGAAGGATTCACCATTTTCGCAGCTTGGTATCAATGCCAAAGATATGACTACAGAAGAAATGGCAATAACAGCAAATGCTATCTATGATCTGTCTGCTTTGAGTCGGTCAACAAGGGACAGTGGCAAAAAAATACAGTATACAATGAGGTTGTATGTTAAGGACAATAGCGGCGAATATAAGCAGACAAACGATATTAGCAAATATCTCAGCAGCTTTACTTTGGAAAACGCCACATCAAACAGCGGTCTGAATGGCAAGGAGTGCGTTTTTACCACTGACTATAATGGCGAAGAACAAAACACAGCCGTTACGAAATTTACAGTAAAAACAGGCAAGGCTTTTGAGGAGCAGGGACTTACCTATGCAAACTACAGAGTTGAGCTTACCGCAGTATTGCTTAATGACAACAACTCAGTTGTTAATGGAACTACCGCAAGCGACTATGTTGTTTACACCAACGCAAAAATAGAAACAGGCTTTATAAACTAATAATAAGCAGGCATTTTCAGGAGAAAATTATGACAAAAAGCATTTTTGGAAAATTCAGAAAATTAGAAAAAAAGAAGAAGCTCCAGCTAGTCATAGCAGTATCTCTCTCGGCGGTACTGCTTGTGGCACTGCCTGTTTATGCGTGGTTTACTCACAAACGTTCTATTGCACTTACAACAAAAATAAATGCCCCTACTCAGCTTTATATCACCGCAGGAAACAAAGAATCTGTGGCAAATCTTGAAATGGCAGATATTGACGTTGAGGACGGCAATTATAAAGACTTTGTTTTCGGAATAGGCGGGGCAGATGTGCAAAAATATCAAATACAGCTTGCACATACAACGAATATCCCTTTTGAGTATGAGATATACCGTGCGAAAGATGTACCGGAAGCTGATAAAAATAATGATACTGTAGTTTATGTATCTGATGAAGAGAATAAAACGTTTTATTACAATATAGACGGCATTAAGATCCCAGGAAGATATCTCAACCGACAAGGCTCGGAGATACTTGCTGACAGCACGCTTCATGAAAAGTCTTATGACAGTTACGGCAATGTTCAGAAAAATTCCGAAGCGCTTTATTGGCAATCGGACGCACTGACGGTAATTGACAATAAAGACCCGTTTTGCGATTATTTTATAATAAGAGTAAAATGGAATGAAAATGTCCAAAACAATAAAGAAACTGATATGGTCTACCTGACAGTTCAAAGAAAGTAATATATCACCAGACAGAAAGGAGGGCGGCTACTATGAAAGACAAATTTATAAAAAAGCTTAAAAGATCGTGGCTTGCAATATGGATAGCTTTTGCGGCAGCCGCACTCAGCACTGTTGGCGTTTTGGCGGCTTATACCAGCGTTTCAAGTGTGAAGCGAGTTGTGTCCACACAAAAGGGAGCTGGCATGCTGTTTTCATCTAATTATCTTACAACAGATGAAAATGATCTTCCAAGGACGATAACTTTTAGCAGTATGGAAACCTCGCCTTGTGTGACAGTCAATGTGTGCAACTATCCGCAAACAATGATAAAGCACAATGATAAGGATATCACATACACCATTACAGTTGAGCTTGTGGACAGCGACGGAAATGCCGTTACCGGAGAAGAAGCTGCAAAATATTCAGTTGAATATAACGGTGAAAAAAAGACTTTTGAAGGTAATTCAAAAATCGAATTTTCTTCACTTGTGCTTACATCAGATGATTTCAACAAGCATGAATTTGTGCTGACCTTTGATAAGTCACAGCTCACAAAGTCTGATATATACATGAAAGTGACAGCCGCACCTACAGATCAGGCAGAGTTGAAAACGCTCTCCGCAAAGCTTGGCGTTATCTATATAAATGATAACACATCAGCAACATGGACAGGCACATTCATTGACAATGCTACCTCGCCTAAAGATCTTGACGGCTTCAACTACCGCCTGTCAGGCAGTGGCGAGGGTACTGTCACCCTGACTTGGAATACGAACTATGTTGACATCAGCCCATGGTTTAAAAACACTTACAGCCTAAATGTTTCCACAGATGTAAATACAAAAATTGCCACTGCAACTATGAAAGTCGATTCTGCCGAGAAAAATCAATATGATATTCAGTTCTATCGAACGAACGGCATAAACGGTGCGGAGCAGTGGTCTGACGGTAATCATACCGATATTACGGTGAATGGAACGGGATTTGTTTCAATGAGTTTCACTCAAAGCACAGCGACAGAAAATTAGAATATGTACAAAAAAACGGACTGCAAACAAAATGCAGTCCGTTTTTCTGTAGGGACGAACAGTGTTCGCCCGTTTTTTTATATCCGTGTAATGTTCAGTACGAAAGCTTAGAGTGCAGACTTCAAAGCCTCAGCAAGCTGAGCAGGACATGATGTGCCACGTCCGTTGCAGTCGATACCCTCAAGTCTGTCAATAACGTCTTGAACCTTCATGCCCTCAACAAGCTTTGATACACCCTGTGTGTTGCCGTTACAACCACCTGTGAAATGCACTTTCTTTACGATACCGTCCTCTACTTCGATATCTATTTTTCTTGAACATACTCCCTTTGGAGTGTAGCTGATCGTTGCCATTTGAAAAACCTCCTATATCCTTGCTACGCCTGTTTCTCTTGCAGCCTTTGCCACAGCCTCAGCCACAGCGACCGGTACTGATCTGTCAAAAGAGTTCGGCAGTATAAATTCCGCATTGAGCTTGTCCTCAGGCACACAGCCTGCGATAGCCTTTGCTGCAGCCATTTTCATTTCCTCGTTGATGTCAGAAGCCCTTACTGCAAGCGCACCCTTGAAAATGCCAGGGAAAGCGATAACATTGTTTATCTGGTTAGGAAAGTCTGAACGTCCTGTGCCAACGATAAACGCACCTGCCGCCTTTGCTTCGTCAGGCATTATCTCAGGTGTCGGGTTAGCCATTGCGAAAAGTATAGGCTTATCGTTCATGGATCTGACCATTTCAGCGGTCACAAGCTTTGGCTTGGAAACACCTACGAAAGCGTCTGCACCCTTGAGTGCGTCAGCAAGAGAGCCGTGGAGCTTGTTCTTGTTTGTAACCTTTGCCATTTCAGCGTGAGCCTCGTTAAGATAATTGTCGCCCTCGCAGATTATTCCCTCACGGTCTACCATGATAAGATTGCCGATACCAAGAGAAAGCAAAAGCTTTCCTATAGCACAGCCGGCCGCACCTGCACCGTTTATTACCAGTGTGATATCCTCTATCTTCTTGTTTGCTACCTTGCAGGCGTTCATAAGTGCCGCACCGACAACGATAGCAGTTCCGTGCTGGTCGTCATGGAAAACAGGAATATCAACTTTCTCTTTGAGTTTTGCTTCTATCTCAAAACACCTTGGAGCGGCAATATCTTCAAGATTTATACCACCGAAACTGTCTGATATCATAGCGATAGTATTTACAATTTCGTCAACGTCATTGGACTTTATGCAAAGCGGAAAAGCGTCAACGTCTGCGAACTCCTTGAAAAGTGCACACTTGCCCTCCATAACAGGCATACCTGCCAGACCGCCAATATTGCCAAGACCAAGCACAGCAGAGCCGTCTGTGATAACAGCCACAAGATTTGCACGTCTTGTAAGCTCATATGAAAGGTCAGGATCTTTCTGTATTTCAAGGCAAGGCTGAGCAACGCCCGGAGTATATGCGAGAGTAAGGTCTTTGGCATTGTTTACCTTTGCTCTCGAGCAGACCTCTATCTTGCCTTTCCATTCTCTGTGTTTCTGTAGTGATTCTTCCATTACGTTCATTTTATACAGTCCTCTCTATTACAGCCAAACTAGGCTTTGTTACGCATTAAAGGAACATTACCGCATGATAATGTCCCTTTATTATACCATATTATTTCTCTGTTTTCACAGCCGCTTTGTTAGCTTTTTGTGAATTTATATGAATGAGCTTGAACAGCTTATCAAGATTTTCTTTATCAGTGGTCATGCTTCCGATATGCGTCATAGTTTCGTTATACAGACCGTGGAAGTCAGAGCCGCCTGTTACTATCAGGTCATGTTCCTTTGCGATGTCTGCAAGCTTCTGCTGTTGAGTTGGAGTAGCAGAGTGATGATATGCTTCAATTCCGTCAAGCTTGCCTGCCTCGATAAGTTCAAGGAGCAGCTCGGTGTTGTTGAACATAACAGGGTGTGCCATAACAGCAACGCCCTTTGCGGAATGTATAAGGTCAAGCACAAAGTTTACGTCAGGATATTCACGGGTCACAAGACATTCGCCGTTTGGATATGCAAAAAGCTTGTCGTTCACAGAGCCGTAAAGCTCAGTGGCATAGCCGTAATTTACCAATGCCCTCATGATATGCTGTTTGAAAATGCTTTTAGAGCTTTTTGTGTAGCGCAGTACAGCATCGGCAGGGATAGGATATCTAGCCGTCACCTTTTCTATCATTTCCTTTGCGCAGTCTTTTCTTATCTGGCATGACTTCAGGCAAAGACCTTCCAGCCTGTCAGGCTTCTGAGGCGCATAGCAAAGAATGTGTACTTTTGAATTGCGCTTCTTGTCCCATGCGGAAAGCTCTACCGCAGGAATGACCTTGACCCCATAACGTTCGCCAAGTATTTGCGCTCTGCTTGATGATGAAAGAGTGTCATGGTCTGTTATCGCAAGAAAGTCAAGTCCCATTCTTTTTGCCTGAACAATGACCTCTTCTATACCAAGCGAGCCGTCAGACAGCGTTGTGTGACAATGCAGATCTCCTGTCATACCTTTGTTCCTCCAAATCTATAAAATATATCTGTCATTTTCTGTATATATAGTACAGCCGTTAAATTTGACTAAATAATTATAACATATTTTATATACATTTGCAAGCACTTTTGAACAATTTACACAAAATTTGCACGAAAATTATATTATTTTGTCGTATATGACAAATCCACAGTGTCGAAATAGTGCGATTTAACGAAATATCAGAGCTTATATCCGAAGAATTGTTCGCAAAACCATACGTCTTTAACCTGAAAGCTCTTGCCGTTCAGATATTCAAGTATACCTGCGTCAGTGGTGAATTTAAAGGTGAGCTTGTACGAATAAAGTGCCTGCGTTTTCACATTGTATGCACGGTTGACTTTATTTATTCCGTATTTGCCGTCGCCGAGAAGTGGATAGCCAATGTGAGCAAGGTGCGCCCTTATCTGATGCGTTCTGCCTGTGATAAGGTCAACTTCAAGAAGAGCAAGTTCATCAGCCTTGTTTTCCGCAAGCACACGATAAGAGGTTATCATGGTGCGGCTGCCCTGAAACTTTTTGTCGGATACCCTGACGGTCTTTGTCGTCTCGTCCTTTTGATGATAAGCCGTGAGCCGAGCAGACTTTTCCTTTGGTATGCCAACTGTCACACAAAGATAGAGTTTTTCAAGCTCTCTGTCCTTAACTTTTTGATTAAGCACACGCAAACTTTCAGCATTTTTCGCACATATGACGATGCCCCCTGTGTTGCGGTCGATCCTGTTGCAAAGGGCAGGAGCGAAAGACAGCTCCTCCTCAGGACGATATTCGCCCTTTTCATAAAGATAGTGCTGTATCCTGTTTATAAGCGTGTCCGCCGAGCCGCTTTCGTCCTCATGTACCACAAGTCCGCACTTTTTGTCGCAAAGGATAATATTCTCGTCCTCGTAAATAATATTCAGTGCAGAGGGTGCGGAAAGAAATGCAGGCTTGCCGCTGTCGGTATCAAAAAATTCGTCATTGATGTAAAGCTGCATAACGTCACCGCAAGCAAGCCGTGTGGATATCTCACAGCGTTTGCCGTTGACCTTGATACGCTTCAGGCGCAGATATTTGTACAGCAGATTTTTAGGCAGCTTCGGCACAGCCTTTGTGAGAAACTTGTCAACACGCTGACCTGCGTCATTCTGATTTATGGTAAATTCTCTCATGCCATACCTCAGAGCTTCACACGAGCGGAGAATCCTCCGTCAATAAGCTCGTCAAGACCCGTGCTGTCAGCACCGCTTTCACGGAGAAGCAGAAGAATTTCTGACATATCGCAGGCTTTGCCTTTACGGCGGGATATTTCCTCTTCACATTTGATAGCATATTGTAAAGGCTTTTTGTCAGCAGGGAAGTTCACATCTGAGCCTTGAGCGATGAGCCATTTGATGAAATCAACACTTCGCTTGTCAGGCTTGAGAACACCGTCCTGCTCAACAAAGTCAGCACTTTCGATAGCAGTGAGCAGGAAAGTAAGCCCGTTGCTGTCAGTGTCGTTGTAGTCCACATCATCAGAGATGAATAAGAATTTAAGCTCTTCCAGTTCACGCTTTGAGAGGGTGTAGTTATATTCGTCATATGATCTATTCATGTTACGTCCTCCTGAAATTATTACTATAGTGATATTATAACCTAAAGTGTGGGAGAATGCAAGAGGGGAGCGGTATTAAGTGAGGAATGAGGAATGAGGAATGGGAAGAGCCCTGAGCGCAGCGATTTTGCGGCATGACAAACTCTCCCGAATAATCTGTAGGGGCGAACACCGTTCGCCCGTGCTCAGGATTTGCTGTAAATTCAGGATTGTCGGGGAGAATTTTTTGCTGCCGAACCTTGTTGTTGCCGTGGGCTTATTACTTCGACGAGCGAACACCGTTCGCCAGTGCTCAGGATTTGCTGTAAATTCAGAATTGTCGGGGAGAATTTTTTGCTGCCGAACCTTGTTGTTGCCGTGGGCTTATTACTTCGACGAGCGAACACCGTTCGCCCGTGCTCAGGACTTGCTGTTAATTCAGAATTGTCGGGGAGAATTTTTTTGCTGCCGAACCTTGTTGTTGCCGTGGGCTTATTACTTCGACGAGCGAACACCGTTCGCCCGTGCTCAGGACTTGCTGTAAATTCAGAATTGTCGGGGAGAATTTTTTTGCTGCCGAACCTTGTTGTTGCCGTGGGCTTATTACTTCGACGAGCGAACACCGTTCGCCCGTGCTCAGGATTTGCTGTAAATTCAGAATTGTAGGGGTGCGGTGGGATAATTTTGTTTCTATATCAAAATGTTGTTGCCGTGGGTTTGTTTCTTCGACGGGCGAACGGTGTTCGCCCCTACACATACATCGAGCTGATACCGCAGGTTGAGTAACAATACCAGTCCGAAAAATTGTACATATACGCAAATTCAAAAAATATTGATAAAAAAGCCTTTACAATTAAAAATAATTGTAATATAATGATTAAAACAACTGTTCGATTGAGGAGGCATTTATGGATAAGTTTCAGCTTGTTTCAGATTATAAGCTATCGGGCGACCAGCCCGAAGCAGTGGACGCTTTAGTAAAGGGTATCGAAAGCGGCATGAGAGAACAGACCCTTATGGGCGTTACAGGTTCAGGCAAGACCTTTACTATGGCAAACGTTATTGCTAGGATAAACCGTCCGACGCTGGTGCTTGCCCATAATAAGATACTTGCCGCTCAGCTTTGCTCTGAGTTCAAGGAGTTTTTTCCAAACAATGCCGTGGAATATTTTGTGTCCTACTATGACTATTATCAGCCTGAAGCCTATGTGCCTAGCAAGGACGTTTATATCGAAAAGGACAGCTCCGTTAATGACGAGATAGATAAGCTTAGACATTCCGCTACCTCCGCTATCGCTGAACGACGTGACGTTATCATCGTTGCCAGCGTTTCTTGTATCTACTCCCTTGGCGACCCTGAGGAGTATAAGTCCATGGTGGTGTCTATACGTCGTGGTATGGAGAAATCCCGTGACAGGCTTATCGCCGACCTTGTGGGTATCCAGTATGAGCGAAACGATATAAATTTTGTGAGAAACAAGTTTCGTGTCAGGGGAGATGTGGTGGAGATATTCCCTGCAAATTCCACAGACACTGCCATAAGAGTCGAGTTCTTCGGCGATGAGATAGACCGTATCACAGAGATAAATGTTGTCACAGGCGAGGTGCTTTGCTCCCTTGCTCACGCTGCAATTTTCCCTGCTTCTCATTATATCGTCAGCCGTGATAAAATGCACGATGCTATCGAGGAGATAAAGCAGGAGCTTGACGAGCGTATCAAGTATTTCAAAGATAACGATATGCTTATCGAGGCTCAGCGTATCGCACAGCGCACTAACTATGACATCGAAATGTTGGAGGAGATAGGCTTTTGCAGTGGTATCGAGAATTATTCCCGAGTGCTTGCAAGACGTCCCGCAGGCTCTACGCCATTCACTCTCCTTGACTTTCTGCCTAAGGATTTTGTGCTTTTCGTGGACGAATCACACGTTTCTCTGCCGCAGGTAAGAGGTATGTATGCAGGCGACAGGGCAAGAAAGCAGACACTGGTTGACTATGGCTTTCGCCTGCCGTCAGCAATGGATAACAGACCGCTGACCTTTGATGAGTTCTATTCTCATATCAATCAGGCAGTTTTCGTGTCCGCTACCCCTGGACCTATCGAGCAGGAAAAATCGCAGCAGATAGTGGAGCAGGTAATAAGACCAACAGGACTTCTTGACCCTGAGATAATCGTAAAGCCGACTGAGGGTCAGATAGAGGATCTGCTCAGCGAGATAAATATGCGCACAGCTAAAAATCAGCGTGTGCTTGTTACTACTCTTACAAAGAAAATGGCTGAGGATCTCACAAACTATCTAAAGAGCTTTGACGTCAAGGTGAGATATATGCACCACGATATCGACACTATCGAGCGTATGGAGATAATCCGTGACCTGCGTTTGGGCGAGTTTGACGTGCTTGTGGGTATCAACCTGCTGAGAGAGGGTCTTGATCTGCCTGAGGTAACTCTTGTGGCTATACTTGATGCCGATAAAGAGGGCTTTCTGCGTTCTGAAAGCGCGCTTATACAGACCATAGGCAGAGCCGCTCGAAATGCCGAGGGCAAGGTAATAATGTATGCCGACACGGTGACACGTTCAATGGAAAAGGCTATCACCGAAACGGAGCGACGCCGTGCAATACAGATGAAGTTCAACGAAGAACACGGCATAGTTCCGAAAACTATCGTCAAGGATATAAGAGATGTAATAGAAATATCCACCAAGGAAGAGGTGGAATACGAGGCAAGGCAGAAAACAAAGCTTTCAAAGCAGGAAACTGCAAAGCTCATAGAAAAGCTCACAAAGGAAATGAAAGAGGCGGCAAAGCTGCTTGAATTTGAGCACGCCGCATTCCTGCGTGATAAGATAGCGGAGTTAAAGGGCGAGAAGAAATGACAGAGCTTTATTTATCCGATTTGATGAAGCTTGGCGGTATCGACCCTGACGAAGCAGTGCTTATAAGGCACTCTGTCGGCGACATAGCATTTGCAAAATGCTATGAAAACGGCTCTGAGAGCATTGAACAGTATACACGCCTGCAAGCGGAGCATTTTTCTGACGGCTTTAAATATTGGCTGGTTTTCATTGGCGAAAAGGGCAGAGGTGCTAGATTTTTCGGGGCTTATACAGTAAAAGGCAAACACCCTGCCACGCCTGATAATATGCCCACAGGTTTTCCTGTGCCTGAGATGTTTGAAAGAAACGTTTATCAATATGACCTGGAAGCAAACGATTTTCTTTCGGATTATCAGGGAAGATTAGTCATAGATTGGGGCAACGCCGCAGTTGCATGGCACCAAAAAGCCACAAACCCTAAGAAAATAATAGCTGTGAACTCACAAGATTTTGTGGGCTATGATAACTTGATATTGAGCTTTGGACAGCTTAAAGATATTGTTGAAAAGCCTAATGTCTATGATAAATACATCTCAGCCCTGAGTGCTGTAAAAGCTGTTTATCTTATCGCTGACCGAAAAACAGGCAAGCAATATATAGGCTCTGCCACAGGTTCTGACGGACTTTTCGGCAGGTGGAAAGAGTATGTAAAAACTTTTCACGGCGGAAACAGCGGTATAAGAGATTATCTTGCGATATCATCAGATAGCTACAAAGATTTTCAGTTTTCCATTCTTCAGATATTTTCAATGAATGAGTCCAAAGAGAAAATACTGAATTGTGAAGCCTTGTGGAAAAATAAACTTCTGACCAAAGATTTTGGTCTAAATGACAATTAGTGAGAAAATGTAGTGGCGAACAGTGTTCGCCCGCCTGCATACCAATATGTGATTTTTCAATACCAAAAGGAGAGTAAAGAATACCAATGCCAATTAACGAGATAGTTATAAAAGGTGCAAGAGAGCATAATCTCAAAAATGTTGATGTTACCATACCGAGAGATAAGCTTGTTGTTATGACAGGTCTTTCGGGTTCGGGTAAATCTTCTCTTGCATTCGATACCATATACGCCGACGGTCAAAGACGTTATGTTGAGTCGCTGTCATCTTATGCGAGAATGTTTTTGGGTCAAATGGATAAGCCTGATGTTGACAGCATAGAGGGACTTTCCCCTGCTATATCCATAGACCAGAAAACTACTTCCAAAAACCCACGTTCAACTGTGGGTACTGTCACGGAGATATATGACTATCTCAGACTGCTTTACGCCCGTATAGGTGTGCCGCACTGTCCTGTCTGCGGAAGAGAGATACGTCAGCAGACTGTTGACCAGATAGTGGATAAAATAATGGAGCTTGACGAGGGTACAAAGATTCAGCTTTTAGCTCCTATCGTCAGAGGACGTAAGGGCGAGCATACAAAAGAGCTTGACCGTGCAAGAAAGTCGGGCTATGTGAGAGTGCGTATCGACGGCATAACCTATGACCTTTCGGAAGAGATAAAAATAGAGAAAAATAAAAAGCACACTATCGAGATAGTCGTTGACCGACTTGTTATCAAAGAGGGCATAAAGTCCCGTCTTACCGACAGTATCGAAACTGTTTCTTCGCTTACAGGGGGACTTGTGGGCGTTGACGTTATCGGCGGAGAGGAAATGCTTTTCTCTCAGAATTACGCTTGCCCTGAGCATGGCGTATCCATTGACGAGCTGACACCGAGAATGTTTTCCTTCAACAATCCTTTCGGTGCTTGCGAAAAGTGTACTGGTCTTGGTGTGTTCAAAAAGATAGACCCTGAGCTTATTATCCCTAACAAAGACCTTTCCATAAGGCAAGGTGCGATAAAAGCAAGTGGCTGGAACAGCCTTGAAGAAGGCTCTATCGCAATGATGTATTTCAACGCTATCTCAGAAACTTACGGCATTTCCCTTGACGAGCCTGTGAAAAATCTCGACAAGGACGCTATAGACGTTTTTCTGTACGGCACGCAGGGTCAGAAGCTTCACCTGAAGCGTGGCAACAAGTTCTATAAGGCTGACTATCAGGCTGAATTTGAGGGCGTTATACCAAACCTTGAAAGACGTTACAAAGAGTCTAACAGCGATTGGGCAAAGGCTGATATAGAAGCTTATATGAGCGATGAAAAGTGTTCTGCCTGCCATGGTGAAAGGCTTAAAAAAGAAAGCCTGAGCGTTACAGTTGGCGGAATAAATATCGCAGAGCTTTGTCACAAGTCGGTGGCAAAGGCACTGGAGTTTTTTGAAAACCTTGAGATAAGCGACCGTGACAAGCTTATCGGTGAGCAGATAATAAAAGAGATAAGGTCACGCCTTGGCTTTCTCAAAAGCGTTGGACTGGAATATCTCACCCTGTCACGTTCCGCAGGCACTCTCTCAGGCGGCGAGAGCCAGCGTATAAGGCTTGCAACGCAGATAGGCTCATCACTTGTGGGCGTGCTGTATATCCTTGACGAGCCGTCTATCGGTCTGCACCAGCGTGACAATGACAAGCTTATCGCAACCCTTAAAAGGCTTCGTGACCTTGGCAATACCCTCATAGTGGTCGAGCATGACGAGGACACCATGCGTGCGGCAGATTTCGTGGTTGACGTTGGACCGGGAGCAGGCATTCACGGCGGAGAGATAGTCTGCGCAGGAACTGTTGACGATATAATGAAGTGCAAGCGTTCTATCACAGGACAGTATCTCAGCGGTGCAAAGAAAATACCTGTCCCTGAAACACGCAGAGAGGGCAACGGCAAGTATCTGAAAGTCATCGGTGCAACACAGAACAATCTGAAAAACATAGATGTTGAGATACCTCTCGGCACTTTCACCTGTGTAACAGGTGTGTCAGGCTCAGGCAAATCATCACTTGTGAACGAGATAATCTATAAGGAGCTTGCAGGCAGATTAAACCGTGCGAAAATACGCTCTGGAGCGTTCAAGGAAATGCAGGGCATAGAGCATCTTGATAAGGTAATAGATATCGACCAGTCGCCAATAGGCAGAACGCCAAGGTCTAATCCTGCCACCTATACAGGGGTATTCACCGACATCAGAGAACTTTTCGCTCAGACCGCTGATGCAAAGATGAAAGGC
The DNA here is from genome assembly GCF_018917825.1 of Ruminococcus sp. MSJ-25. Lineage (NCBI taxonomy): Bacteria > Bacillati > Bacillota > Clostridia > Eubacteriales > Oscillospiraceae > Ruminococcus > Ruminococcus sp. MSJ-25. The sequence continues at coordinate 73,457 of NZ_JAHLPI010000014.1, forward strand.
TACGGCGCAGGACGTTTCTCATTCAACGTCAAAGGCGGAAGATGTGAAGCCTGCGAGGGCGACGGTATAATCAAAATAGAAATGCACTTTTTGCCTGACGTTTATGTACCGTGCGAGGTATGTGGCGGAATGAGATACAACCGTGAAACGCTGGAAGTCAGATATAAGGGCAAGAACATCTATGACGTGCTTGAAATGACAGTGGAAGAGGGCGTTGAGTTTTTCAGCGCTATCCCTAAAATAAGCCGTAAGCTTGAAACACTGTATGAAGTTGGTCTTGGCTATGTGAAGATAGGGCAGGCGGCTACAACGCTTTCAGGCGGTGAAGCGCAGAGAGTCAAGCTTGCAACAGAGCTTTCAAAAAGAGCCACAGGCAGAACTATATATATCCTGGACGAGCCTACCACAGGACTTCATACTGCTGATGTGCATAAGCTTATAGAGGTATTGCAGAAGCTTGCAGACGGGGGAAATACAGTGCTTGTTATCGAGCATAATCTTGATGTGATAAAGACCGCAGACCATATCATAGACTTAGGCCCTGAGGGTGGTGACGGCGGCGGAACTATCGTTTGCACAGGAACTCCTGAGGAGATAGCGAAGTGTGAGAAGTCGTATACGGGGCAGTATTTGAGGAAGATGCTGTAACAAATGAGGAGTGAGGAGTGAGGAATTGGCATAGCTGACCCTTGTGGCTCTTCAGTACGAGGTAAATGTATGCACCGAGTTTATTCTGCTATATGGTGCAGAGGGGTGCAGAAATGAAACTACCAAACAAAAAATAATCAAAGCGGTGTCGAGAAATAAAACTCGCACCGCTATTTCTATTATCATAAAAGCACCAGCAAAGAGCGTAGCGATTTTGCGGCATGGCAAACCATAGTGCCAAAATGTAGGGGACGGCGCCCTCGACGTCCCGCTATCCCTCGCCTGCGGAATTATTGGCAAACGTCACAATAATGTATCCCGAATAATTCGGCATCAGGGGTGTGATAATCACAGCGTTGCCCCTCCATTTAGCAACCAAAAAAATCCCAATATCGAAGATATGACAGTTATGGTGTTATCTCTCCGAGCGGGACGTCGAGGGCGCCGTCCCCTACACATTATTTGAGCAAATTCCGAATATACATATTTCGGTGATGAACTTGTTTAAGCTAAAAATCAAAAATACGACTTATGGAATTTCATTCAGCTTTTTCTTTGTTATAGCCCTCGTGACGATATGCTCTGCGACCCAAACGGAAAAATTGCTCATGACCCTTATGAGCTGCGCACTCCACGAACTGGGTCACCTCGTACTCATGACCGCTTTCGGAAGCTCACCGCAAGAAATTGTTGTCTATGGAGGCGGTATCCGCATTTCCCCTGATAATAAACAGCTGTCTAAATACCACGAGCTTGCTGTGCTTTTCGGTGGCGCAGCAGTAAATTTTGCCCTTTGCCTGCTGTCATATATGGCAAATGGTGGTGGCTTTTTCTGTCAGGTGAATTTTCTACTTGGTGTGCTGAACCTACTGCCCTTTCGCTATTTTGACGGTGGCAGGATACTCGCCTTGCTTGCCAATGGCAAGGTCTGCGAGTTTTTCAGAGCGGTATTTATTCTGCTCTCAGCGGCGGCTATGATACATATGATACTCCACGGCACCGTCAGCATATCATTTGCCGCAACTTTCTGCTTTATCGTCCTCTCCGAAGTCATATATTAACACTTTGCTTATTGCTTTTGTAATAAATATTTGGTATAATCAAAATGTATTGGCATTTGCACTTTTACTGTAGGGGCGAACAGTGTTCGCCCATTTAGTGCTTGAATGCTTGTTATGTACATTCAATATCGGAGGATAAAACTTTGGAAGAACTGAAAAAGAAAATAGAAAAGCTGCTGCTTAAAGTTCAGCGTCCGTCAAGGTATATAGGCGGCGAGGTGGGCAGCGTTGTAAAGGATAAGGATAAGGTGGACGTGCGGTTCGCTTTCTGTTTTCCTGATACTTATGAGGTGGGTATGTCACACCTTGGCATGAAGATACTTTATGGTCTGAAAAATGCCCGTGAAAATTGGTGGTGTGAGCGTGTCTTTATGCCTGAAGAGGACTACAACAAACTCATGCGTGAGAACGATATCCCTCTTTACGCTCTGGAGAGCCTTGACCCTATAAAGGATTTTGACTTCATCGGCTTTACGCTCATGTATGAGCTTTCTTATAATAATGTGCTTGAAATGCTCGACCTTGCAGGCGTGCCTGTGCTTGCTAAGGACAGAACTGAGCTTACGCCCCTTGTTATCGCAGGCGGTCCGTGTGCCTGCAACCCTGAGCCTATGGCTGACTTTTTCGACCTGTTCATTCTTGGCGAGGGTGAGGAAGTCAATGTGGAGCTTCTTGAACTTTACGAGAGAATGAAACCTTTGAAGCCTACAAAGCAGGAGTTTCTAAGAGAAGCCGCAAAGCTGGAGGGTGTTTATGTTCCGTCTTTCTATGACGTGGATTACAACGAGGACGGTACTGTGAAGTCTATCACGCCAAACGTCCCTGAAGCACCTGCCAGGGTCAAAAAGCGTGTTATCAAGGACTTTGACAAGGTATATTACCCAGAGGGCTTTGTTGTGCCGTTCACTCAGATAGTCCATGACAGAGCGGTGGTTGAGGTACTGAGAGGGTGCATAAGAGGCTGTCGATTCTGTCAGGCAGGCTTTATCTACCGCCCGTTCAGAGAGAAAAGTATCGACACCATAAAGAACGAAACAAAGTCCCTTTGCGAGCAGACAGGCTATGAGGAAGTTTCTCTTTCGTCACTGTCAACAAGCGATTACACTGAGATAAACAAGCTTTTGGAAAATCTTGTGGAATACACTGACGCAGAGCAGATAAACCTTTCGTTGCCGTCGCTGAGAATAGACAATTTCAGTGAAGAGCTTCTGGAAAAAATAAAGTCCGTAAGAAAAAGCGGTCTGACCTTTGCACCTGAAGCAGGCACTCAGCGTCTGCGTGACGTCATAAACAAAAACATAACCGAAGAGGAGATAATGCGTACCTGTCGCACTGCCTTTGAGGGCGGATACAGCACTGTAAAGCTTTATTTCATGCTTGGTCTGCCGGAGGAAACGCTGGAGGACGTTGAGGGTATCGCAAAGCTTGCGCAGAAAGTCCTTGACCTTTATTACGAAACACCAAAAGAAAAGCGCGGCAAGAGCGTACAGATTTCAGTTTCTACTGCAACGTTCGTACCAAAGCCTTTTACTCCGTTCGAGTTCGAGCCGCAGGCAACGCCCGAGGAGATAAAAGAGAAACAGGAACACCTTTTCAAGAGCCTTACAAGCCGTAAGATACGCCTTAGCACTCACCAATCTTATACATCTATATTGGAAGCAGTTCTTGCAAGGGGTGACAGACGTCTTGGTAAGGCGATATACACCGCATGGAAAAAGGGTTGCTATCTTGACGGCTGGGACGAGCATTTCAAGGCTGACAAGTGGCAGGAAGCATTCGAGGAGTGCGGGCTTGATACAAGCTTCTATGCTCACCGCAGACGTTCTTATGACGAGATAGCGCCGTGGTCGCACCTTGATTATCTTGTGAGCCACGAGTTTTTCGTTCGTGAGAACAAGAAAGCACATCAGGCAGTGACTACACGAAACTGCAAAGAGGGCTGTTCAGGCTGTGGCATAAAATGCGAATACGGAGGTGTTTACTGTGGCAAACGCTGAGCCGAAGAATGTAAATCTCCGCTTGGAGAGATTTGAATACAGAGCGGTATTTTCAAAAACAGGCAGAGCGAAATACATTTCTCATCTTGACCTTATGAGAGCCTTTCAGCGAGTGTTCAAAAGGGCGCACCTGCCAATATGGCACACTCAGGGTTTCAATCCTCATGTGTATATAATGTTCCCACTGGCGTTGCCCCTCGGCACTGACAGCAGGGTAGAGATAATGGACTTTGCTCTCACTGAGGATATCCCATACAACGAGGTTTTGGAGCGAATGAACGCTCAGACGCCTGTTGGTCTTGAGATAGTGAGCGTGTCAAAGCCTGAGCATAAGCATACCGACATTACAGCGGCGGAGTATGTGGCAAGGCTGAAAACAGATAAGAGCGTACATGAAGTGGCGGAGCTTTTCAGCAAGTTCATAGCACTTGACAAGATAGAGATAGAAAAGCGAACCAAGAAAAAGACTATCAATCTTGTGGATATAAAGCCGCATATCACAGTGCTTGACAGCAAAGAGCTAGAGGACAGCTTTGAGGTGACATTAAAGCTGCCCTGCGGAAGCTCCTTCAATCTTAATGTGAACGTAGTCATAGACACGTTCTGTGAGCGTTATGGTATAGAAATATCGGAAATTTATACAGAACGTACAAAAATACTCATGGCAAACGGCGAAAATTTTATATAAATATCCTTGCAAAAGGTTTTGAGATATGGTATAATATTAAAGCATTTGAATTACCGTCGGTTCTTCCGACGAGAGTTAATGCCACGCCTTTGAACGAAAGGCACGACATTAAAGCGGGCAGTCCTCTGGCTTTGCAGCGATAGCTGCCATAAAGCGAATGAATGTCTGAAAATATTAAGGAGGAATTTAAAGTGGACGCTTTAAAGCAGATTTCTAATTCAAGCCTTAAATCCGAGGCACCTGTTATCAACGTTGGTGATACAGTAAAGGTACACGTAAGAATTACAGAGGGTGACAAGTCCAGAATCCAGGTATTCGAGGGCACAGTTATCGCTAAGAAGCACGGTGGAATCCACGAGACATTCACAGTTCGTAGAGTAGCTCACGGCTGTGGAATCGAGAGAGTTTTCCCTGTTCATTCACCTGTAGTTGAAAAGGTAGAGGTTGTACGCAGCGGTAAGGTTCGCCGTGCTAAGCTCTATTATCTCCGTGACAGAGTTGGTAAGGCAGCTAAGGTCAAGGAAGCTATCAGATAATTCTTTCTATAAAAACGAGTCGGCTTTGGTCGGCTCTTTTTTTTATATCCACGACTGAGTTGTTCGCACGATATACGGTAGGGGCGAACAGCGTTCGCCTGCATATATCGCCCGACAATTTTATGATATTCGTACATTCGTTATATTTTCACAAAACATGTAGGGCGTCGTCCCCTACAGTTCTGAATTTGTACAAGTTCTGAGCATGGGCGAACACTGTTCGCCCCTACAGATTATTTGGGATAGTTTGTCTTGCCGCAAAATCACATGACATTTCACCGTCACATTGCACAAAATATTAGCACTTGATTTGTGCAAACAAATGATTTATATTTTAATTTGGCAACATTTCTGCAATTGTTGCATTTTTTATGCAACAAAAAAGGTCTTTTTCGGGATAAGTAGAGGGGGATAATTGCCCTCGATCCACAGAGAAAGGACGATAAAAATGGCAAAGAATTTTCACACAGACAACAAAGCGTTCATGCTTTACAAAGACTGGGAGGACATTTTTCAGGCGCTTGACAGCAGGGAAGAGATAGGCGAGCTTGTCATGGCGCTGTTTGCTTATGCAAAGAGGGGAGAAACTCCAAAGCTTTCAGGAGGAACAAAGATAGCGTTTCTTATGATGAGGGCCGCTATCGAGCGTGACGGCATTGCATGGGAAGAGACGTGTGCTCAAAGGAGCGAGTGCGGTAAAAAGGGCGGCAGACCTAAAAAGTCTGATGAGTCAGGGAATACTGATGAAAAAGCTGAGCAGACAGCTGCATCAGCAGATAATGCAGAAGAAAAACCTCAGGGTATAAATGATACCGCAGAAAAACCAAAAGCTTTTTCACAAACCAAAAGGTTTTCAGAAAAAGCAAAAAAAGCTGATAAAGATATAGATATAGATAAAGACAAAGATACAGATATAGATATAGACAAAGACAAAGATATAGATAAAGCTATAGATAAAGAGAAAAAGAAAGACGCAGGGACAGCGAAGTCTGTCGTCAGGTCTTTCGGCACACACAAAAATATAATGCTCACATCAGAGCAGTATAACGAGCTTGAAAGCAGGTGTCGGTCTGTCGGTCTGTCTTTAGAGAGCTATATATCTAAATTATCTCAATGGCTGTTTACCAAGGGCAGGCACTGCACAGACCCATACCGCATAATCTCAGGCTGGCTTGACAATGATTCAAAGAGAAAGACTGCGGCAAAGCCCAAGAACAAACAAGGCTGCGATCTGTCGTGGTATGACGATTTTGCCATGAATGTTGATCTGTCAAAGTTCCTGTAGGGGGTGTTTTGCTGTACTTGCCATATCTGCACGATGTATGTGTAGGGGCGAACGCTGTTCGCCTGTCGAAGTAGCAAACCCTGATTATTACATTGTTCGGTAGATGTAATAACTATCCCACCGCATCTACAATTCAGAATTATGGCAAATTCTGAGCACGGGCGAACACTGTTCGCCCCTACAGATGTTGCCGATAGTTTCTTCTGCCGCAAAATCGCTACGCTCGGTGCTTGTGCACAACTCTGTTCAGCTATGCTCATTCCCCATTCCTCATTCCCCATTCCTCATTCCTCATTCCTCACTTAAACCCTCCGCTCCCCCTATCTCAAAGAAATTTTCCTTACCCCCTTGTAATTTGTTTTGAAATTTGATATAATAAATCTATATGAGTATTTGACGGCTTTTGCCGCCTTTGGATAAAGGATCGAGGCTTTTATGGACGATAATAAAAAATTCGGCGATGTTTCTCAGGAGGATATTGACAAGGCTAAAAAAGCCGCCCCTGACGACCTAAAGGAAAAACAGCCCGTGAATGTTATGGACGAGGTCTTTGAATGGGCTGAATCTTTCGTGTTCGCTATGTTTATGGTGATCCTGATTTTTACTTTTTTCTTCAGGATAGTTCTTGTTCAGGGTCCTTCTATGCGTGAGACCTTGCAGGATCAGGACAGACTTATAATCACTCACATAAATTATACACCGCAAAAGGGCGATATCGTTGTTATCAACAGCGAAAAGCTTGGCAAAACTATAATCAAGCGTGTTATCGGCACAGGTGGGGATAAGGTTGTCGTTGATTATAATAACAATACTGTTACAGTAAACGGTAAGGTCATTTCAAATGACAATATCAGGGAAGCTATGTATAACACTAATCTCTTTGATGAGGAATATGAAGTGGAAGAAAATGTTTTTGAGTACGACGTGCCTGAGGGCAAGCTGTTCGTCATGGGCGATAACAGAAATAATTCCACAGACAGCAGAAGGATAGGCTTTATCGACCCATCTGACGTGCTTGGTAAGGCAGTTTTAAGGCTTTATCCATTTGACAGCTTTGGTAAGGTAAGTTGAAAAAGCAGGGTAAAAGAGCTGTCGATAATCTGTTCGACTTTCTTGAGATAATAGTCATGGCAATGTTTGTGGTCGTGCTTGTTTTTACTTTTGTGTTTAGAACAGTGAATGTACAAGGACAGTCAATGCAGGACACTCTTTTTGAAAATGATTCTCTTGTTATATCAAAACTGCTTTATACGCCAAAGCAGGGGGATATAGTTGTTGTCAACTCGTCTGTTCTTGACAATAGGATAATCAAGCGTATCATTGCCGTAGAAGGGCAAAAGGTCGAGATAGACAACAAGTCGGCTGTAGTCAAGGTCAACGGAGCGGTGCTTGATGAGAGCTATATTAAGTGCGACGGCAGCTTTGATGACGAGTATTTTGATGAAAGATACTATAATAAAGAAAGTGAAGTTTATGAATATGAAGTGCCTGAGGGATGTTGCTTTGTAATGGGCGACAACCGAAATCATTCCACAGACAGCCGTGTAATAGGATATGTGCCTTATGACGAGATAGTCGGCAGAGTGCTGTTTCGATTTGCGGCAGGCAATGATGAGGGCGTTGGTAAGGTAGATTGAGTTAGAGTAAGGAGGAAGATATGAGCGAAGTATCTCACGTTCAGTGGTTTCCTGGACATATGGCAAAAACGCGCCGCATAATGGCGTCAAATCTGAAGCTTGTGGACGCAGTGGTGGAAATAACTGACGCTCGTATCCCGTTTTCAAGCAGAAACCCTGAAATGAAGCGTATCGTAGGCTCAAAGCCAAGGCTTGTGCTTCTCAACAAGGCTGATTCAGCCGACCCTGAGGTAACGGCAATGTGGCTGGACTATTATGCAAAACAGGGAATAACTGCACTTGCTACAGATTGTAGGAGTGGCAAAAACGTAAGCAAGTTTTATGGAAAGCTCAAAGAGCTTTTAAAGGACGATATTGAGAAATGGAATGCCAAGGGTATGTCTGGCAGACCTATAAGAATAATGATAGTCGGTATACCAAACGTTGGCAAGTCGTCATTTATCAACAGACTTGCAGGGTCAAGGCTTGCAAAAGTTGAGGACAGACCCGGTGTTACAAGAGGTAAACAGTGGGTGAAGCTTGACGAGGGCTTTGAACTTTTGGATATGCCCGGTGTGCTGTGGCCAAAGTTTGAGGATAAGCTTGTTGGCGAAAGGCTCGCATTTACAGGTGCGGTCAAGGACGATATTATGGATATGGAATATCTTGCCTGTCGTCTGCTTGAGTTTTTGAAAGAGAACTATCCTGAGCTTATCGAGAAACGTTATGGCATCAGAACAGATGATATAGAGCCTGCTGACGAGGAAACTATCGGCTGTGTGGTAGGCTTTGAGCTTCTTGAAAGAATAGGCAGAAAGCGTGGCTTTTTAGTTTCTGGCGGAGAGATAAATACCGAAAGGGCAGCCATTACGGTTATGGACGAGTTCAGAAACGGTACTCTCGGCAGACTTACTCTTGAAAAGCCAAAGGGGTATTGATATGACGCTCAGCGAGTTTGACAACGAGATAAGAAAAGATCATAACGTGGTGTGCGGCTGCGATGAAGCTGGCAGAGGTCCTCTTGCAGGAGATGTGTTTGCAGCGGCTGTGATATTTGATAAGGACACAGTTATAGAGGGGATAAACGACAGCAAAAAGCTTACAGCGAAAAAGCGTGAGGAGCTTTTTGATGAGATAATGGAAAAAGCAGTTGACTTTTCTATACAGACCGCAACAGTGGAAGAGATAGAGGATATAAATATACTTAACGCCGCAATGCTTGCAATGAAAAGAGCGGTGGAGGATATGGATACAAAGCCTGACGTCTGCCTTATTGACGGGAACAAGACCCCTGAGGGTCTTGAATGTCCAGCCATAGCGGTGGTAAAGGGAGATGCCAAAAGTCAGGCAGTGGCGGCGGCTTCAATTCTTGCAAAGGTCGCAAGGGACAGGTATATGGAGCAAATGGCTGAACAATATCCTGAGTATCGGTTTGAGAAGCATAAGGGCTATGGCACAAAGCTCCACTATGAGATGATAGACCAGTATGGACCATGCGGAATACATAGAATGAGTTTTCTCAAAAAGTATTATGCAAAGAAAAATGGGCATTGACCATACCCAGCGCCGAAAGGCTGGCAATATCGGGGAGGACGCAGTTTGCGGCTTTCTTGTAAGACACGGGTATGAGATAATAAAGAGGAATTTTACTGTCAGAGGCGGTGAAATAGATATAATCGCAGAGAAAGCGGATATCATAGCTTTTGTTGAGGTGAAAACAAGAACCATAGGCTCTATGACCTCGGCGGAGGAAGCTGTTGACCTTAGAAAACAGCGGATCATCATCAGAACTGCGCAGGCTTATTTGCAAAATGTTGCACAGCCTTTGCAATGCAGATTTGACGTTGCGGTAGTTGAAACTGAGGGCGGTAAGGTAAAAAAGCTGAGATATTATGTGAACGCTTTCGACGCAAGCATGAAGTAAAGACCGTATGGTCTGTAAATAGCCGACACCTGTCGGACATCTAAAACAAGAAGGGTTGTTGTTTATGTTTTACAAAAGTACAAGAAACAGCGAAGTAAAGGTTTCGTCTGCACAGGCGATAGCACAGGGCATTTCTGAGGACGGCGGTCTTTTCGTTCCGTCTGAGATACCTGCCATAACACTTGATGATATCAAGGCTCTTGGCGAAAAAAGCTACGCTGAGAGAGCATTTTTCGTTTTCTCAAAGTACCTCACAGATTTCACAGAGGCTGAGATACGCTACTGTGTAGAGGGTGCTTACAACACAAAGAATTTCGACACAGACAATATTGCAGAGCTTGCTCACCTTTTTGACGGCACTTATATGCTCGAATTGTGGCATGGTCCAACTTGTGCATTTAAGGATATGGCTCTCCAGATACTTCCATATCTGCTCACAACTTCTATCAAGAAGCTTGGCGTTGACAAGAAGGTAGTTATCCTCGTTGCTACATCAGGCGACACAGGTAAGGCTGCTCTCGAGGGCTTCAAGGACGTTGAGGGTACAGAGATACTCGTGTTCTATCCTGAGGACGGCGTTTCAGCTATGCAGAAAAAGCAGATGACAACTCAGGAGGGCGGCAACGTCGGCGTTTGCGCAATCAAGGGCAACTTTGACGACGCTCAGACAGGTGTTAAGACTATCTTCACAAGCAAGGAAACTGCCGACAAGCTTGCTGAGAACGGCATGATGTTCTCCTCTGCAAATTCTATCAACTGGGGCAGACTTGCACCGCAGATAATCTACTATGTATCTACATACGCTCAGCTTGTTGCTGACGGCGAGATCGAGCTTGGCGACAAGATAAATATTGTTGTTCCAACAGGCAACTTCGGCAATATCCTCGCAGGCTACTATGCAAAGCATATGGGCGTTCCTGTTAATAAGCTTATCTGCGCTTCAAACGCAAATAACGTCCTCACAGACTTTATAAAGACAGGTATTTATGACAGAAATCGTCCGTTCCATACAACTATCTCACCTTCTATGGATATCCTTATTTCCTCTAACCTTGAAAGACTTCTCTATCACCTTAGTGGTTCTGACGACGCTCAGATAAGAGAGTGGTTCGGCAGCCTTTCCAAGACTGGCAGATATGAGGTAACAGACGAAGTGAAGAAGGCTATCGCTGACGAGTTCTATGCAGGCTGCTGCGACGATGAGCAGACAAAGGCTTGCATCAAGGAGATCTATGACGAGTATTCATACACCTGCGACACTCACACAGCCGTTGCAGTGAAGGTGTACAAGGACTATGCGGCTGCTACAGGCGACAAGACAAAGACTGTTATCGCTTCAACAGCAAGCCCATATAAGTTCTCAGGTTCAGTTCTTGCAGCTATCGGTAAGGATACAAACGCTGACGAGTTCGGTCTTGTTGACGAGCTTGCCGAGGTTTCAAAGATACCTGTTCCTGCTTCACTTGCTGCGCTTAAAGATAAGGAAGTAAGATTCACAAAGGTGATCGACAAGGCTGATATGAAGGACTACATCTACTCAGCTCTGGGTATTTGATATGTACCCGTCCGACTATTGTCGGGCGGAGGTCAGCGCACAGCGTATGTCCACTGACCATGGCGAGGGGAATTAGCCTCTTGCCTTGAATGTCTTGCACTCTGTTTCGTCACAGCAGTTAGGGTCGGTGCAGGTACAGCCTACGTTGATCTTGCCTGCGGTACATTCGCAGTTGTTGCTGTTGTAAACGCATTTGTCTACGTTGCAGTGGATACCGTAAATTCTATCCTTCTCCATTTGTACATCGCTCCTTCCGCAGCTTTTTGCTGCAAAAGTAGTATGTGCATGAGTGGTCGGGATAATACATGAAGTTTCTGGAATGGAGGAAAAACCGTGAGCCTATTTGCCATTGCCGACTTGCATTTGTCGCTGGGTACAGATAAACCAATGGATATATTCGGTGGCTGGTCTGACTATGTGACAAAGCTTGAAACAAACTGGCAGAACAAAGTTCGTCCTGAGGACACTGTGGTGATACCCGGCGATATCTCGTGGGGAATGAATTTTGAGCAGTCGAAAAAAGACTTCGAGTTCATAAATAAGCTAAACGGCAGAAAAATAATATCCAAGGGCAATCACGATTATTGGTGGAACACCAAGAACAAAATGGATAAATTTTTTACAGAAAACGGTTTTGATACCATAAATATCCTACATAATAATCATTACAGCTATGACGGCTTCGGCATATGCGGAACGAGAGGTTGGATAAGCGATAACGGCGAACCTGCGGATCAGAAGGTTCTGGCAAGGGAAGCAGGCAGACTTGCACTCTCTATCGAGTCTGCGCAAAAGGCAGGCTTAGAGCCTGTGGTGTTTTTGCATTATCCACCGCTTTTCGGCAATAGCTGCAATTATGATATGCTTGAAGTGCTTCATAAATACGGCATAAAAAAGTGTTTTTACGGACACCTTCACGGAAGAGCCCACGCTTATGCAATAAACGGCACTCGTGACGGAGTGGAATATCGGCTTATAGCTAGTGATTTCTTGCATTTTGACCCATTGGACATAACGAAAATTGTGCAAAGTGACAATTTATAAAAAAATGCTGGAAATGACAATATATTTGTGCTATAATGTATAAGATACATTTATATAATGGAGGAATAATAAATGAGTTTAAAAGCTACAAACAATGTTGAAACCAATAAGTACGAGCTTGAGATCGAGATCTCTGCTGAGGATTTTGAGGCTGCAATAGAGAAAGCTTATCTTAAAGCAAGAAAGAATATCGCTATGCCTGGCTTCCGTAAGGGTAAGGCTCCTAGAAAGCTTATCGAAAAGGAATACGGCGAGCAGGTATTTTTTGAGGACGCTGTAAATCTTCTGTACGCTCCTGTTGTAAACGGCGCAGTTGAAGAGTCCGGTCTGGAACTCGTTACTCGCCCAGAGGTAGAGGTAACTGAGATCAGCAAGGAAAACGGTGTAAAGCTCAAGGCAACTTGCATCACAAAGCCTGAGGTTGAAGTTAAGGACTATAAGGGTATAGAAGTTGAAAAAGTTGTCAATCCTGTAACTGATGAGGATATCAACAAGCAGCTTGACGCTCTCAGAGAGAAGAACGTTACTGTTGAAACAGTTGACGACAGAGCTGCTGAGAACGGTGACGACGTTGTTATCGACTTCGAGGGCTTCAAGGACGATGTTGCTTTCGAGGGCGGTAAGGCAGAAGATTTCACACTGTCACTTGGAAGCGGTCAGTTCATTCCTGGCTTTGAGGATCAGATCGTTGGTCACAATGCCGGTGAGGAGTTCGACATCAACGTAACATTCCCTGAGGAGTATCAGGTAAAGGAACTTGCAGGCGCACCTGCTGTATTCAAGATCAAGCTCAAGAGCATATCAAAGAAGGTTATGCCTGAGCTGGACGACGATATGGTAAAGGATTCAACAGAGTTCGATACAGTTGACGAATACAAGGCTGACGTTAAGAAGAAGCTTGAGGAAGCTAACGAGAAGCACGCTGATTCTGAGGTAGAGGCTAAGATATTCGATAAGGTCATCGAGAACATGACAGCTGAGATCCCACAGGTTATGTTTGACAACAGAGTAAACGAGATGATCAGCGAGCTGGAGCAGAGACTTGCACCACAGGGCATCTCACTTGATCTCTATATGCAGTATACAGGTCAGACTATGGACACTGTAAAGAAGGCATATGCTGAGCAGGCTGAGAAGCAGGTCAAGCTCAGACTTGCACTTGAGAAGATCGCAAAGCTTGAGAATATCGAGGTAACTGAGGACGAGCTTAAGGCTGAGTTCGATAAGCTTGCTGAGGCTTACAAGCTTGACGTTGACCAGATCAAGCAGTTTATCCATGATGACGACCTTAAGAAGGATATTGCAGTTGGCAAGGCTGTTGACCTTATCAAGGACGCAGCAGTTATAAAGTAAGATAATTTATGCTTTCGCCCGCATGACCTTATGCGGGCGAAAATAGATTAAGGAGGCAATTTTATGGCATTGGTACCTTATGTAGTGGAACAGACAAGCAGAGGCGAGAGAAGCTATGACATTTATTCCCGCCTGCTCAATGACAGAATAATCATGCTCTGCGACCAGATAGACGACGCAGTGGCAAGCGTAGTAGTGGCACAGTTGCTTTATCTTGAGGGACAGGATCCTGAAAAGGATATCGACCTTTATATAAACAGCCCCGGAGGAGTTATCACAGCCGGCATGGCTATCTATGATACTATCCAGTATATCAAGTGTGACGTGTCAACTATATGCATGGGTATGGCTGCTTCAATGGGTTCATTCCTGCTTTCAAGCGGCACAAAGGGCAAGAGATTTGCTCTGCCAAACAGTGAGATACTCATTCATCAGCCTCTTATCGCAGGCGGCGGAATTTCTGGTCAGTGTACAGATATCAAGATACATTCTGACCACATGGTAAAGACCAGAGAGAAGCTCAACAGGATACTTGCCCAGAACACAGGCAAGCCTATCGAGCAGATCAACATCGACACTGAGCGTGACAATTATATGACAGCTCAGGAGGCTCTTGAATACGGTCTTATCGACAAGGTAATAACTAACAGATAGGTTCGGTGAAATAAATGGCTAATGATACAATAAGAAAATGCTCGTTCTGCGGCAAGCCTGAGGACAAGGTTAGAACACTTTTTTCAGCAGGCACGAGCCACATTTGTGACGAGTGTGTACTTTATTGCTATAATGTTCTGGCTGAGCAGGAGGGACTTCCTAAAACGAAGCAGCGCGGCAAGGGTAAAAATGCGGCCGACAGCGGCATAACCCTTAAAAAGCCTGCGGAGATAAAGGCAGTTCTTGACGAGTATGTTATCGGGCAGGAGGAAGCAAAGATAGCGCTTTCTGTTGCGGTATACAATCATTACAAGAGAATTTTGTCACTTAATGACGATGATGACGTAGAGATACAGAAAAGTAACGTTTTGCTTCTTGGACCAACAGGAACAGGAAAGACTTTGCTTGCACAGACTTTGGCAAGGCTTCTGAACGTGCCTTTTGCTATTGCTGACGCTACTACGCTCACAGAGGCAGGCTATGTAGGCGATGATGTTGAAAACGTGCTTACAAGGCTTATTCAGGCGGCAGATTATAATGTTGAGGCGGCTCAGAACGGTATTATTTATATCGACGAGATAGATAAGATATCAAGAAAGTCGGAGAACGTTTCTATCACAAGAGATGTAAGCGGTGAGGGCGTACAGCAGGCACTTCTTAAAATAGTAGAGGGCTGTGTGTCCAATGTGCCTCCACAGGGTGGCAGAAAGCACCCGCATCAGGAATTCATACAGATAGACACCAAAAACATTCTGTTTATCTGTGGCGGAGCTTTTGAGGGACTTGACAGTGTTATCAAGAAGCGTACAGAGTCATCATCACTTGGTTTTGGCGGAAAGGTCAAGAGCAAGGAGGACGATAACAATGTGATGAAGAGGGTAGTACCGCACGATCTTGTGAAGTTCGGCATCGTACCTGAGCTTGTGGGCAGACTTCCTGTTATCACGGTTCTTGACGAGCTTGACGAGGACGCACTTTGCAGGATCTTGACAGAGCCAAAGAACTCGCTTATCAAGCAGTACACGAAGCTTTTCAAGCTTGACAACATCGATTTTGAGATCACAGAGGACGCAAAGCGAGAGATAGCCAAGAGGACTATTGAAGAAAAGACAGGAGCAAGAGGACTTAGGGCGATAGTTGAGAAGATACTCACAAAGCTCATGTTTGAAGCACCATCTGATGATGAGATAGTTGGCATAAAGATAACGGCTGAATGTGTTCGTGGCGAAGCAGAGCCTGAGATAACTCGTGCGGTAAGCTCGGCCAGAAAGAAAAAATAGTACAAATCTTTGTACAGTTAAATGAGAGGTGGAGTATTCTGCCTCTTTTTTTGTTGCATATCTGCGTTATCCGCACATTATTTATTTGTTTAACAAACCATGTAGGGGCTGGCGCCCTCGACAGCCCGCTTTTTGGACGTTACATCTTGTAATTTATTGCACAAACTTTGAGAAAACGCACAATTTGTGGTAGGGACGAGCATTGTTCACCCGTTTCGGTCGCTTGCATAAATTTGTCACAATCAAAAAAATTCGACACTTCGATATCGGGACGTCTACATTTTGTTGTTTACGATACGAGGTCATGAAGCTAATGGGCGACACTCCCCACTTTGACCGCATTTTCCCTTGAATTATGCGGAAATATGTGCTATACTAAAGAAAATACACTATAGGGGGTATCCATATGAATGAACTTATCCAACAGTTTATTACTGATGAAGTCACTGCTCTCACTTACTCCGACCTTTGGAACTTCGTCAACTCCAACTCCATTTGCCGTGGTACTTTCGAGGGCAATAATCACATGATCATGAAAATCTCCTCTAATCAATTTATTATTTATCGCATTTGCCTTGGTATGGAAAACACCAAATATCAGGAAGCTGTTCTTGTTGCAAAAACCTACCTGCTTAAAAAGATAAATAGCATGGCTTATCAGCTTCATTTAGAGGATATTCAGAACATTTTAGACTAATTGCTTTTAAGGAGATCATAAAATGAGTGTGCCTTTGGCTGAACGAATTAGACCCAAAACCCTTGATGATATTGTGGGACAGACCCACCTGTTAGGCGAAAATAAACCTCTCAGACGTATTATCGAAAGCGGTAAAATACCGAATATGATTTTTTACGGCCCGTCAGGTGTCGGCAAAACTACGGTCGCAAGAATGATAGCAAATAATGCTAATATGACTATGCATAAGCTTAACGGCACAAGTGCTTCTATTGCTGATATCAAGCAGATAGTTGCTGAAACTGAGACACTCAGCGGAATTAATGGTATCTTGCTTTATCTTGACGAGATACAGTATCTTAACAAAAAACAACAGCAATCGCTTCTTGAATACATTGAAAACGGCAAGATAACTCTTATCGCTTCTACCACTGAAAATCCGTATTTTTATGTGTACAATGCTATAATTAGCCGTTCAACTGTGTTTGAGTTCAAGCCGTTGA
Organism: Ruminococcus sp. MSJ-25; assembly: GCF_018917825.1. NCBI lineage: Bacteria > Bacillati > Bacillota > Clostridia > Eubacteriales > Oscillospiraceae > Ruminococcus > Ruminococcus sp. MSJ-25. The sequence continues at coordinate 90,277 of NZ_JAHLPI010000014.1, forward strand.
CTTCGGAGGAGATCTTGCCTGCAATAAAGCGTGCTTTTCAGCTTATGGCTGATGAGTTGGGGCTGAAACTGCGTCTTGAAAATGGTGTGTTGGAGCATATCGCAAGGGGCTGTGGCGGTGATGTGAGAAAGTCAATAAATACAGTTGAGCTTTGCATACTTTCGGCAGATAATGACGGTGAAAAGCTCACCGTGAACCTTGATAATGTGAAGCTTCTTACTCAGCGCAGCAATATGCGTTATGACCGTGCAGGAGACGAGCATTATGATATCCTGTCGGCTTTGCAGAAGTCCATAAGAGGTTCTGACGAGAACGCCGCACTTCATTATGCCGCACGGCTTATGGAAGCTGGGGATATCATTTCTCTGTGCAGACGGTTGCTTGTTATCGCAAGCGAGGATATAGGACTTGCGTATCCTATGGCGGCGGTAGTGACGAAATCCTGCGTTGATTCGGCATTGCAGTTGGGACTGCCTGAAGCGAGGATACCATTGGCGGAAGCTGTGGTTCTTCTTGCCACTGCTCCAAAATCAAATTCCGCTGAATCAGCAATAGACGCAGCTTTAGCAGATGTGAGAAACGGTGATTTCGGAGATTATCCACGGCATTTGCAGAACAAGCATTTTGACGGCGAGGGCGCTGTTATCAAAGGACAGCATTATCTTTATCCCCATGATTATCCGAACCATTGGGTAAAACAGCAGTATCTGCCTGATAAGCTTGTGGGAAGAACTTATTATCAGTATGGTGAGAATAAGACAGAGCAAATGGCGAAAGCCTATTGGGAGAAGATAAAGAAGTGAGAAATGAAAAATCAGTGAAGAGTGAAGCGTTCTTGTGGCTGTAGATCGTATTCTACAAAAATAAATCGCCTTGGGCGATACCTTAATTCCTCACTCCTCACTCCTCATTCCTCACTATAAAAAATTTTCGTTGACATCAAAAGAAAAATACGTTATAATAAAAGAGAACGGAATGTCCGTAAAATTTTATGATGGGAGTAATTTCGATGAAAATAATGGATACTATCGGCTTTGTTGAAAATGTCGATAAAGAAGTCGGCGAAGCAATGGAAGCCGAGCTGGCAAGACAGAGAAGAAATCTTGAGCTTATCGCAAGCGAAAATATCGTTTCACCTGCCGTTATGGCTGCAATGGGTTCTGTGCTTACTAATAAGTATGCTGAGGGATATTCTGGCAAGAGATATTATGGCGGCTGTCAGTGCGTTGACGTTGTGGAGGATATAGCTGTTGAAAGGGCTTGCAAGCTCTTCGGTGCTAAGTATGCTAACGTTCAGCCACATTCCGGCGCTCAGGCTAACACTGCTGTTTATTTTGCTCTTCTTAAGCCGGGCGACACTGTTATGGGTATGAGCCTTGACGCTGGCGGACACCTTACACACGGCTCACCTGTAAACCTTTCAGGTAAGTATTTCAACTTCGTTCCTTACGGCGTAAATGACGAGGGTTATATCGACTACGAGGCTCTTTACAAGCAGGCTAACAAGTGCAGACCTAGACTTATTGTTGCAGGTGCAAGTGCTTATCCAAGAGCTATCAATTTTGAGAAGCTTTCTGAGATAGCAAAGGCTGTTGGTGCATACCTTATGGTAGATATGGCACATATTGCAGGACTTGTTGCCGCAGGCTGCCACCAGTCACCGGTACCATATGCTGACGTTGTTACAACAACAACACATAAGACCCTGAGAGGACCAAGAGGAGGACTTATACTCACAAACAACGAGTATATAGCTAAGAAGATAAATTCTGCTATTTTCCCAGGCACACAGGGCGGTCCTCTTATGCACGTTATCGCTGCAAAGGCAGTTTGCTTTGGCGAGGCTCTCAAGCCTGAGTTCAAGGCATACGGTGAGCAGATCGTAAAGAATGCACAGGCTCTTGCAAAGGGACTTCTTGACAGAGGCTTCAATCTCGTATCAGGCGGCACAGACAATCATCTTATGCTTGTTGACCTCAGACCTTTCCACATTACAGGTAAAGAGTTTGAGAAGAAACTTGACGAGGTTTATATCACTGTAAACAAAAATGCTATCCCTAACGACCCTGAGAAGCCATTTGTAACCAGCGGTGTAAGAGTTGGTACAGCGGCAGTTACCACAAGGGGACTTGTTGAGGAGGACATGGACGTTATTGCAGAGTGTATGTATCTCACAGCCACAGACTTTGACAATAAGGCTGACGAGATCAGAGAAAAGGTAAACGCTATCTGCAAGAAATATCCACTTTACGAATAATTGTACGGATCTGAATACTGTTGATACACAAAGGGAGCGGCTTTGGTCGCTCCCTTTTTCTCAATAATATATGAATAAATCTCTCTTTTGGTTGATTTTTAACAGAGATCGTGTTATAATAATCTTTTAGAGTATAATTAAAAGGTGGGATATACTTTGCCAATTAAAATACCAAATGACCTTCCTGCGTTCCAAACGTTGGAAAAGGAGAATATATTCGTTATTCCCGATGACAGAGCCGCTCATCAGGACATTCGTGCCTTGAAGATCGCTATTGTCAATCTCATGCCTGACAAAATTGCGACAGAAACGCAGCTTCTGCGTCTTTTGAGCAACACCCCTCTTCATGTTGATATCGACCTTATTCAGATGAGCAGTCATATGTCAAAAAACACCTCTTTGGAGCATATGCTCGCTTTCTACAAGAACTTTGACGAGGTGTGCGATAACCGATATGACGGTCTTATAATCACCGGTGCGCCTGTTGAGCAAATGGAGTATGAGGACGTTGATTACTGGGACGAGCTTTGCAGAGTTTTTGAATGGTCAAAGACCAATGTTTTCTCAACTATCCACATATGTTGGGGCGCTCAGGCTGGACTTTATTATCATTATGGCGTTCCCAAATATCCTTTGAAAGAGAAGATGTTTGGCAATTTCAAGCACCATATCGACTATCCCGAAAGCATTATTCTTAAAGGCTTTGGAGATGTTTTCCATTGTCCGCACTCACGCCATACCGAGGTGCGTCGTGCAGATATCGAAAAGGTGGACGATCTTATAGTGGTGGCAGTGTCAAACGAGGCTGGTGTGCATCTTGTTTCAGATAAGACGCAAAGACAGTTTTTCCTGTTCGGTCACTGGGAATATGATCGTGAGACCCTTGCAAAAGAGTATTTCAGAGATAAGGAAAAGGGGTTGCCTATACAGATACCATATAGCTATTTTCCTGACGATGATCCGCAAAACAAGCCTATTTTCAATTGGAGCTGTTCGGCTAATCTGCTTTATTCAAACTGGCTCAACTACTGCATTTATCAGAAAACGCCATATGATCTTAACGAACTTGAGCCACTGGGGGCTTCACAATGAAGAATGGCAGACATATAGCTGAGTTTTACGGCGTTGGAGTAATGCTCGCAATAGTGGGCGGCTATCTTGACGCTTATACCTACATCAGCCGTGACCACGTTTTTGCAAATGCACAGACAGGTAACATGGTGTTGTTGGCTATCAATATCAAAGAGGGAAGCTGGCTGAAGGTCTTTCTTTATCTCATGCCTATACTGTCCTTTATGCTTGGCGTGCTGATAGTGGAAGCTGTGAAGCTGAAATTCAATGAACACCCTAGGATACATTGGCATAGGATCATAATCGGTGTGGAACTTGTGGTGCTGACTATCGTGGGATTTATCCCTGACGGTACGCTTAACACATTGGCGAATATCCTAGTTTCTTTTACCTGTGCAATGCAGGTGGAGGGTTTTAGGAAAATGGACGGAAAGCCTTTCGCTACCACAATGTGTACTGGCAATCTTAGAAGCGGTACGGATAACCTGTTTCAGTATTTGAAAACTAAGGATAAGCTAAAGCTTAGTAATGCAATGCAGTATTATGGCATAATCCTTTGCTTTATAGGTGGAGCGGCAGTGGGTGCATTTGTCACAGAATTGCTTGAAACTAAGGCGGTGTTTGTCGCTTTGACAGGACTTGTTGTTGCTCTCTGCATTTTAAGAAGCGACGACGATAAATTAGCAGAAGGTAAGTGACAATCACCCACAAGCTTCAGGACAGAAATATCTTACAAAAGCAAATATCAAGGAGGTAATGTAAAATGGTATATACTGTAACATTCAATCCTGCTGTCGACTATGTTGTTCATACAGGGGAAATGAAGCTTGGGTCTACCAACCGCTCAGATAGGGAAGAGATGTATTTCGGTGGCAAGGGTATAAATGTGTCTGTAGTTCTTAGAGAGCTGGGCATTCAGTCAAAGGCACTTGGCTTCACTGCAGGCTTCACAGGTGAAGCTATCGAGAACGGACTGGCGGAAATGGGAATTGATACAGATTTTGTTCATCTCAAAAACGGTAATTCCCGTATAAATGTGAAAATAAAATCTGCTGAGGAAACAGAACTGAATGGTCAGGGTCCTGATATAGATGATGAGGCTGTGAATAAGCTTTTTGCAAAGCTTGATAAGCTTCAGGACGGAGATACGCTTATACTCGCAGGAAGCATACCTGCCTCGCTTCCTTCTGATATCTATGAGAAGATACTCGAAAGGCTTGCACACAAGAATATCAGAACAGTTGTGGACGCAACAAAAGACCTGCTTCTCAATGTGCTTAAATATAAACCTTTCCTTATCAAGCCTAACAACCACGAGCTTGGCGAGATGTTCGGAGTGACACTCACTAATGATGAGGAGATAGAAAAATACGCACGTAAGCTTAAAGAAATGGGTGCTGTGAACGTACTTATCTCAATGGCAGGGGACGGCGCAATGCTTATTGACGAAAACGGTGAAATACATCGCTGTGGAGTATGTAATGGTAAGGTGAAAAATTCCGTTGGTGCAGGCGATTCAATGGTGGCAGGCTTTACCGCCGGTATATTGCATGGCGATTATGAATATGCTCTTAAACTTGGCACAGCCGCCGGCGGTGCGACTGCTTTTTCTGACGGGCTTGCTCAAAAAGAAAAGATCGCAGAGCTTCTTGAAACTCTCTGAAAAAATATAGGGATAGGGAGGAAATATTATAATAGTTGACCTATTAAAAAAGGGTATTCCTCTTAATGATTCTAACAAGTCAAAAGGCACTGGCTTCAATTGGAAGCCAATGCCTTTTTTATCTCTTGTTTTGCTGTGAAAACAAGTACAAATTATAGTACAAATAAATTACAAGTACAAAAATATGTACGTTTATCACACGAATTCAGAGCATATATTTTTGTAACATTCATTGGTGGAATAGACCCATTTTGTGAGCCTGCCGCTGGTGATGAAATAGTTTATCTTTGAGGGAAAAACGCTGTTTTCAAATACGTCTACGATAATGAGCTTGACTTTCATTTTTTCGGGGATAAGAGCTTTTATGTAAACGCTTGCTGCCTGCCCCACACGCACATTTTCTCTTGGTTCTGCAAGCCCTGCAAGGTTAGGAGCAAGCTCTATAAAAATACCGTATGGTTCAATGGAGCGTACTATCCCGCCTACGGTTTCTCCTGTGGAGAACAATGCTGCATTTTCTTCCCATGTGCCTAAAAGTTCTTTGTGAGAAAGGCATATCCTGTCCTCGTCACAGCTTTTTACCACAGCATATATGTCCTGACCGTTGAAAAATCTGTCGTTGGGGTGGGTGATGCGTGAGACGGATATGGCGTCTATTGGTATAAGTGATGGAAGACCGCAGCCGATGTCAACAAAGCACCCGAAAGGCTCAAGGTGTGTTACCTTTGCCGGTATAACGTCCCCTGATGTGAGAGTACTTATATATCGTTCAATGCACTCTTCTTGTGCAAGACGCCTTGACAGCCTGCATATGACCTCGCCCTTTTCGTGAACAATATCAGTCACCTTGAAGCATACCGTTTTGTTTACCCTGGAAAGTAACGCTATGTCTTTTGTTTTGCCTTCTTGTATTCCGATTGCTCCCTCTGATCTTGGGATTATTCCTTTGCCAAAGGGAAGCTCTACTATTATGTTGTGTTCGCTGTCACAAAGCACAGCATGACCCTCAAGTATCAACCCCTGAGCCATTGCCTCAGCCATTGTTCGTTCGCTTTGAAGATAATATCGGTTTTCAGGGCTGTTGAAGATCTTGCCCTCAGGTAAATATTTTTTCATTATTTTGCCTCTTTCCCCACAGATTTTTTTCAAAACAGCAGGATCTCTGTGGTTGATCCATTGATTTTGTTCATATTCTGCACACATTTTCTTTGTGATAATTGTGCGTGAACTCTTGCTGATACAGTAAATTAATATTCAATGTGCTGAAATATTAGTACAATTTTTATATTCTTTGCTTCAAATTATAAACAAAAATCAAAAAAACTATAAAAAAGCTTGACAAATGCAATTGTGCGTGTTACAATAGTGTAGTAATTTGTAATCAGTTTGTAACTTTCTTAACCGTTATCGTTACAGATTGATACATAATTTTAATCGACCGTAATAAAATTAAATAGCGGCACAGACATGACCGCCGCTAATTAAAAGAAAGGGTGTGAATTGGCAATGCAGCGTGTATGCGTTGTAAAGCCGTATTATTAATGGATCATTCAGCAAATTTTATTTCAGCAAAGAATAAGTCACTGAAAGTTATAGTGATGTTTATAGCAGCACTTATGACATTTTTGGTAATGACAGAGGGCTTTAGTGCCGATGCTGCTGCGGCAAAGCTTTCAACTCCTAAGATGACCGCTCAGATCAACTATGGAAGTGACTTCACTCATCCGTATAACAAGCAGACAAACACTATCAAGGTGCATTGGAGTAAGGTAAGAGGTGCTTCAAGCTATGAGCTGTACATCAAGGGCGGCAAATATAAGAGCTGGAAGAAATACAAGACAGTCAAGAATACGAACTGCACTGTTACAGGTCTTCAGAGAACAACTTCCTATCAGTTCAGAGTAAAGGCTGTAAATGGCTCTGCCGCTTCTGCTTACTCAAAGACACAGACAATAAAGACAGCGAGAATGGACTTCAACAAGGCAGGCTGGGAAGCAATGTGCCGTATAGTTTATCATGAGGTTGGTAAGATGTCAGGCTCAGAGTGGGATAAGCCTATCGTTTATGTTGCAGATTGTGTTGCAAATCAGTATGTTGCCGCAAAGTACACAAAGAATGCAATGTGGAGATCCTACTATGCAAGATATAACAATATTCAGGATATAATTTATAGGAGCGGCGGATTTATGTCATCTGCTCAGCTCTCAAGGGACGGAGCAAATTATTCAAACGTTTCCAGAAGAGTAAAGCAGGCTGTTTTTGGTGCAGTGTATGGCAAAACTCACCTTAACGGTATTGCTAATGACTATAATGTTTACTTCTGGTGCAACAGAAGCTACAAGACAAACAGCAGCAAGATAGCTTACTCATTTAAAATTCCTTGGGGTTATTTCAATGTCTGGAGAACCTATTGGGGATAATTGTAATACTATTATAGAATTATGTGAAAGAAGAGCAGAACAAAGCGTCTGCTCTTTTTTCGTTGACAAGAATGCAGCGGTGTGGTAAAATGAAGTTGATAAAAGCAGGGAGGAATCAGAATGCTTGTGGGTGCGGTCGGCTATAATTATCGCCATAGAAAAGATTTTATTATGGATTGTCCTCAAGGGGTGGGCTGTCCTCTTATATTGCTCATAAAAGAACCGTCGGTGTTCGTTATAAGTGGTATCGAGCATAGGGCTGAGAAAAATTCTTTTATCCTGCTTTCACCGGATACCCCCGTGAAATACCATGCCGCAGAAGAGTTTTATACTGACGATTGGCTGTATTTCAATTATGAGCAGGGCGATAATGAAAAATTTGAAAGGCTTGATATTCCAAAAGATACACCGGTTTATCTTGGAAATATTGATGAGCTTAGTCAGATAATGCGCTCGGTAGCATATGAGTATCAGCTCATGAAAGAGGGGCATGAGGAAGTAACACGGTGCTATATGGAGATCTTTTTGTTAAAGCTTGCAAGACAGCTAAAGTGTACAGACAAGAAGTCCTGTATTATTACTGACAGGAACAGCCGCTTTATGCAGCTCAGAGCGTACATATACGCAATGCCTGAGGACATCGCAGACGTAGGCAGCATGGCATGGGATATGGGTATAAGCAGGTCAAGTTTTCAGCATATGTATAAGAAAATGTTTGGAGTGAGCGTCATGACAGACGTTATAAGCGCACGAATGGAAAGAGCCAGTCAGCTTCTTGCAACGACAAATCTCAGCGTAAGGGAAGTGGCTGAGAGGTGCGGTTATACTAATGAATATGGTTTTATGAAACGGTTTAAAATGCACTTTGGAAAAACTCCAACGGAGTTTCGGAGTATGCTTTAGACGGCATAACAAAAGAGGTCAAGGAATGTGTCCCTGACCTCTTTTATGTTATTTTATTCTTCAACAAATACAGCGGCAGAGCCTTTAATAACATCGTTAGTGTCATAACGCGGAGCGACTGTGTAATAGTCCTCAACGTCATAGCCTGCGTCGCCAAAAGGTGATTTGAAGCATGGGTTTATCCAAATAGCGTTACACCCCAGCTTGCAGATTTAGTCATGATAATTACTCTTGAATATATGTATTAGTCTTCCATGCCCTTCATGTATTCCACGAACTGCTTTGCAACTCTTGGAGAACGTCCTGCTCTCGAAAGCGCATAAGCCTCAGCCTTTTGAAGCACCTCATCAATAGGAGTTTTAAGCTCGTATTGCTTTGCAAGCTTCTCAACTACATCAAGGTATATCTTCTTGTCAGGCTTCTGATATGTGACAGTAAGTCCGAAACGGTCTGACAGTGAAAGAAGCTCCTGCATGGTGTCCTTGAAGTGTATCTCATCACCCTCTCGTGAGGAGAACGTCTCGTGTACAAGATGTCTTCTGTTTGAGGTAGCATAAATGCAGAGATTGTCCGCAGTTGATGAAACGCTTCCTTCGAGGATAGCTTTCAGTGCAGCAAAATCATCATCGTCCTCTGTGAATGAAAGGTCGTCTATGAAGATAATGAACTTCAATGGATTTTTGCTTACCGTTTCTACAATGGCTGGTATCTCATGGAGCTGTTTCTTTTTAAGCTCGATAAGTCTAAGACCCTTGCAGGCATATTCGTTTGCTATGGCCTTGACAGTTGAGGACTTGCCTGTACCGCAGTCACCATAAAGCAGAACGTTGTTGGCAGGCTTGCCTTTCAGAAGAGCAAGAGTGTTGTTGATGACTTCCTGACGCTCACGTTCGTAATTGTGCAGGTCGGAAAGCTTTATGTCATCAGGATATTCAACCGGAACTATCTTGCCGTCTTTGATAACAAATACATGATACTGTGAGTAAATGCCGTAACCGTACTGCCCGATAGCGTGTATCCTGTCGGCATATATCTGCGAGAAGTCAAGCTTTTGTGTAGCATATCTTGGCAGGAAACCGTCATAGTCTATCTTTGAGATTATCTCGTTACTTGGTATCTGTGAAAGCTCCTCGATAACGGCAAGCTCGTTTGCAAGACATTCCTCCAAAAGCGCGCCTGTCTCCTTGCCCTCGCCTTTTTTTAGCATAAAAAGGTTTTCATTTTCAAGAACCAGCTTGAGCATATATTCTGTAAGATTATCCGAATATGCAAAAAGCTCAGCCACAAAATCTGAGTATTTTTCTATAGCCTTGTCGCTGTCAGATTCGCATACAGCAAGTGTGTCAAGTAGCTTTTCAAAGACAGGAACTTCATGTAAGCTCTTGAATATTACTAATGTGTGTGCCTGACGGCAGAGTGCCTTAAAATCGTGCATTATGAACACTTCTTTCTTCATATTGTATATTTATTCTTTATTATACAACATATCATTACTTTTCGTCAACATCTACATTGCACGATTTTAACAAAAAACATTACCGCTTTTTGTAGCTTAAAGCAAAATATTTTTGCCCGTTATGATTTACTTTTGTTTTGAAAAATGCTATAATACTATAATAGACCATTATAGAAATAAAAGGAGAAATGGATATGACGGACAAAAACGTATCTATCATGAATATCGGCAGTATGGGTTATCTTCCGCAGGTATTCAAAAAGATAGAGAATGAGAAAAAGCTTAACATTGTTTATTTGGGTGGCTCCATAACAATGGGCTGTAATGCTACAAAAACTGAGTTAAGATATGTTGACCGCAGTGCAAAATGGTGGCAGACGAATTTTCCTGAGGCGGAGATAAGCTACTTCAATGCCGGTATTGGTGCAACTACCTCGCAGTTTGGTGTGGCAAGAGTGCAGGAACACGTCCTTGACAAACAGCCGGACCTTGTTTTTGTTGAGTTTTCGGTAAACGACAGCAGTTCGCCCCTATTTATGGAAACATACGAGAGCCTTGTAAGACGTCTGCTGAAAGCTGAGAGCGTCAAGGCGGTTGTGCTTATAAACAATCTTTTTTACGATACAGGCACAAATGCACAGGGTATACATAACGCTATCGGTCTGCACTATGACCTGCCCATAGTCAGTGTGAGAAACTATATTTTTCCTGAGATTCAGCTTGGAAACGTTTGTCTTGCAGACTACACAGCGGATATGCTCCACCCTACAGACCTAGGTCACAAGATGATAGCTGACCTTATCTGCAATCTGCTTGATACAGAATATTCATACTATAAAAAGCTCGGCGCAGAGAAGAAGCCTGCACTTCCTGAGCCTTTTACAGCAAGCAGATATGAGGACGCACAGCGTTTTCAGAACTATAGCTGTTCGCCCGTTATGGAGGGCTTTGAGCCTGATACTCATGCGGCAGAGCAGTGGAGTGACCCATTCAAAGGCGGCTGGATAGCTCACAAGCAGGGAAGTTGTATTAAATTCAACGTGAGCGGCGGTATTATAATGGTGCAGTACAGAAAGACTATCAACAAGCCTGCGCCTGTTGCATATGCTGTCATAGACGGTGACAGGCAGAACAAGGTTCTTCTTGACGCAAACTTTGACGAGGATTGGGGCGATCTTTGTTGCCTTGAGGAGATATACAGCGGAGCAAAGGGAGAACACACTGTTGAGATAGTTATTGACACAGAGGGTAAAGAAAATAGCGATTTTATGCTTATTTCTGTCATTACAGCAAACAAATAGAAACGTAAACAAGTGAAAAATTTTACTCGAATCTATTGACTTTATGACATAACGATTGTATAATAAATATATATTATTAAATTAGGAGGCATTCACTAATGAACGATTTTTTCAAAATTGCTGACAAGTACCTCAAGCCGGTAACTATCGGTGCAGGTGTTGTTCTGGGTCTTGCAGTTACATATGCGGCAGGAAGCTATCTTTCAGGTATGAGCAAGCTTGCAGGCGGTTTCTACACATTCATGTATGTGCTGTTCTGGATAGCATTTGTTCTTCTTGTTATTTGCGGTATTTATGCACTCTTCAAGAAGTATGCAGGCTCTGTTCCACAGCAGAACGCTCCACAGCAGACATATGCACAGCCACAGGCTCAGGCTGCACCACAGGGTGAAAAGTTCTGCCCTACTTGCGGAGGTAAAGTTCCGGCTGGAAATCAGTTCTGCCCTAACTGCGGCAACAAGATAAACTAATTTTAAAGTTTTGCAGATAAAACGCCCTTGATTTTCAGGGGCGTTTTTTTGTTAGAAAACGCATAAAAGTATGCCAAATGGGGAATAAATATGTGCAGTTTGGAAAAAGTGAAAAAATTCTCGAAAACCCCTTGACAAATGGGCGGAAAATTGGTATAATAATTAAGTCGTTGCAGGACGATATGAGTTATTAGCTCAGTTGGCAGAGCATTTGACTTTTAATCAAAGGGTCCGGGGTTCGAATCCCCGATAGCTCACCACTAGGGAAATATCCTTAGTCAAGATCACGCCTTACTTTGTTAGGGCGTGATTTTTTTATGTCTGTTATATGTGATGATAAAATGGACAAGCAAGTGGTGATGAGCGAGCGACATCAGGACGCCACTACAACGCATTTATCCAACAAAAAAAGCAGCCCCAACGGACTGCTTTTTCTGAGCTTTCGCTTGATCCTTATATGACAAAAAACTATCTGGTTACGTTAAATGCGCCCATTTGTGGATAAACTGCGCTTTCGCCAAGTTCTTCCTCAATTCTGAGAAGCTGATTGTACTTTGCAACACGCTCACTTCTGCTTGGTGCGCCTGTCTTTATCTGGCAAGTGTTGAGAGCAACTGCAAGGTCAGCGATAGTTGTGTCTGCTGTTTCACCTGAACGGTGTGAAGAAATTGCAGTGTAGCCTGCCTTGTGAGCCATTTTGATAGCCTCAAGTGTTTCGGAAACTGAGCCTATCTGATTGAGCTTGATAAGGATAGAGTTGCCGCAGCCGAGGCTGATGCCCTTTGCAAGTCTTTCTGTATTTGTTACGAACAGATCGTCGCCAACGAGCTGCACCTTGCCGCCAAGCTCCTTAGTAAGAAGCTGCCAGCCCTCCCAGTCCTCTTCGTCGAGAGCGTCCTCGATAGAGATGATAGGGTATTTTTCAACGAGTTTCTTCCAGTGTTCGATAAGCTCGGCGGAAGTAAATTTTGTGCCGGCCTTTGGAAGAACGTACTCGCCCTTCTTTGAGCCTTTCCACTCGCTTGACGCAGCGTCCATTGCAATCATGAAGTCCTTACCCGGCTCATAACCTGCATTCTTAACAGCTTCGAGTATATACTGGATAGCTTCCTCGTCGCTTGCAAGGTCAGGAGCGAAGCCACCCTCATCGCCTACAGAAGTAGCAAGTCCCTTTGATTTAAGCAGGGCAGCCAGAGCGTGGAAAACCTCAGCGCACCAGCGGAGAGCTTCCTTAAAGCTTGGTGCACCAACAGGCATTATCATAAATTCCTGAACGTCAACAGTGTTTGCAGCATGAGCGCCGCCGTTAAGAATGTTCATCATAGGAACAGGAAGTCTGTTTCCTGATATGCCGCCGAGGAATCTGTAGAGAGGGATATCAAGAGAGATAGAAGCCGCTCTTGCAGCAGCGATAGAAACAGCGAGGATAGCGTTAGCACCAAGCTTTGACTTATCCTTAGTGCCGTCAGCCTTTATCATAGCCTTATCAACGGCATAGATGTCAGAAGCGTCAAGTCCGCAGACAGCGTCATTTATAGCGGTATTGATATTCTCAACAGCCTTTGTAACGCCCTTTCCGCCATATCTGCCCTTATCGCCGTCACGAAGCTCAAGGGCCTCAAACTCGCCTGTTGACGCACCGCTCGGTGCAGTGCCTCTGCCCACTGTTCCGTCTGCGAGATATACCTCAGCTTCAACAGTTGGGTTTCCTCTGGAATCCAGAATTTCACGTCCGATTACTTTTACGATCTCAAGATAGTTCATAATATAAGCTCCTTTTTAATATTATGCAGACTACCCGAACGCACCACCATTCGGGCTGACGACATTTCGCTCTTGTCATCATAGAGAAGTCTGCATGATTTATTCTCACTAGGTTAGTAGTTACTAACCACATTTATTTTACCACGTGCGAAGCCGTATGTCAATCTTAGTTAGGCATAACTAATATATTTTATAGGTATGCACAAAAGGTGTACTGCCTGCAGACATGGCTATTGTCTTTTTGAACAACAAATAAGCTTTGCGAAACTTTTCGTTTGTTATTATTGACAAGCTTTGTGAGAATATTCGTTTTTGGCGTGATCTTATTTATGCTCAAAACCGCACAAAGCATGGTAGGGTATAAAAAAAGCGGTGCAGAGATTTTTCTCCCACACCGCCTTGATTTATTTCTCATTTCTCACCTAACTCTGCAAGAGCATTCGCCATTCTCAGATCACTATCTGTGGTTATCTTGAAATTCAATGCGTCCCCGACGACAAGGTATATATCCTCATTGCAAGCTGTAAACACAGAACAAGTATCCGTCAGCTTTTTATTTTGCTCCTCGCTAAGCGAATAATAATTCCTCCTCAGATCCCCAAGTCTGAAAGTTTGCGGAGTTTGTGCCTGATAAAGCTCGCTTCTGTTAAGCGTTTCTCTGACCTTTTCGCCGTCAGATCTTATTATGGTATCAACCGCAGGCATATAAGTTCCGCAGGCGGAATGTTTCGCCATTGCACTTATATTGTCCTTTATTATCTTCTCCGTCACGAACGGTCTTACAGCGTCATGGGTGAGTATTATGTCCCCTTCATTCTCACCATGTTCAGCGACTATTGCCTCAGCTATGTTCATTACAGTGCCGTTTCTGTCAGCTCCGCCGTCTATGACTCTTATACGCTTTTTGTCTATCCCGAAGCGTTCAAAAAGCTCGTCAGTGTATTCGTGCCAGTCAGGTTTTATGCCCACATAAGCCATATCTATCTCTTCCACTGCTAGAAACGCTCTCACTGTTCTAACGATAACAGGCACTCCGCCTATCTCTATAAACTGCTTTGGTATAACCGCACTTTTTACCCTAGAGCCACAGCCCCCTGCAACTATCCCTGCAAATATCATTTTATCTTCTCCTCATATAAAAAAAGTTCGGGACAGCCGTCCGCCCCGAACTTTATCGTTTTGTATTGAATTTACTTTATGCCGTATTTTTTCAGCAGAGCTTCGATCTTTGTGTGTGGGTCGATGACCTGTGAAATTGACTTGTCATGATTGAGTGATGCAATGAAGTAAGCAATGTACTTAGAGCAGTCTACCTCGTAGAACCATGGGCTTGAAAGCAGCTCAGGAGTTCTGTATGTGAGGTTTGTGCCGAATACGCCGTCGATTATGCCGTCAGCATAAGCCTTGTTGAATGCTTCAAGACCATTTGTGAAAATTGGATAAGTAGCATAGCAGTAGATCTTGTTAGCTTTACGCTTTTTAAGCTCTACAGCGATATCCAGCATCGACTCGCCTGATGAGATGATATCGTCAGCGATGAAAACGTCCTTGCCGGCAACGTCATTACCCATGTATTCGTGAGCAACGATAGGGTTTCTGCCGTCGATGATAGTTGAGTAATCTCTTCTCTTGTAGAACATACCGAGGTTTACGCCAAGAACAGAAGCGTAGTACATATTTCTGTTGATAGCGCCCTCGTCAGGGGAGATTATCATGAAGTGATCCTTGTCAGGTCTGAAATCTGAAAGGTTTTTAAACATTGCCTTGAGAACCTGATAGGAAGGGATTATGTTGTCAAGACCCATGAGCGGAACAGCATTCTGTACTCTTGGGTCGTGAGCGTCAAAAGTAAGGATATTTGAAACGCCCATAGACTGAAGCTCCTGAAGAGCAACTGCACAGTCAAGAGATTCTCTGTAGTTTCTTCTGTGCTGTCTGCCACCGTAAAGGGAAGGCATGATGATGTTTATTCTGTGAGCCTTACCGCCTGCAGCCTGGATTATTCTTTT
Source organism: Ruminococcus sp. MSJ-25 (assembly GCF_018917825.1). Classification (NCBI taxonomy): domain Bacteria; kingdom Bacillati; phylum Bacillota; class Clostridia; order Eubacteriales; family Oscillospiraceae; genus Ruminococcus; species Ruminococcus sp. MSJ-25. Next base: position 105,591 of record NZ_JAHLPI010000014.1, read on the forward strand.
AAGATCCTGATAATGATCGTCAGGTGACATACTGTTTTCCCTGCCGAAATAGTTGTATGTGCAGCTGTAGTTTCCTACGTCGCAGAGAATGAAAAGATCGTCGCCTCTGATAGATGACTTGATAAGGCCCTTGCCGTCGCCGGAAGAAAATCTAGGACAAACAGCCTCAACAAGGAAAGTATCCTTAACAAATTCGTTTTCATTAGCCCATTTTGTAAGATAACCGTCTACCTTCTTGCCAAGCTCGGAAGCGCCTGCCATAGCAATAAGACCAAGCGGTGCAACTCTTGAGTCATTGTCGAACAATACATTGTCAGCATTACCCATTATTATCATATCCTCCAATACTAATTGTTGTCTGACCTCAGGTCAGTACGAAACATACCAATATACATATATTATACTTTATAAATCCCGATTTTACAATAGTTTTTTCGCAAATAATAAATTTTTCTCACTTTTCACAAAAAACACACTGTTACTGCGGCACATTTAGACACAAAAATCAAGTAAACGTTTGCTAACCGCACGACAGGTAAACTTTTTTTGCATATATAAAAAAGTCCTTGCGTTTTTGGATAAAATGATATATAATAAAATAGAATAGGTATGTGTGCAGTATATTGCACACAACTGACAGAATTATTGAAGGAGTTAATGATATGACAAAAGCACAAAGATATTTCATGGAAATAAAGGATAAGAGAGTAGCGTTCATAGGAACGGGCGTAAGTCACCTTGAGCTTATAAAGCTTTTTCTCTCAAAGGGCATAAGATGCGTTGTCTGCGACAAAAAGACAGAGGACGAATTTGATGAGCTTATCTATGAGGAGCTTTCCGCAAAGGGCTGTGAGTTCTCATTGGGCGAGCATTATCTTGATATCATCTTTAATTGCGATATAGTTTTCAGAACACCCGGTATGTACTATAATGATGAAACTATCACAAAGGCAAGAAAAGCAGGAGTTGCCATTACATCAGAAATGGAAACTTTCTTTGACCTCTGCCCATGCAAGATATACGGTGTAACAGGTTCAGACGGAAAGACCACCACAACTACACTTATCAGCGAAATGCTCAAAGCCGAGGGCAAACGTGTCCATATCGGCGGAAATATCGGCAAGGCTCTTCTGCCTATCGTTGAAACAATGTCAGACAGCGATGTTGCAGTAGTTGAGCTTTCAAGCTTCCAGCTTATCTCAATGAGACAGTCGCCAAACGTTGCCGCTATCACAAACATCACTCCAAACCACCTGAACGTTCACGGAACAATGGAGGAGTATATCGGTGCAAAGGCTAACCTTATCGCTCATCAGAACGGATATTCAAGAACTGTACTCAACGAAGATAACGAGGAAACAATAAAGCTTGCAGACCTCGTAAGAGGAAAGCTTGTCACATTCTCTCTAAAGCACCCTGTTCAGACAGGCGCATATCTTAATGACGACGGTATGCTTTGCTACACGGAAAAGGGCAGAACTACAGAGATAGTGCACAAGGACGATATAAGGATACCTGGTATCCACAACGTTGCGAACTATCTCACAGCTATCGCCGCAGTATGGGGCGAGGTATCTATCCAGAGCATAGTTCAGGTAGCAAAGAACTTCGGCGGCGTTGAGCATAGAATTGAATTTGTAAGAGAGATAGACGGTGTTAAGTGGTATAACGATTCTATCGCCACAAGCCCTACAAGAGTTATCGCAGGACTTAATTCATTCAATCAGAAGCTTATTGTTATCGCAGGCGGCTATGACAAGAAGATACCTTTTGAGCCTCTTGCCGAGCCTGTGAACAAGAACGTGAAAATACTCATTCTTCTCGGTGCGACAGCAGACAAGATAGAAAAGGCTGTTACAGAAAGTCCGCTCTATCCTGAAAGCGGTCTTAAGATAGTAAGAGTAAAGACACTTGAAGAAGCTGTCCTCACAGCACAGAAAATGGCTGAAAAGGGCGATGTTGTCACACTTTCACCAGCCTGCGCAAGTTTTGACCTCTATCCTAACTTTGAGGCAAGAGGCAGACATTTCAAGCGACTTGTGAACGAACTCTAATTTTATAAAAAGCAGGGATATGTATTATGGATACATTTGAGATACTGTCGCAGCTTTGCTCTGCGGCAGGTGTATCGGGAGCGGAAGGCTCAGCGGCTGAGGCTGCGGCAAAGCTCCTTGAAGAGTATGGCGAAGTCACCTTGGATAACGCTCTTGGCAGTGTTATCTGCAAGGTTGGAAGCTGGGAGGACGGCAAGCCTGTTATGCTTCTTGACGCCCATATAGACGAGATAGGCATGATAGTCACATACATCACAGAGGACGGCTTTTTGAAAATATCAGGCTGCGGTGGCCTTGATACAAGGCTTCTTTTGGCTCAGCAGGTGACAGTTTACGGCAAAGAAAAGCTCACGGGCATCGTGACTTCAACTCCGCCTCACCTTGAAAAAGACAGCTCTGTCGCACCTGACCTTGACAGCGTTTTCATAGATATAGGTTTCACGAGCCGTGAAAATGCAGCAAAGTATGTTTCTCTTGGTGACAGAGTGCTTATAGAAAACAAAGCCGAAAGGCTCGCAGGAAGCCGTGTGACATCTAAAGCAATTGACGACAGGTCAGGCTGTACGGCTATCCTAAAGACTTTGGAGTTTCTCAATGGTCAGCAGACAGCTTATAATATCGCAGTGTGCTTTTCAACTCAGGAAGAAGTTGGCGAGCGTGGTGCAAAAACAGCCGCTTTTGATATCAATGCAGACTATGCAGTGGTGGTTGACGTTTCCTTTGCAAAGACCCACTATGAGAACGAGGAAGAATGCGGCATAATGGGCAAGGGAGCGATGATAGGCATTGCTCCGTCCCTTTCACGAGAGATGTCAGATAGCTTTATTAGCCTTGCAGAAGAAAAGGGCATACCATATCAGCTTGAAGTCATGAGCGGAAAAACAGGCACAAATGCCGATGCTATCGGTGTGAGTGGAAGCGGAACAAAATCCGTTACCATATCCATTCCGGAAAAGCATATGCACACGCCTGTTGAGATAGTGGATATAAATGATATTGATAATACGGCTCTGCTTATTGCAGAATATCTGAAAAGAGTGTAGATATTTATGTTGGATAAACTGAAAGACCTCTGCCTCCTTGACGGCATTTCAGGCGACGAGGGAGCGGTAAGAGAATATATAATAGATAAAATAGGCGATAAAGCTGAAATAAGGGTGGATAACCTTGGCAATGTCATAGCTTTCTGTAAGGGCAAAAAGACGCCTAAAAACAAGATAATGGTGTCTGCTCATATGGACGAGGTTGGCATGATAGTCACCTATGTGAATTCTGACGGCACGCTGAAAGTGTCATCAGTTGGCGGTGTTGATCCAAGAGTTGTTTTCGGCAGACGTGTCAAAATCGGTAGGAATAACGTCCTTGGCGTTGTGGGCGGAAAGGCTATCCATAACCTCACAGCCGAGGAGAGAAAAAAGTCTGTGCCTTTTGATAAGCTTACCATAGATATAGGTGTTGACAGCCGTGAGGAAGCCTTAAAGCTTGTGCGCCTTGGGGACAGTGTGAGATTTGTTTCCGATTTTGTAGAGTTCGGCGAGGGCTTCGTGAAGTGCAAGGCTATAGACGACAGAGCAGGCTGTGCAATAATGCTCAGAATGATAGAAGAGGGCGTGGAGTATGACACATATTTCACCTTCGTGGTGCAGGAAGAGATAGGTCTGCGAGGCTCGACCTGTGCGGCGTTTACTGTTGCGCCTGATTATGCGGTGGTGCTTGAATCCACAACTGCGGCGGATATTCCATCGGCTTCTGGAGAGAAAAGGGTATGTGAGCTTGGAAAAGGTCCTGTTGTTTCATATATGGACAGACACACAATGTATGACCGTGAGCTTTTTGAGCTTGCATTTTATGCGGCAGAGGAGAACGGCATACCATGCCAGACCAAAACAATGGTGGCAGGAGGAAATGATGCAGGTGCGATACACGTTTCCCGTGGCGGCGTAAAGACAGCCGCAGTGTCGCTCCCTTGCAGATATCTTCATTCTCCAAGCTGCGTGATAAATAAGGCGGACTTTGAGAACGCTTATGTTCTTACAAAATTGATCTTGGATAGGACTTATAACAAATGATCTATGAAACCAAAGAGATCAGCTCAGAACTGCTGAGCGGTCTTAAACCTAACAATTATACAAGGCGTATAAAGTCGCACTTTGCGGCATACGGCACAGGGTATGATTTTCTGCATTTCTATGCCGTTGAGGAAAATGGAGAAAAGCTTGGTATCATATCAGTATTCAACGCCTCTATGATGATATCGACTTTCAAGGATAAGAAATTCGACGATAAGGTATTGGGCGAGCTTGCAGGGTTCATTCTTATGAATAAGCCTGCCGCCGTGGAGTTCGAGGCGGAGTATTCAGACAAGCTTGCAGAGCTTACTAAGACGGAGTATAAAGGCGACAAGCGGACGGAGTTCAGTTTTGTTGCAAAGAACGATATCCCGCCCCTTGACGTGAACGAGCTTCCAAAACTCGATGATGTTTTCAGGATACTCGCACCGTGTTTCCCTGCAATAAAAAATTCCTATGAGCTGTGGCTTACGGATACTTCCCACAGAGTAAGGAGAGGACTTTCACAGTCGTTCCTGCTGGGTGATTACACCACTGCCACCATACAGTATATCATAGATGGAGTGGCACTTGTGGGACACGTTGGAACGATACCTGAGGAGCGTGGAAAGTTCCATGCAAGACAGCTTTTGTATTGGATAGGTGAAAAGCTCACACAGGACGGCTTTCAGGTGAGATTGTTTGCAAGACCCCATAGAGTGAGTTATTATGAGGAGATAGGCTTTAAAGCCTGCGGAATAGATCTTGTATTGGAGAGAATTGAAAATGAATGAATGTATATTTGATATAGACCCAAAGCTTTTATCTCTTGCCTCCGAGGCAGAGAATGAGTGCAGGGAGATGTTTGAGAAAATAGACAGCAATGCCGAGTATAACGGACAGAAAGTGCTGAAAGCTTTTATCGACAATCGTGTGAGCGAGGGCTGTCTTAAAGGCACAACAGGTTACGGATACGGCGACATGGGCAGAGATACTATAGACAAGGTGTTCGCTCAGGCGCTTGGCGGTGAGGACGCTTTGGTAAGACACACCTTTGTGAACGGTACTCACGCACTGTCTACCGCACTTTTCGGCGTGCTTAGAAGCGGAGACACAATGCTTGCCTGCACTGGAAAGCCATATGATACTCTTGAGGAGATAATCGGTATAAGAGGTGAAAAGGGCAGCGGCTCACTTATTGATTTCGGTGTAAAGTATGAGCAGGTAGACTTGGTGGATGAGATGTACCCTGACTATGATGAGATAGCAAAGAAAGCCGTTGGTGCAAAGATAGCGTATATCCAGCGTTCAAGAGGCTATTCTCTCAGACCGTCACTGACAGTGGAGATAATCGGAAAGATAGCAGAAACTGCGAAGAAAGCTAATCCTGATATAATCGTCATGGTGGATAACTGCTACGGTGAGTTTGTTGAAAGAAAAGAGCCGCTAAGCGTTGGTGCAGATATTATAATAGGCTCGCTTATCAAAAATCCGGGCGGTGGAATAGCCTCCACAGGCGGATATATCTGCGGCAGAGCAGACCTTGTGGAAAAGTGTGCCGACAGGCTCACCTGCGTTGGCATGGGCAAGGAAGTTGGTTGTTCACTTAACCAGAACAGAGAAATGCTTCTTGGCTTTTTCTTAGCACCGCAGGTGGTCGCTTCTGCTCTTAAAACATCAGTTTTCGCCTGCCGTTTCTTTGAAAAACTTGGCTACAAGACTCTCCCTGAAAGCGGCGAAACAAGAACGGATATAATCGCATCTATTCTTCTTGAAAACGAGGAAAACCTTGTGGCTTTCTGTCAGGGAATACAGAAAGGCTCGCCGGTTGACAGCTATGTTACCCCTGAGGCATGGGATATGCCGGGTTATGACAGCAAGGTTATAATGGCGGCAGGAGCATTCACAATGGGTGCGTCCATAGAGCTTTCAGCAGACGCACCTATAAGACCGCCGTTTGCCGCATGGCTTCAGGGCGGTATCACATACCCAACAGGCAAAGCAGGCGTTATGCTTGCCGCACAGGAGATGTATAACAAAGGTTTACTTAGAATATAAGATTTGACTTGAAAGGAATGATATTCAATGGCAGAGATATTCAGCGTTACTGTCGAGGAGATAATCAAACAGCTTAATATGGAGATAATCTATGCTCCTGAGAACATCAGCAGCCTTGTTGTTACCGAGAATGATTGTAACAGACCTGGACTTCAGCTTATGGGATTTTATGAGTATTTCAATGCAGAGCGTGTTCAGATATGCGGAAATATGGAGTTTGCTTATCTTGCTTCACTTGACGAGAAAACAAGATATGAGAGGATAGACGCTCTTTTTGCTACAAAGATACCACTTTTTATCGTGGCAAGAGGTCATGAGCTTTACCCTGAAATGGTAGAGATAGCCAAGAAATACGGCGTGCCTATCGCAAGAACTCAGGACAGCACAACAGCTTTTATCGCCGCACTTATCGGCTATTTGAACGTTGAACTTGCTCCGAGAATAACACGCCACGGCGTTCTTATCGAAGTATACGGCGAGGGTATCCTTATCGTGGGAGAGAGCGGCGTTGGTAAGAGCGAAACAGCTATCGAGCTTGTAAAGAGAGGTCACAGACTTGTGGCTGACGATGCCGTTGAGATAAGAAAGACATCAAACAGAACGCTTGTCGGCTCTTCACCTGATAATATCCGTCACTTCCTCGAACTGAGAGGTATCGGTATCATCAACACAAGACGTCTGTTCGGTATGGGTGCTGTAAAGGTCAGCGAGAAGATAGACCTTATCGTAGAACTTGAGCCTTGGGACAGCACAAAGATATACGACAGAATGGGCGTAGACAACGAGTATACAACTATTCTCGGAATCAAGATACCGAGCCTTACCATTCCTATAAAGCCGGGCAGAAACCTTGCTGTTATCCTTGAAGTTGCGGCTATGAACAACCGTCAGAAGAAAATGGGTTATAACGCTGCCGCTGAACTTTTGCAGAATCTTGGTCTGCAAATGGACAAGAAAGACAAGGTCAAGAACTGGGATAATTTCTAAAAACACGCATATACTTTTTTAAATAGGAGATAGATCATAATGCACTTACAGGGAGATATGCACACGCACACTATAGCTTCAACTCATGCTTACTCCACCATAACAGAGAACTGCCAGTGGGCGGCAAAATACGGAATGAAAGGCATAGCAATGACAGACCATGCCATGAAAATGCCTGACTCGCCACATATCTGGCACTTTGTGAACCTTGGCATACTGCCGAGAAAGATAAACGGGATAACCGTCCTCAGAGGCATAGAGGCTAACGTTGTGAGCGATGACGGCGAGCTTGATACTGACGAAAAGCTGCTTTCAGGACTTGAATGGGTGGTGGCGTCTATGCACAGTGCCTGCTATACTCCCTCGACACCTGAGAACCACACTAAAAGCTGGCTGAAAGTCGCACAGAACCCTCAGGTGGATGTCATAGGTCACTGCACCACCGCACCTTTTATGTTCGATTATGAAAAGGGCGTAAAGGCGTTCAAGGAGTACGGCAAGCTTGTGGAGATAAACGAAAGCTCATTTGCGTGCAAAAGGTCGCCCAGAAGAAACGTAGTGGAGCTTTTGAAGCTTTGCAAAAAGTATGAAGTGCCTGTGGTCTTTGATTCAGACTGCCATTTCTGTCAGCTTATCGGTCAAACACCGAAAGTGGCAAAGATAGCGGAGGAACTTGATTTTCCTGAGAAGCTTATCATGAACAGTGATTGGGAAAAGATAAGGGAATATGTTCTTACGAAAAGACCAAACCTCGATATTTAAAACGATGAAAGGAGAAGCCCTCACAAGGGCGTTTTACAGATATATATGAATACACAAAAGCTGCTTGATCTTGCCTCAGAGCTTGAATGTAATGTTGTCTACAACGAGCCGCTTTCAAAGCATACCACATTCCGCACAGGCGGAGCGTGCACTGCAATGGTGGATATAAGCTCAGAGGAAAGCCTTGCAAAACTTGTTAGAGCCGCACACGAATGGAACGTAAGATATATTGTTGTTGGAAATGGCTCAAATCTTCTCTTTGATGACAGAGGCTTTGAGGGCGTGGTGTTCCTCATGGGTCAGTCAGTGGACGAGATAAAAATGATGAACGAAAACACCATATACGCCGAGGCTGGGTGCAGCCTTATAAAGCTGTGCAGATTCGCTCTTGAGCATAACCTCACAGGACTTGAGTTTGCATATGGCATACCGGGAACTGTGGGCGGTGCTATATATATGAACGCAGGTGCTTATGACGGTGAGATCAAAAACGTTATAACCTCTGCGAACTCCGTGAGGGCAGACGGTACTGTACATACTACAGAGGCAAATAAAATGGCTCTCAGCTATCGAAGCAGTTGTTATCAGAAAAACGGCGAAGTCATAACCTCAGGAGTGTTCAGACTTGAGGCAGGAGCGTATGACGATATTCAGGACAAAATGGTGGAGCTTATGGGCAGACGCCGTTCAAAACAGCCACTTGAATATCCAAGTGCAGGCTCGACCTTTAAAAGACCTGAGGGACAGTTTGCAGGAAAGCTCATTGAGGACTGTGGTCTGAGGGGATACACAGTGGGAGGAGCACAGGTGTCTGAAAAGCACTGCGGTTTTGTGGTGAACAAGGGTGGTGCAACAACTGAGGATATTATGTCGGTGATAAGACACGTTCAGCACATTGTCAAAGAGCAGACAGGCTATCTTCTTGAATGTGAGGTAAAGATAATACCTTACAAGGAATAATTTAAATAGGGATCAATAAGTGATGATTTTTTTTCAGCTTTGTAAGAAAGGAATGAACGTTATGCAGTTTGTGATAATTACTGGTATGTCAGGATCGGGAAAATCAAGTGCCGTGAATGTGCTTGAAGATATGGGATATTACTGCGTTGATAATATGCCGCCTGAGCTTATCCCAAAGTTTGCAAACATATGCAGTCAGTCTGACGGAAAAATAGACAAGGTAGCGTTTGTTGTTGATATAAGAGGCGGCGACCTTTTTCTGAAGCTTCAAGACACAGTAAAGCAGCTTCAGGGCGAGGGCGTGAGTCTTAAAATACTTTTCCTTGACAGTTCAGATGACGTTATCGTGAGAAGATACAAGGAAACAAGAAGAAAGCACCCTCTTGACGAGGTGTCATATGGAAACATAAGAAAAGCTATTGAAACTGAGCGTGAGATATTAAGACCTATAAAAGCACAGGCTGATTTTTATATAGACACGTCCAGAAGCTCAACAGCTCAATTTAAGGAAAGGCTTTATTCCATATTCCTTGGAAACGACGAGTTTATGCATATTGACGTTCAGTCGTTCGGGTTCAAGTTCGGTGCAATGAGCGAGGGCGACCTTGTTTTTGACGTAAGGTGTCTGCCTAACCCGTTTTATGTACCTGAGCTTAAGAACAAAACAGGTCTTGACAAGGACGTTTATGATTATGTTTTGAGCTTTGACGAAGCCAAAGTGCTTCTAGGCAAGCTAACAGATCTTATCGACTATCTCATACCTCTTTACGAAAAAGAGGGCAAGTCACAGCTTGTTATAGCGTTCGGCTGTACGGGCGGAAAGCATAGGAGCGTTACCTTTGCAGAAGCAGTTGCGGAGCATCTGAGAAAGCAAGGTCACAGGATAAGAATAACACACAGAGATATAAATAATCAGTAAGGCGGTTTGAAAGTTGGAGGACGTATCCTTTTCATACAGAGCAAAAGAAGAAATAATCAGCAAGATAAATTCAAAGCCAAAGGCTGACGTGTGCATGATGGGTATGCTCACGTACTGTAACTGCCTGTCAGATGATGAGATATCTTTTCTCACTGAAAACAAAGCGGTAGCAGACTTTTTCGTGTTGAACACCGGCAGGATAACCGGTAATGAAAACGCAGTGTTAGTCACAGAGCAGAAAAAGCGAAACGGCGTTGTGCTTTATGCTTTGGATATTCCTGAGCGTGAGGACAGGCTCACACTTCTTGACTATTTCAGAATGGATAAGAGCAGGCGTTTGGAAGAAGCTGACCTGCCTAAAGAGAAGTTTTATCCACAGCTCGTGGCAGGTATATTTCTTGCCTGCGGTTCGGTGAACAATCCTGAGAAAAAATATCATATGGAGTTCGTTATGCCAACGCTGGAGCTTTGCAATGATTTTGGTATGCTGCTTATAGATAATTACGATATCACTCCAAAGCACGTTGAACGTAAGAACGCACAGATAGTTTACATAAAAGAGTCTGAGAATATCATAGATATGCTTACTCTTATGGGTGCGCCTATGTGTTCGCTTGAACTTATGAACGTAAAAATGATGAAAGATATGCGCAACAAGATAAACCGAGCGGTGAACTGCGATAACGCCAATATAGAGAAGTCGCTGAAAGCAGCGGAAAAGCAGATAAGCGATATCGAGCTTATAGACGAGACAGTGGGGCTTTATTCTCTCCCTGATAATTTGCAGGAGATAGCTGAGCTTAGATATAATAATCCTGACTTCAATCTTAAAGATCTTGGTGCAGCCATAGATCCTCCTATCTCACGTTCGGGGGCAAACCACAGATTGCAGAAGATAGCAGAGATAGCTGACAGGATAAGAGTTGAAAAAGGTCTTGCACTGAAAGAGGAATAAAAATGCCTGAGTTTGTACATCTACATCTTCATAGTGAATATTCGCTCCTTGACGGCGCCTGCCGTATCAAGGAGCTTGTTTTGCGTGTAAAGGAGCTTGGACAGAAAGCCGTTGCGGTCACAGACCATGGAAATATGTTTGCGGCAGTGGAATTTTACAACGAATGTCTTGCTCAGGGCATAAAGCCTATAATAGGCTGTGAGGTGTATGTTGCACCAAGAACACGATTTGACAAGCTAGCGAAAATAGACAGTTCGCCTTACCACCTTGTGCTTCTGTGCGAAAACAACGAGGGTTATCAAAATCTTATAAAGCTTGTGTCGTCGGCATATACAGAGGGCTTTTACAGCAAACCGAGAGTAGATGTTGAATTGCTTGAAAAATATCATAATGGGCTTATCTGTCTGTCGGCTTGTCTTGCGGGTGAAATACCAAGAAAGCTTACCAATGGCGATTATGAGGGTGCGAAGCAGACCGCTCTTAAATATCGTGATATATTTGGCAGGGATAATTACTTTATAGAGCTTCAAAATCATAAGTTTGCAGACCAGCAGAGAATATTGCCTATGCTTATAAAGCTTTCACGAGAAACAGGAATACCGATGGTTTGCACCAATGACGCACACTATCTCAGACGTTCAGACGCTAATGCGCAACGTGTGCTAATGTGTATCTCAACAGGCACGACGCTAGACGACCCAAGCAGGCTTGAATTTCCGACAAACGAGTTTTATGTAAAGTCAGCAGAAGAAATGGCGGAGCTTTTTCCCTCTCAGCCTGAGTCGCTGGAGAATACAGTAAAGATAGCTGACAGATGTAATGTAAGCTTTGAGTTTGGCAAAACAAAGCTTCCGTATTTCCATATAGACGGTGTTTCAGATAACGAAAAGTTTCTTCGTGATATGTGCATGAAAGGGCTTTATAAACGTTATGAAAATCCTACAAAAGAGGCTTTGAAACGTGTTGACTATGAGCTTGACGTTATAACGAGAATGGGATATACTGACTATTATCTTATAGTATGGGATTTTGTTCACTATGCAAAGACCCACGGTATACCTGTTGGCTGCGGACGTGGTTCAGGTGCAGGAAGCCTTTGCGCTTATTGCATAGGCATAACGGGTATAGACCCGCTGAAATATGACCTGCTTTTTGAACGCTTTCTCAATCCTGAAAGAGTTTCTATGCCTGACTTCGATATAGATTTCTGCATGGAGGGCAGACAGCGTGTTATTGATTACGTTGTGGAAAAATACGGCTCTGACCATGTGGCGCAGATTGCGACCTTTGGCACGCTTGCGGCAAAGCAGGCAGTGAGAGATGTGGCAAGAGCAATGGGTCTGCCTTATCAGACAGGAGATATGCTTGCAAAGAAAATACCGAGAGGTCAGCCACTTAAATATTCCATAGAGAATATACCTGAGCTTAGTTCCCTTTATAAGACAGATATGAAGATACGACAACTTCTTGATATTGCCATGAGCGTCGAGGGTATGCCACGAAATGTATCTACCCACGCAGCAGGCGTTGTTATCACAAAAGAGCCGGTTGACTTTTACGTTCCTCTCTATTCTCGTGACGGACAAGTTTCCACACAGTATACAATGACAGTGCTTGAACGATTGGGACTTCTTAAAATTGATTTTCTCGGACTCCGCAACCTTACCATTATAGACCACTGCCGAAAGCAGGTGATAGAAACTCACCCTGATTTTGACTTGGAGAAGATACCTCTTGATGACAAGAAGGTATATGAAATGCTGTCACAGGGCAAAACGGAGGGCGTTTTCCAGTTTGAAAGTGCAGGAATGACGGCGACTGTCATGAAGCTTCGCCCTGAAAGATTAGAGGATCTCATTGCTGTTATCTCTCTTTACCGCCCAGGACCTATGGACTCGATTCCAACATATATCCGAAACCGCCATGAACCTGACAGGATAGTGTATAAGCACCCATTGCTCAAAGGCATACTTGAAGTGACATACGGCTGTATAGTTTATCAGGAGCAGGTAATGCAGATATTCCGCACGCTCGCAGGATATTCATACGGCAGAGCCGATATCGTAAGGCGTGCAATGGCTAAAAAGAAAGCGGCTGTTTTGGAAAACGAGCGAAAAGCATTTATCTACGGTGAGAAAGGGCAGTGCTGTGGTGCAGTGGCAAACGGTGTGCCAGCTAATGTAGCCAATGAGATATTTGACGAAATGACCTCTTTTGCAAGCTATGCCTTTAACAAATCCCATGCGGCGGCTTATGCAACTATCGCATATCAGACAGCGTATTTAAAATGTCATTTCTATAAAGAATACATGGCAGCACTTATGACTATCACGCTTCTTGACAGCACCGATAAGCTTTACGGATATATCGCAGATGTTGGCAAAAGCGGCGTTAAAATTTTGCCGCTGGATATAAATAAGAGCGAAAGTGGCTTTGTGGCAGAGCCTGAGGGAATACGTTTTGCGCTTCTTGCGGTTAAGTCGCTTGGCGAGGGGGCTATCGACAGGATAGTTTCTGAGCGTAAATTAGGTGGAGCGTTTCGTTCGCTTCAAGACTTTTGTACACGAGTTTCGGGCAGAGATATCCACCTGAGAACAGTGGAAGCACTTATAAAGAGTGGGGCTTTTGACGGTTTTGGATACACCAGACGTGAACATCTCAATGCCTGCGAGGACATAATGAAAAGCGTAACTCGGTCAGACGGAAGTGTGATTGAGGGTCAACTTGACTTGTTTGGCATGGGTGCTGCTTTGCCAATGGAAAAGAAGATAGAACGCTGCGGCGAGTTTGACGAACAGCAGCTTCTTGAATTTGAGCATGAAGCTCTTGGTATGTATATATCAGCCCACCCTATAGACCGCTTTGAGTGTGTGATTTCAGCCACAAGGTGCGTCACCTCTGCACAGCTCATAAAAGCCTGTACAGACGAGGGCGGAATGGCTGATAAACGTTTCGCTGATGGGGCGGAAGTAGACTATGCAGGAATGGTCAGGGGCAGAAAAATGCTAAAGACCAAAAAAGGCGATATGATGTGTTTTGTGGAGCTTGAAGACAAGTTCGGAACATTAGAGATAGTGGTTTTTCCGTCAGTTTTTCAAACTATGGGAGGCCTTATAAAAGACAGAGCGCTTCTACACGTCAAAGGCAAGATATCATGCAAAGAGGAAGAAGAACCTAAGATACTTGCGGATATGCTCGAGCCTGTCGATAGATTTTGCTCATTACAGCTTCAAAGGGATATTTGCGTAAGGCTTGTTTCAAGAGATGCAGAGGGCATAAAGGCTGTTAGAACTATAGCCGAGAAATATAGAGCACAGACTGGTTCAAAGTTTGCGGTATTTTTCAGCGATATACGCAAAATGACAGGCATAAAGTCTGTTCATGCTGTGAAAATGTGTCCTGAACTGCTTGTCGAACTAGAAAACAGACTGGGCGCTGAAAATGTGGTATTTATGGACAGAAAAGGAGAATAAAAATGGAGCCAAGAACATATAAGGTAACAAAAATTGACGGCGATTATGCACATCTTCTCAATGTGGACACAGGTGAAGATCTTCTTATGGCAAGAGCGCTTTTGCCTGACGAAACAGACGAGGGAACAATGCTTCACTGGGAAAATTTCATTTATACGGTAATAGAATAAGTGTATTTATGAAATTCTTGTGAAAAGTATGGAAATCTGCACAGGAATGTGATATACTATATTATTATCGTGTTATCACGAAAAAATTTTAGCGTGAAAACGCTTGAAGGAGTAATCAAATGGCTGTATCTTATAGTAGGGAAGAACTCGGCAGAGGGATATCTCTTACAAGAATATATGACAAGAAATTCAAGTCAAACTGCGTGAAGATAGCATTTATATCACCGCTGGACGAAAAAACAGCCTGCGTAAATGCAATGCTTCAAACAGTGCTTGTGACATCAAATGCGGAGATACCTTCACGAACAAAGCTTACATCTACACTCACAGGGCTTTACGGCTCAAGTATCGGCACCAACTGTGGTACCATAGGCGATTATCAGTCTGTCGGTCTGTCTGCGAGCTTTATCGGCGACGATTATACTATAGACGGCGAGGTAATATCCGTTCAGGTGGTAAGACAGCTTTTGAACTGTCTGCTCAGACCGCACCTTGTTGACGGAAAGTTCTGTGAGAAGTATTTTACTTTGAGAAAGCAGGAGCTTATCGACGCTATTGTTGCCACTGTCAATGACAAGCGTGGCTATGCACTTTTGCAGGCTAAAAAGCTTATCTTTGAAGGCGAGCCTGCGGCTGTGTCTGCAATCGGAACTGTGGAGCTTGCGGAGAAAATAACTCAGGAGGATTTGTTAAGACAGCATAAAAAGCTTCTTGAAAGTGCAAAGATAGAGATAACCATATCAGGCGGTGGAAACACTGTTGCGGCTGAAAATCTTATAAGAGATGAAATGGCTGCCCTCGAAAGAGTTTCGCCTGTGGAGAAGATAGACTACAGACACAATTCACCTGCAAAGGCAGAGCCTGTTTATAGAGAGCTTAAAATGCAGGTAAGCCAAAGCAAAATGGTCATGGCATTCAAGTCTGATTATGAGGATATCTACACCGCAAAGCTTTTCTGTATGCTTCTCGGAGCAACGCCTTTTTCAAAGCTTTTTGCGAATGTGAGAGAAAAGCTCAGCCTTTGCTATTATTGTTCCTCTGCATATGTCGACAGAAAGGGCACGCTTTTTATCGATAGTGGCGTTGAAAGCTGTAACATAGAAAAGGCAAAAAAAGCTATCGAAGAACAGCTCGAAGCCATATGTAATGGTGACTTTACAGATGAGGAGCTTGAAAACACAAAGAAATCTCTTTGCGGCGGCTTCAAGTCGAACTATGACAGCATATATGATATCATGGGTTGGTATGCAGCACAGAACACACGAAACACAGCTTTCACCCCTGAGGAGATAAACGAGCGGATAGCAAAGCTTACCCGTGAGGACATAATAAGCTGTGCAAAGACTTTTAAGCCTGATACTGTTTTCGTTATCAGGGGAGAGGAAAAGGAGGACTGTGATGAATAAGGAGATCGTAAAGAGCGAGCGACTGGGCGAGAGCTACAGCGTTTTTCATCACCCGTCAGGACTTGACGTGCTTGTGTGGAAAATGGAGGGCTTCACAACTACAGAAGCCATATTTGCCACAAAGTACGGCTCAATTTACAACTGTTTCAAGACCAAGGACAGCAAAGATTTCATCACTGTGCCTGAGGGCATAGCCCATTTTCTTGAGCATAAGCTTTTTGAAAACGAGGACACAGATGTTTTTGACTTATATGCAAAAACAGGTGCCAACGCAAATGCTTTCACGTCTTTTGATGAAACGGCATATACGTTCAGTTGCTCGGAAAACTGGGAGGATTCTCTTGAAATACTTCTTGACTTCGTTCAGAAGCCATATTTTACGGAGCAGTCTGTAGCTAAGGAGCAGGGAATAATCGGTCAGGAAATAAAAATGTGTGCAGATTCTCCTGAAAGACAGTGCTTTTATAATCTGCTGAGAGCAATGTATGTAAATCACCCTATAAAGATAGATATTGCAGGAACTGTTGATACTATTGCTGAGATAACCCCTGATCTTCTTTATAAGTGTTACTACACTTTCTATAATCTTCACAACATGGTCCTTGCCATTGCAGGAAATGTTGACGAGGATAAGGTCATGGAAATATGCGATAAAATGTTGAAGCCATGCGAGAATATGGAGCTTGAAACAAAGCTTCCTGATGAGCCTGAGAATGTAGCGCAGAAAAAGATATTTCAGAGCTTCCCTGTGGGTCTGCCGCTTTTTAATATCGGCTTCAAGTGCAAGCCTTATGAGGGCAGAGAACTTTTCAAAAAGGCTGGAACAGCTTCAGTTGCGCTTCATCTGCTTATAGGCTCGTCTTCGCCACTTTATAAACAGCTTTTTGATGACGGACTGATAAATTCGCAGTTCGGCGTGGAAGTTTTCACAAGCGGTGGCGTGTTCTCGCCAATAATTTCAGGCGAATCCCATGACCCCGAAGAGCTTTATCGCCGTTATCTAGCTGAGATAGAGCGTGTAAAGACAGAGGGCTTTGACAAGTCGCAGTTTGATATGATAAAGCGTTCTATGTACGGCGAAATAGTAAGAGGAATGAATAATCCTGAAAGAGCAGCAGATTATCTTGCAGAAAGCTATTTTGAAAACTCTGACGCTTTCTATGAAGCACAGGTTCTTGCAGAAATGACTGTGGAGGATTGCGAAAACGCCGTAAGAGAAATGTTCGACCCTGAAAAGTCGTCTATCTCCGTGGTGGATAATAAGTAGGTACTTTGAGCCATAGGCTTAGTGAAAGGAATGATAAATTTATGACAGCATTGCAGTTTCTTGCCGACTCTTCGGCAAATGACGCAATAAGGGAAAAACTCAGAGAGTTTCCAAACAGAGTTTATTTCCCCAATTTCGGAAAGGGTGACAATATCTTCAAAGAGGGTATTGATATCGACAGAGTGCTTTTTACAGTGCCAGGCACGAATTTCAAGATATATTGGTATGGTTTTTTAATAACCATCGGTATTCTTCTTGCGATGATATACGGCTTCAGAAGAATGAAGACCGTAGGCATCGACCCTGACAGAGCGACAGATGCCGTTATCGGCGGACTTATTGGAGCTATCTTTGGCGCAAGATTTTATTATATCATCTTTAATACAGAGGGCATGAAATTCTCAGAGTTTTTCGATATTCGTGACGGAGGTCTTGCTATCTACGGCGGACTTATCGGTGCGATACTTGTAGGTGGAATAATCGCAAAAATAAGAAAGCTGAAGCTTACTGCACTTCTTGACGTGGTCGCACCGTGCTTTCTTATCGGTCAGTGTATCGGACGCTGGGGCAACTTCTTCAATCAGGAGGCCTTCGGTGCGAATACAAAGCTTCCTTGGGGCATGATAAGCAACACCACAATGGAATATATCTCAAATCATTATGACGAGCTTGGCGGCAAAGTGTCGGCTCTTGACCCTATCCACCCATGCTTCCTTTATGAATCTATTTGGTGTCTTATTGGATTTATAATTCTGCATTTCTATCTTAAACACCGCAAGTTTGACGGCGAAGTATTCCTTATGTACACAGGCTTGTACGGTCTGGGAAGGTTTTTCATCGAGGGTCTGAGAACAGATTCGCTCTATCTTGGAAACATAAGAGTATCACAGCTTGTTGCAGGCACTTGTGTTCTTGCTTCACTTGTACTTATAATCGTGTTCAGAGGTATCACAAAGAGAAACAGCGACTATAAACTGTTCGTTGACACTGAGCTTTCAAAGGCACAGCTTGAGCAGTATAACAGCTATAATGATATGCAGCAGGAAAAGAAAGAGCTTAAACACAAGATAAAAGAGGCTAAGGATAAGGGCGAAAGCTTTATCGAGCTTCAAAAAGAATATGACGAAAAGTTCGGCAAGCAGGCTCAAAAAGACAAGCTTAAAGAAGCCGAGGAAAAGGACAAGGAGTCACACACCAAAGCCGAGACAGAGTATAAGTCTATCCTTGGTGACGATAACGACGAGGACAGCGAAGTAAAAGATACAGATGAAAAGGATACGGAGGAAGAATAAATGGGACAGATAATTGACGGCAAGGCAGTATCAGCCAAGGTCAAGGAAGAAATAAGACTTGAAACTGAGAAGCTTAAAGAGCAGGGCATAGAGATAGGTCTTGCAGTGGTCATCGTAGGTGATGACCCTGCTTCACAGGTCTATGTAAGAAACAAGGAAAAGGCTTGCGAAACTGTGGGCTTTAATTCATTCAAGTATGCTCTACCTGCGGAAACAACAGAAGAAGAGCTTCTCGACCTTGTCAAAAAGCTCAATGATGACGACAGAGTGGACGGAATACTCGTTCAACTCCCACTGCCAAAGCACCTTGACGATAAGGTGATAATAAATAACATCAGACCTGACAAGGACGTTGACGCTTTCCACCCTGTAAATGTGGGTAAAATAATGATAGGCGATTACAGTTTTCTTCCATGCACACCTGCCGGCGTTATGGAGCTTATCAAGTCAACAGGCACTGACATTGCAGGCAAGGAGTGCGTAGTGGTTGGCAGAAGCAATATCGTTGGTAAGCCACAGACTATGTTGTTGCTGCACAATAATGGCACTGTTACTATCTGCCATTCAAAGACAAAGAACCTCAAAGAGGTCTGCTCAAGAGCAGATATCCTGGTTGCGGCTGTTGGCAGACCAAAGATGATAACCGCTGATTATATCAAGGAGGGCGCAGTAGTTATCGACGTTGGTATGGATCGTGATGAAAACGGCAAGCTTTGCGGTGACGTTGATTTTGAAGACTGCAAGGATAAGGCTTCATTTATCACACCTGTTCCGGGCGGAGTTGGCCCTATGACCATTGCAATGCTTATGAGAAACACACTCACAGCAGGCAAGGCTCATCACGGCATAGAATAGTTGTAAAATTTCTGTTAAGACTATTTACAATTTGTCTGAAATAATGTATAATATATGAGTTGCTTACTGCAACATATCCATGCAACAGAATATGGGTCACGCCCGTAAGTGGGAAAGTTACCTGCCATATTCTTTTACATCGGAAATATTTTAACGAAAGAGGTACAAAAAAATGCTAAGAAAAGACGAAAAGACAGCTGTTATCGAAGCTAACAGAACTCACGAAACAGACACAGGTTCACCTGAGGTACAGATCGCTATCCTTACAAAGAGAATCAGCGACCTTACAGAACATCTTAAGACACACAAGAAGGACAACCACTCAAGAAGCGGTCTATTCAAGATGATCGGTAAGAGAAGAAATCTCCTCAACTACCTCAAGAAGAAGGATATCGAAAGATATAGAGCTACTATCGAAAAGCTGGGTATCCGTAAGTAATCATGTAACTGACATCAAGGCAGAGGCATTTATTGCCACTGCCTTTTGGTGTTTATTTGAACTGTTGGTGAAAGGTAACTTAGCATTAAACAGAATGTATGAAGCTCGTATGTCCTGTTTATTGCTAATGCTTTCACCATACAGAAAAAACTAAATTTCTAAAATGGAGGAAAGACAATGTTTGAGAATTTCAAAACTTTTGAAACGACATATGCAGGCAGACCTGTAGTAGTTGAAACAGGTAAGACCTGCGGACTTGCTAACGGCTCTTGCTGGGTAAGATACGGTGAAACGGTTGTAATGGCTAACGTTACAGCTTCCGCAAAGCCAAGAGAGGGTGTTGACTTTTTCCCTCTTTCAGTTGACTTTGAGGAGAAAATGTATGCAGTAGGCAGAATACCAGGTTCTTTCACAAAGAGAGAAGGCAAGGCTTCTGACAAGGCTATCCTTGCTTCAAGATGTGTAGACAGACCTATCAGACCTCTTTTCCCAAAGGATATGAGAAATGACGTTTCAGTTGTTATGACAGTTCTTTCTGTTGACCCTGACAACTCACCTGAGATCACAGGTATGATAGCTACATCTATTGCACTTTCTATCTCTGATATCCCTTGGAACGGACCTGTTGCTTCTATCAACGTAGGTTACGTTGACGGCGAGCTGGTGCTCAACCCAACTCTTGAGCAGAGAGCTAAGAACAGACTTAACCTTACTGTTGCAGGTTCAGCTGAAAAGATCGTTATGATCGAAGCAGGTGCTGACCAGATTCCTGATGACCTTATGCTCAAGGCTATCATGACAGGTCATGAAGAGATAAAGAAAATGGTAGCTTTCATCAACGATATCAAGGCTCAGATCGGTAAGCCTAAGTTCGAGTTTGAGTCAATGGAAGTTGACCACGATCTGTTCGACGCTGTTGAAGCAATGGTAGGCGAGCAGGTAAAGGTTGCTCTTGATACAGATGATAAGAATGTAAGAGACGCAAGACTCCAGCCAATAATTGACGCTGTTCATGAGAAGTTCGACGAGCAGTGCGAGGATAACACTGCTGTTCTTGACGAAGTTATGTATAAGCTCCAGAAGAAGATAGTTAGAAACTGGCTATATGAGGGCAAGCGTGTTGACGGCAGAGGTATAGACGAGATAAGACCACTTGCTGCTGAAGTTGGCGTTCTTCCAAGAGTACACGGTTCAGGTATCTTCACAAGAGGTCAGACACAGGTAATGACTATCGCAACACTTGGCCCTGTTTCAGACGCTCAGAAGCTTGACGGTATCGACGAGGAAACTTCCAAGAGATATATGCACCAGTACAATTTCCCTTCATATTCTGTTGGTGAAACAAGACCTTCAAGAGGTCCTGGAAGAAGAGAGATAGGTCACGGTGCACTTGCAGAGAGAGCACTCGTTCCGGTTATTCCTTCTGTTGAAGAGTTCCCATATGCTATCAGATGCGTATCTGAGGTGCTTTCTTCAAACGGTTCTACATCACAGGGTTCTATCTGTGGTTCTACACTTGCACTTATGGACGCAGGCGTTCCTATCAAAGAGCCTGTTGCAGGTATTTCATGCGGTCTTATCACTAAGGAGGACGGCAGCTGGATGACTATGGTAGACATTCAGGGTCTTGAGGACTTCTATGGCGATATGGACTTTAAGGTAGGCGGTACAAAGAATGGTATCACAGCTATTCAGGTGGATATCAAGGTAGACGGTCTGACACCTGAGATAATCGCAAGTGCTTTTGAAAAGACAAGAAAAGCAAGAATGTATATTCTTGATGAGATAATGCTCAAGGCTATCCCTGCTCCTCGTGCTGAGGTAAGCAAGTGGGCACCTAAGATGCTGGCAACAAAGGTACCGGTTGACAAGATCAGAGAAGTTATCGGTTCAGGCGGAAAGGTAATTCAGAAGATCTCTGCTGAGTGCGACGTTAAGATAGACATATCTGAGGACGGCAGCGTATTCGTTTCAGGTATCGATAAGGAAAAGGCTGAACAGGCAATCAATATCATCAATACTATCGCTAATGACCCTGAGATAGGTGCTATCTACAGAGGTAAGGTAGTAAAGATCATGAACTTTGGTGCTTTCGTTGAGATAGCTCCTGGTAAGGACGGACTTGTTCACATTTCTAAGCTTGATAAGTCAAGAGTAGAAAAGGTGGAGGACGTTGTTTCTGTTGGCGACGAGATCGTTGTTAAGGTAATGGAGATCGACGATCAGGGCAGGATCAATCTTTCAAGAAAAGACGCTCTTGCTGATATCGAAGCTAAGAAGAACGCTAAGTAATAAGTTTTTAAGAGCGGGCGGCTATGTGCTGTCCGCTTTTTTTTGTTGACAAAAAAGAAGAAGTATGTTAATATAAAAGTAATAAATTTTTATAGGGGGTATCTTTATGAGATGTACAGTATGTGGGTGCGATATTCTGCCTAACAGCATTTGCTGTCAGAATTGTGGCACAAGAGTTATTGAAATGACAGGGGTAAATTCGGCACAGCCGAGGTATGGCAATAGTTTCAATAATAGCTTCAACAATAGCTTTGACAATGGTCTTAACAGCAATGTGAGGGCAGTGGGAAAGAATATGTCTATAGGCAAAAAGGTGCTTATCCTTTTGCTGGCATTGTTTGTGGGCGCAGCTATCGGTTTTGGATATTGGTACTATCGCAATGTTTCAACCCATACCATTAGAGAGGAGAACTTTAGCGTTGAACTGCCAAGGTCACTTGAAAAGGAAACCACAATAGATTATGCGGCACAGAGCAGTGATGGAACTGTAAAAGCCAACGGAAAGTACGCCGATGCTGATAGCGATTTTCAGTATATGATCCTTGATTACTCTTCACTTGCCGGCGAAACAACGGATATTCTTACTGAGAAACTGTTTGTCACCTACATGAAGGGCAATTTGAAAAGTCAGTTTGGAAGCAGCTATAAAGAAGTGTATGCTAGTGGTAACAAGCTTAAAATGACCTATCGTGCAAAAACGGGCGACGAAGTTTATAACTATGCTTTATGCAAAAAGTCAGGTTATAAATATTATTGGTTTGTTTTTGGCTGTAAGGCTGATGAAAAGGATTTCTATGACCCGAAATTTGAAAAGTGGGCAAGCACTATCCATATCAATTAATACAAAATTTATAAAACCGATTTGTTAAATTATTGACATAATAAACAGCATATGTTAGAATAAGAATATAAATTATATGAGGGAGAAAAGAATATGAAATGTCCTATTTGTTCGGCAAAGATCAGTGATACTGACGCTTTTTGTCCTAATTGTGGATCGGCTGTGAAGTCTGAAACAAGCGGTTATATGGATTCTATCGACACATCAAACCTTGGTGAGAATGTTGGCTTTGGCAAGCGCAACACTACGGGTGCACAGCCTGTGAATGCAGTACCTCAGCAGAATTATGCTCAGGGTCAGCAGTCTTATGGTCAGCCACAGAACGGCTACGCTCAGCAGAGTTATCCGCCTCCGCAGAATGGCAATGCTCAAACTCCATACGGCAGTGCATATGAGCCTTATAAGATAGCGCCTGTTACATCTGCTAAAAAGGGTATACCAAAGCCTTTGATGACAGTTCTTGTGTTTATCCTTGCGTTCTTGGTGGCTTTTGGTGTGAGATATTTTTACAAAAACACAGCTACGAAAACATTGCAGGGTACGGGATATACAATGACCGCTCCTGCGGATATTGAGAAATCCAGCAGTAAAAATTTGTATGCCCTTGATAACTTCTCCAACAACGAGGTGGGCATAAACGCTGTTAAGCTCTCATATTCTGATTTGGCACTTTACGGCTATGGCAAGGGTGAATCTGCTTCTGATATCTTTGATTTTTTTCTTGAAAACGGCACAACTACTTTAAAAATAACAGGCAGGGATTCAAAATATATTTATTATACCCAGAGCATAGGAGATAAACATTATTACGGCATGAGTTCTATAACAGAAGGCAACGGTGGCTACTACATTTTTGATTTTCTCTGCGAGCAGAAAAATAAGTCAAAGTATGAAGATAAGTTCAAGGATTGGGCTGCTTCAGTTGAGATAAAGTAAATAATTCAAGCTGTCCTTCGGGGCAGCTTTTTTGTTTTGCATAAAAATCTTGCTTTTTTCGTCAAAAAGGTGTAAAATGAATCATATGACACAAAATCTGCTTTCCGCATAAAATGTACTAATAATATGTGGAGGTGATCTTGTGTTGAATCTTATACTTCTTCTGGCTCTTGTGCTGGCGGTCGTTATTTGGTTTTGGGTGAAATGGTATAAGGTGCGAAATGTTGGCAAGCGTGGAGGATATTTGCTTATCCCATGCAAAAAGAATACACATGAGCTTGAACATATGGTAAAAAGCTGTTATTGGGAGGAGTTTTTTCAGCCTGAATATTATGGAAGAGAAATAATCCTCGTTCAGCTTGACAAAAGCGAGATAAATTATGTTTCAAAACGTTTGGAACAGGATTATAGCATCGTTCACTGTGTTGATATAACTGAACTTGCAGATTTTATCAAGCGCAGAGAGCTGAAATGCCATGAAAAATAGATCATTCGGAGAATAATATGGAAGATTTAAAGACCCTCAAGGGTGAGGTTGACAGCATAATATTTAAAAGTGAGGACACAGGCTTCTGTGTGCTTATGCTTAACTGTGACAATGACCTTATCACAGTTGTTGGCGAAATGGGTGACGTTGAGGAGGGCGAAGATCTCGTTGTAACAGGGGAGTTCACTTCACATCAGAAGTTCGGTGAGCAGTTCAAAGTGCATATCTTTGAGCGTTCTTTGCCTACTACCTCTGCAGCGATCCAGCGTTATCTTGCAAGCGGTGCTATATCAGGCGTAGGACCTGTACTTGCAAAAAAGCTTGTGAACAAGTTCGGGGACGATACCCTTGACATAATAGAAAATACGCCCGACAGGCTCACGGAGATAGACGGGATAACAGTGAAAAAAGCGGAAAAAATATCTCAGGAGTTCAAAACCACTTTTGCCGCAAGGTCTCTTATGTCATATCTTAACAAATTCGAGATAGAAACTTCTTATGGCATAAAGGCGTGGAAGCGTTGGGGCAACACTGCCGAGCAGATCATAAAATCAAACCCTTATGTGCTTTGTATTCAGGGTGTCGATCTGTCATTTTCCCGTGCGGACGCAGTTGCGGCAAAGTCTGATATCCCTGCTGACAGCGAGTGCAGGATAAAGGCAGGTATTACATATATTCTAAGACAAAACGCTGACCAAGGTCATACCTGCCTGCCTTTAGACAGTCTTGTGAAAACAGCGGTGAGTTATCTTGATGTTGATGAAAAGCTTATAAAAAAAGTAATCGAGGATGAAACTGAGGAGGAAAACCTCTACTATTACGATAAGCAAGGCAGATGTTTTGTTATGCTTGCAGATTTTTACAAAGCTGAGGACTACATAGCAAGGCGACTTGCCATAATGAGGCAGATCTCTTATGACAATAAGATAGATTTTTCCGAAGTAATTGATCTTGAAGAGGAGAATAATGGCATACAATATGAAAAAATACAGCGTGAAGCCATAAATCTTGCACTGTCAAAGGGTTTTCTTGTGCTGACGGGAGGGCCGGGTACAGGAAAGACCACAACGCTCAACGCTATAATTTCTCTTTATCAGCAGCAAGGGCTTAACGTTATGATATGCGCACCAACAGGCAGAGCCGCCAAAAGGCTATCTGACCTTACGGGATTTGACGCAAAAACTATCCACAGGCTTCTTGAAGTGAAGCATACAAGCGGTGATACACTTGCGTTTATACATGATGAAAACAATCTTCTCGATTGTGACGCTTTGATAATCGACGAGATGTCAATGGTGGATTCCTGCCTTTTTGAAGCCGTTTTGAGAGCCATAAGCGTTACCTGCAAGCTCGTTCTGGTGGGGGACAGCGATCAGCTTCCGTCAGTAGGTGCAGGAAATGTGTTAAAGGATATTATTGACAGCGGAGTGATGTCTGTTGTAACACTAAAAGAGATTTTCAGACAGGCACAGGAGTCTGAGATTGTTATGAACGCCCATAAGATAGTAAACGGCGAGCATATCGACCTAGCCAGCAAGGACAAGGATTTCTTTTTTATGCAACGGCTTGAATACGGAGAACTTCAGGATCTTGTGGTGGAGCTTTGCAAAACAAGGCTGCCAAAAGCCTATGATTACTCGCCTATAGACGACATTCAGGTGCTTTCGCCTACACGTAAAGGTCCTGCGGGTACTGTGGAGCTAAACAAGCGTCTACAGCAGGAGCTTAATCCTCCTGCCGCAGGAAAATCAGAGGTCAAGACCCCTGTTTATACTTTCAGAAAAGGTGACAAGGTCATGCAGACCAAGAATGATTATGAAATTCTTTGGAAAAAGTATATAACCGAGGACAAGACCGAAAGTGGCGCAGGCATTTTTAACGGCGATATAGGCATAATAATTGCAGTGAACAAGATACTTAAAACTGTGACTATAGATTTTGAGGGCAGAATAGCTGTCTATGACAAGCAAATGCTAGATAATCTGGAGCTTGCCTATGCCATAACAGTGCATAAAAGCCAAGGTTCTGAGTTTGATGTTGTCATTCTCACTGTATTCGGTGGATTTGACAAGCTTTATTACAGAAATCTGCTTTATACGGCTGTGACAAGAGCCAAAAGAATGCTTATAATAGTTGGCTCGAAAAAGCGTGTTGATTTTATGATAGATAATAATAAACGCACTTTGAGGTATACTGCGCTTAAAAATATGCTAATGGAGCTTGTGGAGGGTGACGACAGTGGTCAGCAGACGCTTGATATATAAATTTCTGCTTGATTTTGTTTATCCTAATCGTTGTCCTATATGTGGAAGTTTTATAAAATGGGACGAGCTTTTGTGCAAAAATTGTGAATGTAAGCTGCCTTTTCATAAAGAAATATTGTGCGAAAAGTGCGGCAAGGATAAGTGCCTAGATCATGATTCACTACATTTTGATAGCATTTATACTCTTATGAGATATGAGGATATCTGCGTGAAAGCAATACATCAGCTTAAAGACGACAGACAGCTTAATTTTGCAGAATATTCTGCGAAGCTTCTGGGTAATATGCTCAGAGAAAATGGTATCTCACAGCAGGCGGATATCATCACATCAGTGCCAATGCACAGATCAAAACGCCGTAAAAGGGGATATGATCAGGCACAAAAGCTTGCACACTTTACGGCTATGGAGCTTGGGATAAGAGAAGATCATCGTCTGCTTGGACGGACAAGGGATACCGCAGAACAGCATACTTTGACTGCCGCTCAACGAAAAACTCATGCGGAGGATATTTATTATTCTCTAGCGAAACACGCTGATATAAAAGGTAAAAATGTCCTGCTATTTGATGATGTTTACACAACAGGTGCAACTCTCAATGTCTGTAGCAGGTTGTTAAAAGAGATGGGTGCTAAAAAGGTGTTTTGTGCAGCAATAGCCACAACGCTTCTTGATGAAAAGCATAAAGAATAAAACAGACCGCCTTCGGTATAATAATATCGGGAGGCGGTCTTTATGATAACTGAGGAACAGTTTGCGGCGATAAAAAGACTTATCGTGTCTGAAAACTGCATGATAGACAGGTTTGAGCATTATGTGAGTGAGATAAAAGAGCCGCAGCTAAAAGAAGATATGCAAAAGCTTACAGCGGCTTTGAAAAATCAGCGTTCAGGGTTGCTCACAAGTCTGGAGGATAACAATGGTAACTGACGGAAATATAATAAAAGAAGCAAGATTTTTTGTCAAGGCGTATTCAAAGGAGTTTTGTCAGACCTACAGTGATCTGTGCGGAAGTCCTTTTGCGGAGTGTATAAAAAGTGCGCTTGACGGTCAGCTTAGAATAGCAGAGAAGCTTGAAAGTCTTGAAAAAACATACTGTGACAAAACCAAGCTGCCAATTGCAGACAGTATTGATGTGAACAGATTTTTATATAAGAACAGGGAAGATATGAGGTAAAAAGTCCGCAGATGCTCGTCTGCGGACTTTTGTTATTTTGATATGTGTACGTCAAGTTGGTCGAATGGTATGGAAATGCCGTTTGCGTCAAAACGTTCTTTTGCTTCTTTGAGAAATTTGTATCGTATCTCCCAGTAAGCATCGGTCGGTATCCATACACGCATGATAAGGATTATAGCGCTTGCACCATGTTCGCAGACAGCCACAAGCGGCTTGTCAGGCTCGTTTATTACCCTTGGCTCATCATCAAGCATTTCTCTAAGAATAGCCATTGCCTTGTTGTGGTCGTCATTGTAGCTGATAGAGAATTTCAGTTCAAGGCGACGTTTGTCGTCAGCAGTTATATTCGTAATAGTCGATTGTGAAACAACTCCGTTTGGTATAAATATCATCTTATTCTCAAGGGTCTTTAGGGTGGTGTAAAGTATAGAGATAGCGTCAACAGTTCCCTCTGAGTCGCCTATTTTTACATAATCACCGCATTTAAAAGGCTTTGAAAAAAGTATGATAAAGCCGCCTGCGACGTTTGAAAGACTGTTTTGAAGAGCAAGACCGATAGCAAGACCTGCTGCACCGATAGTTGCGACTATTGAGGACATAGGTACTTGAAGTGCAGAAAGTGCCATTACTATTATTATAATAAGCAATACAGTGTGTACCACAGATGTGAGAAATTTATGTATAGTCACATCTGTTCGACGCATGCTCAAACCTTTGTGCATGACCTTCAAAACAAGCTTGTCAAGAAGTATTCCTAAGAGAAAAATAACAGCCGCCGCTATAAGATGTGGTGTAAATTCCTCAAGCCAATTCAAAAATTTCTCAGACAAAAAAATCATCTCCGTAACATTATTATGTAATGATATTATAACATCTTAACATGATATTTGCAAGTGTGCCCAATACATAAGTTTTTTTGCGTATTTATGCACTTTTATCAGAAATCATAACAAAAATAGGTGTTGACTTGGAGATAATTTTGTGAAAAAAATGTGGGAAAAAGTCTTGCTATTTGTGTGGCTTTGGTGTATAATAATATTAAGTTTTATTATACTTACAGTAAGGAGAATTTTTATGATCAATTTTCTTAACACTGCAGCTCAGATGGTTGCGGCAAAGAGTACGATCAGTCCTGATCAAAAAGATCTGGGTGCTGGAACTGTTGCCTCTGTCGTTATCACGGGTATAGTTGTGGTATTTATCGGACTTGTTCTGCTTATTCTGCTTGTGTCGATATACGGCAAGATATTTGACGTTATCAACAGCAGAGCTGCAAGAAAGGCTGAAGAGGCAAAAAAAGCTGCTGAAGCTGCAAAGGCTGTTGCTAAGCCAGAGCCAATAAAGGCTGCTGCTCCTGTTGTAGAAGACGGCATTGAAGAAGAAACAGTTGCTGTTATCATGGCCGCAATTTCGGCTATGAGCAGTGCAGAGGGCAAGAAGCTCGTTCTTAAGAGCGTTAAAACTGCCAAGCCTCAAAGACCTGCATGGTCTACAGCAGGCATAATAGACAATACAAGACCATTTTAGTGCAGTTGACGTGAAAGGAACGTGATAATAGATGTCAATAATTAATTCATTTCTTGATACCATGGCGTCTTTGGCGTCACAGTCGGGTTTTGCGGGTTTCCTCGTAGACGGCGGCTGGAAAAATATCGTAATGATACTTATTTCATTCGTATTTATGTATCTGGCTATTGCAAAGGGCTTTGAGCCACTTCTGCTTTTGCCTATCTCATTCGGTATGCTGCTTACAAACCTGCCATACGCTGAGATGTATCATCCAGACTTCTGGAACTATAAAACGGTCGCAGGCAATGACCACTATATAGATTATGGTCAGATACTTCAAAAGGGTGGTCTATTGGATATTCTTTACATGGGCGTTAAGCTTCAGATCTATCCACCACTCATATTCCTTGGAATCGGTGCTATGACAGACTTTGGTCCGCTGATCGCAAGCCCTAAGAGCTTTCTTATGGGTGCTGCTGCACAGGGCGGTATCTTCTTTACATTCATCGGTGCGGCTCTCTTTGGAATGAGTGCAGCTGAGTGTGGTTCTATCGCTATCATCGGCGGTGCTGATGGCCCTACATCTATCTATGTATCTTCAAGACTTCTTACCTCAAACAGTAATATCGGCGTTGGTACTATTGCACTTGCAGCTTATACATATATGGCTCTTGTTCCTATTATCCAGCCGCCTATCATGAAGGCTCTTACAACAAAGAAAGAGCGTTCAATAGTAATGGGTCAGCTAAGACCTGTTTCTAAGGTAGAAAAGCTTATTTTCCCTATCCTCGTAACTATCGTTATCTCACTCATGGTTCCTTCAGCAGCTCCACTGGTTGGTATGCTCATGTTTGGTAACCTTCTTAAAGAGAGTGGCGTCTGCGACAGACTTGTTAAGACTGCTCAGAATGAGCTTATGAACATCATCACAATCTTCCTTGGTGTAACAGTTGGTGCAACGACTCAGGCTGATAAGATCATGAACATTCAGTTTGCAGAAGTTATGGCACTTGGCGTTGTGGCGTTCTCGCTTGGTACAGCCTGCGGCGTACTTCTTGGTAAGCTTATGTATGTTCTTTCTGGTCACAAGATCAATCCTCTTATCGGTTCAGCAGGTGTATCTGCCGTTCCAATGGCAGCTCGTATCTCTCAGAAGGTCGGTCAGCAGGAAGTTCCTACAAACTATCTGTTGATGCACGCTATGGGTCCTAATGTTGCCGGCGTTATCGGTTCAGCCGTTGCTGCTGGTGTTCTTCTTACAATTGTAAGATAAGATCAGAAATTTTTCGGGACGATGAAAAGCATCGTCCCGATTTTTGTGTATAGTTTAGGAGTGTTGATATGTCAGAAAGTAAATTTTTCGCAGTGATATCCCGTATGAAATATATAAATCGTTGGGCACTTATGAGAAACACGATCAATGAGAATATTAGCGAGCATTCCCTTGAAGTTGCTTTTATCGCACATGTGCTTGCTCTTATCAGAAATAAGCGATTTGGCGGTAATGTTTCTCCTGAGAGATGTGCGCTGCTTGCTATGTATCATGATGTAACCGAGATAATCACAGGTGACTTGCCTACGCCTATAAAATATTACAGCCATGAGATAAAGGGCGCATATGATGAGATCGAGCAGAAAGCCAAAAATACTCTGGTGTCTTATCTTCCTGATGATCTGAAAGAGGACTTTGAGCCGCTTTTCTGTAAAACTCCACAGGAAGAAGAAGCATGGACTCTTGTTAAAGCGGCTGATAAGCTTTCTGCACTTATAAAGTGCCTTGAAGAAAGGCAAATGGGAAATACTGATTTTGCATCAGCTGAAAAATCTACACTTGAAGCTATTGTCGCAATGAATATTCCAGAAGCAAATGTTTTTCTTGATGAATTTATTCCAGCTTATACATTAACTCTTGACGAACAAGCTTGACAATGCCCCAGTGGTGTTGTATAATAGAAATTGAAATTATAGGACAATATTAAGTGGGAAAATATTGAATTAACGGAGGTTTTCAATTGGATATTATCGTTTCTGCGTCGCTGCTTGCCTGCGACTTTTCAAACCTTGCGTTCGAGATAAAGCGTGCTGAGGACGCTGGTGTTGACTGGATTCATTATGATGTCATGGACGGAATGTTTGTGAGAAATATAAGTTTTGGCGAACCGCTTTTGAAAAGTGTGGGCAAAAGCATAACTGTTCCAGTAGACGTTCATCTCATGATTTGTGATCCTATCAGATATATTGATAACTACGCAGATCTTGGAGCTGATCTTATAACTTTTCATTATGAGGCGGCTGATGATCCGCAAGCTGTTATTGACAAAATACATTCGAGAGGGATCAAGGCAGGAATCTCCATTAAGCCTGCAACACCTGTAAGTGCGATCCAGCCATTTCTTAAATCTGTTGATATGGTACTCGTTATGACAGTAAACCCAGGTTTTGGTGGTCAAAAGTTTATTCCTGACACTCTTGAAAAAATAAGCGAAGTGAGATATCTAATTGACCAGACGGAAAGGAATATTAGACTTCAGGTTGACGGTGGCGTAAATCTCGAAACTGCCGGTTTGCTTAAAGAATCGGGTGCAGACACTTTAGTAACGGGAACATACGCTTTTAAGGCAAACGATATGCCAGAGGCTGTTAAGCTTCTAAGAGAAATAGTTTAGTTTATCAAAAGGAGTACTGCTCAATAATGGGCTGTACTCCTTTATTTTGTTTATAATCACGTTGTCAGTAGCACAGGTTTTCAGTAAAGCTTTTTTCGCAACTGTTGAGCGTGCGTATCCTATGGTGAAGATTAGAGCATAACCACTAGGAAGCTGATACAGACTGCTTTTTATAATCTTTTCGGAGTATTTTTTGTGTATTTCAGTAGCTTTTGATATTAGCTCGTTTGGATCGTAGCTGATTATGGCAAGTTCAGTGGTGTGATGATTGTCGTTTTTAGGTAGTATAAAATATATGTTTATTGTTTCTTCACTTGTCAAAGCAACATCAACTTCAATATTTCCTTCGGATATTTTTAAAAGTCCTGTCTCCTTGAGTATAAACATGAGTTCAGATAAAAAATCTTTGCTTCTTTTGTTGCTTTTCTCAAAATCTTCAAAGGATATATTCATTATCCGCATATCCTTTTCGTTAAGAATAACTTTTATTTCATACTCTGACAGCCTTTTTATCTCCAAAACAAACACCCCTTATGTATAATGTAAGTCTGTGCTGTATCATTATACTCATAAGGGGTGATTTCTGTGAAAATTTGTTTATGAAAGCTGATCTGAAAGCTCAGCCCATTCGTCCATTTTCTGGTCAAGGGCGGTTTTGGCTTCTTCAAGCTCTTTGCATTTCTCGCTCATTTTGCTGTAGTCAGAAGCTATCTCAGGGTCAGATATGGCATTTTCAAGTTCAAATATCAGAACTTCTGTGTCTTCGATCTCCTTTTCAAGTTCTCTTATGCGGTTGCGTTTTTGAGCGTCAGCGGCACGCTGTTCCTTACTGCGATATTGTCTTGCTTTGTTTTCTTTGTACGCTTTTTCCTCTTCAGCACGCTTTATCTCTGCTTCGCTCTGCATCTTGAGCTGACGGGCAGCGTTCACCGCTTCGCTGTATGCGTCAAAGTTGCCCTCGTATGAGTTCACCTCGTCATGCTTTATCTCTATTATCCTGCTTGCTACCTTGTTGAGTAGATATCTGTCATGAGATACAAGGATTATCGTTCCACCAAACTCTGCCAAAGCGTCCTCCAGCACTTCTTTTGTGTTTAGGTCAAGGTGGTTTGTAGGCTCGTCAAGCACAAGTACATTTCCACGATTGAGAGCCATTATGGCAAAGCAAAGCTTCGCCCTTTCGCCACCGCTGAGAACAGAAATAGGCTTGAACACATTCTCGCCTGTAAGCAGAACTGCACCTAGCACGCTTCTTGCCTGTTGTTCTGATAATCTTGGATAGCGATCCATTATTTCTTCAAGCACTGTCTTACGAGGATCAAGTATAGCGTGTTCCTGTTCAAAATAGGATATCTTCACGTTTCCGCCCCAGCTTATATTCCCACCCTCGTGTGGAATAATGCCTTGGATAAGTTTCAGTATGGAAGTTTTTCCGATACCGTTCGCACCGATTATCGCAACGTGCTCTCCACGGCGAATGTTCATGGTAAGTGACTTTATAAGCTCCTTTTTGTCAGCACCCTCGCCAACGACCAGCGGACAGTCAACAACTCGCACTATATCCTTTGTTGGCTCAATATCATATTCAAGCTTTATCTTCGGCGGCTTTGAGTACATAAGCGGTTTGTCGATACGCTCGATACGGTCAAGCATATGCTGTCTTGACTTCGCCATTTTTGAGGTTGACGCCCTGACGAGATTTTTCGCCACATAGTCCTCAAGCTTTGCTATCTCTTTTTGCTGTGCCTCATATTCTTTGAGCTGACGCTCTGAGTTCATTTTCTTTTGCACAAGATAGGAGGAATAGTCCCCTCGATATGATGTGAGCCTGCCTTGTTCTATCTCACATATTCTCGTACAGACCTTGTTTAGAAAATATCTGTCGTGTGAAACTATGATTATTGCACCCTTGTAGCCTTTGAGATAGTCCTCTAACCACATGAGCGTTTCAAAATCAAGGTGGTTGGTAGGCTCGTCAAGTATAAGCAGATTAGGCTCTTCAAGAAGAAGCTTAGCCAGTGCAAGACGTGTTTTTTCACCGCCTGAAAGGGTAGAGATTACTCTGTCTGTAGGTGTTGAGCCAAAGCCCATGCCGTTAAGCACCTGCTTTATTTTTACATCTATCCTATAGCCGTCCCGAGCCTCAAAGTATGAAGAAAGCTCGGCATATTCGTGGCTTATACTGTCAATATCTCCGTCATCTGCCATTTTCTTTTCAAGGGCTTTCATTTTATCCAGTGTTTCAAGGAGGGGAGCGAAAGCGTTCTTCATTTCCTCACCTATGGTAAGTTCAGAATTAAGTCCGCTGTTCTGCCTTAAAAAGCCAATGGAAGCCTTGCCTGCGATATTCACAGAGCCTTGTCCCTCTGGTGTCTTGTCAAAGCCCTCACTGCCTGTAATGATATTAAGCAGGGTGGACTTTCCGCAGCCGTTCACGCCGATAAGACCAACGGCTTCTCTGTCTTCAACTGTGAAATTTATATCCTTGAGCAGTGCCTGCCCATTGAAATATTTGTAAAGATGTTCAACATTCAATAACATTGTATATTTCTCCTGTAACAATTATCAGAACTTATTATACACTATTTTCTTCTTGATTTCAACCTTTTTTATTTTATTGCCGCACTTATGCCATGCTTAATAAAAAAATATGAAAAAAGTGCGTAAAACTATGTACTTTTTGATCGAGATGTGGTATAATGAAAACAAGTCTATAATTTTAGTCTTGATAGGCTGATTATTTTATCCGAAAGGACGGGTGATGTTAGGGTTGGAGCAGAAGCTTTCTTTGTATGGTTTTAATAATCTAACCAAGACCCTTAGCTTTAACATATATGATGTATGTTATGCCAAAACTGAAAGAGAACAAAAGGAATATATTGCTTATATTGACGAGCAGTATAATTCAGAAAGACTTACGAAAATTCTTTGCGACGTTACTGAGATGATAGGCGCAAGGATACTTAATATATCAAAACAGGATTATGAGCCGCAGGGTGCGTCTGTGAACGTGCTTATTGCGGAGAAAGCCCTCGATGAGGACAGTATCGACCCTTCGTGCAATCAAGGAAAAATAGGCGGCGATGTGCCTGAAATGATACACGCTCACCTTGACAAAAGTCATGTAACTGTTCACACATTTCCTGAGTATCACCCGGACAACTCTATATCCACATTCCGAGTGGATATAGATGTTTCTACCTGCGGAACTATTTCTCCTCTGAACGCACTGAATTATCTTATCAGCAGCTTTGACTCTGATATCATCACTATTGACTACCGTGTAAGAGGATTTACCCGAGATGTTTTGGGAAAGAAGTTTTTTATTGACCATAAGATAACTTCTATTCAGGATTATATAGATAAAAATACGCTGACTAAATATGACGCAATAGACGTCAATGTTTATCAGTCAAATATTTTCCATACCAAGCTTCTCATTAAGGATATCGACTTGCAGAATTATCTTTTCAAGCAGGACGTATATGAGCTTACGCCGAAGCAAAGGCTTGACATAACAGATAGTCTGCGCCGTGAGATGATAGAGATATACAGCGGCATGAACATATACTGATAAGGTAGTGATAGATTTGAACTTAACACAGAATAATGCACCTGTGTATGAGGCTTTAAAAAAACATATGAGGAACAGAGTGGTGCGTCTTGACGTACCTGGTCACAAGGGCGGAAGAATGAATAAAGAGCTTCGTGACTTTTTGGGCGTGGATTGTCTGAAGTGCGATGTAAACTCCATGAAGCCACTTGACAACCTTTGTCACCCTGTTTCTGTGATAAAAGATGCTGAAATGCTTGCCGCTGAGGCTTTTGGTGCAAAGCACGCTTTCTTTATAGTAAATGGTACTACTGCTGCAGTACAGACGATGATATTTACAAGCTGTAAGGCAGGAGATAAGATAATAATGCCGAGAAACGTTCACAGAAGTGCTATCAATGCACTTGTTGTGTGCGGTGCTATACCTGTTTATGTAAACCCAGGCACAAACAAACAGCTTGGAATACCTCTTGGAATGTCCGTTAAGGACGTTGAAAAAGCTATCAAGGAAAATCCTGATGCAAAGGCTGTTTTGGTGAATAACCCGACTTATTACGGAATTTGCTCTGATATAAAAAGCATCGTCAAGCTTGCCCATGAGCATGGTATGTTGGTGCTTGCGGACGAAGCACATGGCACTCACCTTTATTTTGGTGAGGGTCTGCCTTGCTCTGCAATGGCGGCAGGAGCAGATATGGCGGCAGTTTCAATACACAAAACAGGCGGAAGCCTAACACAGTCATCGCTCCTTCTTTGTGCAGACACTGTTTCAGAGGGTTATGTAAGACAGATAATTAACCTCACTCAGACCACAAGCGGCTCTTATCTGCTTATGGTATCCCTTGACCTTGCAAGAAAAAATCTTGCGCTCAACGGCAAGGAGCTTTTTAAAAAGGCAGTTGACTATGCCGATTATGCAAGGGAAGAGATAAATAAGATAGGCGGCTATTACGCATTCGGTCGGGAGCTTGAAAACGGTGACGATATCTTCGCATTTGACAGCACAAAGCTTTCCGTTCACACAAGAGCCATGGGATTGGCAGGTGTTGAGGTCTATGACATTCTCCGTGACGATTACGACATTCAGATAGAGTTCGGTGATATCGGAAATATACTTGCTATAGTTTCCGCAGGAGATAGAGAGCTTGAGATAGAGCGTTTTATATCCGCACTTTCCGAAATTAAAAGGCTTTATTCAAAAGACCCGTCAGGAATGTTTGACCACGAATATATCAATCCTATCGTTGAGATACCGCCGCAGCAAGCTTTCTACAGCGAGAAAAAATCAGTGCCTATCGAAGAAAGCAACGGTATGATATGCGGAGAGTTTGTTATGTGCTATCCGCCGGGAATACCTATCCTTGCCCCTGGTGAGAAGATAACTTCCGACATACTTAATTATATCGCATACTGTAAAGAAAAGGGCTGTTTCCTTACAGGTACGGAGGATCTTGAGATAAACAACATAAACGTAGTGGTAAATTCATAGAGAGGAGATACATTTTATGGATCTTTGGTTTACTGAGAAACATACGGACGATGTTAATTTCACCATTCGTGTAAAAAAACAGCTGTATTCTAAAAAAAGCTACTATCAGGAAATAGACGTTTTTGACACATATGAGTTCGGCAGGGTATTGGTGCTTGACGGCTTTATAATGCTTACCGAAAAGGACGAGTTTATCTATCATGAAATGGTAACTGCAGTTCCTATGGCGGTCAATCCTGAGATAAAAAAGGTGCTTGTTATTGGTGCAGGCGACGGCGGAACTATCCGTGAGCTTTGCAGATATAACACTATTGAAAAGATAGATATGGTGGAGATAGATGAGCAGGTAGTAAATGTGTGCAAGGAGTATCTTCCACAGACAGCCTGTGCATTTGACGACCCTAGACTTACCCTCTATATTGAGGACGGTCTGAAATTCGTTCGCCGAAAGGAAAATGAATATGACCTTATTATAGTTGACTCCACCGACCCGTTTGGACCGGGAGAGGGACTTTTTACAAAAGAATTTTACGGCAACTGCTCAAAGGCGCTCACCGACTGCGGAATACTTATAAACCAACATGAAAGCACTTATTATGATTCCTATGTTGATATGGTAAAGCGCACACACAGAAGAATAGGCAGTGCGTTCCCAGTTTCAATGGTCTATCAGACGCATATACCTACCTATCCGTCGGGTCATTGGCTTTTCGGCTTTGCCTCGAAAAATCTTCACCCTATATATGACCTTAAGGCTGATGAGTGGAAAAAGTTCGGCATAAAGACAAGATATTATAACACAGAGCTTCACAAGGGCTGTTTCGCACTGCCGAATTACGTCCTTGATGTACTTGAGGACTGTGACTAAAGGAGAGAAGTATGGAAAAGAATGTTCATACCTTTATAGGCTGTGATTGTGAATATGATGACGCAAAGATAGTCCTTTTCGGCGCACCATATGACAGCACGACTTCGTTCAGACCGGGTACAAGATTTGCAAGCTCTGCAATGCGCAATGAGAGCTTCGGCATTGAGACTTATTCACCATATCAAGATAAGGACCTCCTTGATGTGAATGTGTTCGACAGCGGCGACCTTGAACTGCCATTTGGCAATCCTGAGGGCGCACTGAGGGATATCCAAAGCCGTACATCAGAAATACTTGATGACGGCAAAGTGCCTTGCATGATAGGTGGCGAACACCTTGTCACTCTCGGTGCGGTTAGAGCTGTGGCAGAGAAATATCCAGATCTGCATATCGTTCACTTTGACGCTCATGCCGATCTTAGGGACGATTACCTTGGCGTGAAAGAGTCACACGCCTGCGTGCTCCACAGATGTTGGGATATTGTGGGCGACGGAAAGATATATCAATTTGGCATTAGAAGCGGTGACAGGGACGAGTTCAGGTTTGCGAAAGAGCATACTTTTATGGAGAAGTTCGGCTTCTTCAGACTTGACAGCATAGTAAAAAAACTTCAGGGAAAGCCTGTTTACTTTACACTTGACCTTGATGTGCTTGATCCTTCAGAGTTTCCCGGCACTGGTACTCCAGAGGCAGGCGGAGTTACTTTTAAGGAGCTTATGTTCGCAGTGGAGGAAGTTGCAAAGCTCAATATCGTGGGTTTTGATGTGAACGAGCTTTCACCTGTGTACGATCAGACAGGACGCTCAACGGCACTTGCCTGCAAGTTGCTGAGAGAGATACTTTTGTATTTTTATAAATAAAAGGGGAAAACATGGGGCTATTTGATATTTTTAAGAAAAAGAATACTGACGTCAATGTGCAAAATGAATCAGTGGAGGAAACTTTAGACCACGAAACAGAACTTAAAGTTGCCGAGCAGGCACTTAAAGCTGTTGAGAAAAAGACGTTAACACCTTGCGTGAGGCTAGAACTTGTGGATAATAGACCCTCTATTTTTGAGAGCAAGGTTGGCGGAATGGGCTATGTTCCACATGACGGCACTATCCCAGAGGACAAAAAAGGCAGACAGTTAAGGCTGCTGGCTCAGATAGTTTGTTCGCAGGTGGTTGGTATCGAAGATTTTCCTAAAAGTGGACTTTTGCAGTTTTGGATATTAAATGATGATGTTTACGGAATGTCTTTTGATGATATTACTTGTCAAGATACGTTCAGAATAGTTTATCACAAGGATATCGACAATACCGTTACTGAGGAAGAAGTCAAAGCTAAGTTCAAGGAAAACGGACTTGACGGAGAGTACAGTATGCCTGTAAATGGCGAGTTTGGCTTGAAATTCACTTCAAGTGCTGATGTTATGAGCGAATCTGACGTAAGGTTTGAGAAGATGTTTTGTGAGTACTATAATGCTGCTCAATCGAAAAAGAAAATAAATTCTCTTATGGACATGGATATCGCTCCTGCTGACGAGATAGAGGCTTATGAGCAGAACTATCAGAACGCTTATGGTCATAAGATAGGCGGCTATCCTGCTTTTACGCAGTGGGACCCTCGTAAGGAAGATACCAAGTATGACTTTTTGCTTTTGCAGCTTGACAGCGAATTCGGCAATGGCGATGAGAAGATAATGTGGGGAGATGCAGGTATCTGCGGATTTTTCATAAACAGACAAAAGCTTAAAGATCTCGATTTTGATGATGTTATTTATAATTGGGATTGCGGTTGATAATAATTAATTCAGAAAGGAATGATCTAATATGTCAAGAGCATTGATAATCGGTGCAGGCGGAGTTGCAGGTGTAGTTATACACAAGTGCTGTCAGAACAGCGAGGTATTTACTGATATCTGTATCGCCAGCAGAACAAAGTCAAAGTGCGATAAATTCAAGGAGGAACTTCAGGATAAGACAAAGACAAATATCACAACTGCACAGGTGAACGCAGACAACGTGCCTGAGCTTGTGGCTCTCATGAAAGAATATAAGCCTGATATTTGTATCAACGTGGCTCTGCCTTATCAGGATCTTCACATCATGGACGCTTGCCTTGAATGTAAAGTAGATTATGTTGACACAGCGAACTATGAGCCAGAGGACACTGCAAAGTTTGAATATAAGTGGCAGTGGGCTTACAGAGAGAGATTTGAAAAGGCTGGTATCACAGCACTTCTCGGATCTGGCTTTGACCCAGGTGTAACAGGTGTTTTCTGTGCATATGCTCAGAAGCATTATTTTGATGAAATAAACTATATAGATATCCTCGACTGCAATGGAGGCGATCATGGCTATCCATTCGCAACGAACTTCAATCCTGAGATAAACATAAGAGAAGTTTCCGCAAAGGGTTCTTATATTCAGGACGGCAAGTGGGTAGAAACTGAGCCAATGGAGATAAAGAGAGTTTATAACTTCGATCAGGTGGGCGAAAAGGATATGTATCTTCTCCACCACGAAGAGCTTGAATCACTGGCGCTCAACATCAAGGGTATCAAGAGGATACGTTTCTTCATGACATTTGGTCAAAGCTATCTTACACATCTTAAGTGCCTTGAGGACGTGGGCATGACATCTATCGAGCCTATCGACTTTGAGGGCAAGAAGATAGTACCGCTACAGTTCCTTAAAGCAGTTCTTCCTGATCCAGCTTCACTCGGTCCAAGAACAAAGGGTAAGACAAATATCGGTTGTATCTTCCAGGGCAAAAAGGACGGCAAGGACAAGACATATTACGTTTACAACGTATGCGATCATCAGGAGTGCTATAAGGAAGTCGGTTCACAGGCTATCTCCTACACAACAGGCGTGCCTGCAATGATAGGCGCAATGATGATACTCACAGGCAAGTGGAAAAAGCCGGGCGTACACAATATAGAGGAGTTTGATCCGGATCCATTCATGGACGCACTTAACAAGTGGGGTCTGCCTTGGACAGAGAACTTTGATCCTGTTCTTGTTGACTAATAGGAGAACAAAAAATGAAGATCGAAGAAGCTTTTGCGAGATACCTCGGACAAGAGGTGCTTGTTTATACAGTTTCGCAGGGAGGCTCGCTTTCATCAGTTATAGACTGCACACTTGAAGAGATAGGCGATGGCTGGGTGAGAGTTACTCAGGGTGATGACAGAAACGAAAGTATCGTGAATACAGCCAATATCATCAGGATAAGAGAGTATCCACGAAACAAAAACGGCAAAAAGAAAATGGTTTTTGATTAAAGGTGACGAAAAGTGAAAACCAAAACAAAAAAAATGATAGCACCAGTTGTGATAGTTGCTTTGATATCTATTTATTATATAGCTATTGGCGTTATTTTTGCATATATGAATGGTGTTCCTATGCTTGCAAAGATAATTGCTCTGGTAGTTCCTGCCTTGCTGTCAGGCGTTGCGATAACGGTGCTTATTCAGCGTATAAAAGAAATAAAGAAAGGCGAAGATGATGATCTTAGTAAATACTGATTATATTTCCGGCAAAAAGCTTGAAATGCTTGGGCTTGTCAAAGGCTCAACTATCCAGACCAAAAATGTGGGCAAGGATATCATGCAGAGCTTTAAAAATCTTGTTGGCGGAGAACTTACAGCCTATAATGAGATGATGAATGATGCAAGAGCTCTTGCCACGAAGAGAATGGTGGTTGAAGCTGAACAAATGGGTGCTGATGCAGTAGTTAATATAAGATATGCTTCATCTGCTATTGCGGCAGGCGCGGCTGAGGTCATTGCATACGGAACAGCA
Organism: Ruminococcus sp. MSJ-25; assembly: GCF_018917825.1. NCBI lineage: Bacteria > Bacillati > Bacillota > Clostridia > Eubacteriales > Oscillospiraceae > Ruminococcus > Ruminococcus sp. MSJ-25. The sequence goes on from NZ_JAHLPI010000014.1 coordinate 147,107, forward strand.
GTAAAATTTATGGGGGACGAGTAAATGATATTGATGATAGACGATGTTAAAATGGTAAATGCTGATATGTTTTACCCATATGTCAGCAAGGCGCTTGCTCATGATATGGATTCTATAGCTAACGGCGACAAGCTTTATGAGAAGCTCTGTGAAGTCGAAGAGCCATTGGAAATAATGATACATGACTTTGACGATATTCCTGAGGAGAGTCTTGAATTTGCCAAGAGTGTTCTTAGTGTTTTTATGGACGCAAGAATGAAAAACAAAAATATTACAGTAAACTTTATCAACGATGGTTCATATAGATGAGCTGTGGAGGAAAAGAATGTTTGATATTTCTAAGGTGAAAACCCCTTGTTATGTTGTTGACGAAGCAAAGCTTCTAAAAAATCTGACTATCTTGGATAATGTCATGGAGAAAACGGGTTGTAAAATACTTTTGGCACAGAAAGCTTTTTCCATGTATAGCACATATCCTATGATATCACAGCACTTGAAAGGCACTACCGCAAGCGGATTGTATGAAGCTAAGCTAGGTAGGGAGGAGTTTGACGGAGAAGTTCATGTTTATTCTCCTGCATACACAGAAAAGGACATGAATGAGCTTGTTCAGATATGCGACCATATCGTGTTCAATTCACCAAAACAGTGGCACAAATTCAAGGGCATTGTTGAAAAAAGCGACAGGAAGATATCCTGCGGAATAAGGTGCAATCCTGAGTATTCGGAGATCGAAACGGATATCTATAATCCATGTTTCAAAAATTCAAGGCTCGGAACAACTTTAGATAATTTTGATGACAGTCTTATCGACGGCATAGATGGTCTGCATTTTCATACTATGTGTGAGCAAGGCTCTGATGTGCTAAAAAGAACGATACCACATATTGAGGAGAAGTTCGGCAAGTATCTTTACAATATGAAATGGATAAATCTTGGTGGTGGACATCACATAACCCGTGATGACTATGATTTAGATACTCTTATCGAGTGTGTGAATTATCTACATGACAAATATGGTATTCAGGTTTATCTTGAGCCTGGTGAAGCTGTGGCACTTAATGCAGGATATCTTGTTTCAGAGGTTATCGACACTGCAAAAAACGGCATGGATCTTGCTATCCTTGACGCATCAGCAGCCTGTCATATGCCTGACGTTCTGGAAATGCCTTACCGACCGAATATCATCGGTTCAGGGCAGGCAGACGAAAAGGCTTACACCTATCGTCTTGGCGGTCCAACCTGTCTTGCAGGTGATATAATCGGGGATTATTCCTTTGACGAGCCTCTTAAAGAGGGTGACAGGCTTGTTTTCTGTGATATGGCTATATATTCCATGTGTAAAAACAACACTTTCAACGGAATGCCTTTGCCGTCAATATATCTTCAAAAGCTTGACGGCGAGTTGGAGCTTATAAAAGAGTTCGGCTATGATGATTTTAAAATGAGATTATAAGAAAAAGCGGTCTGATTTTTGGTCAGATCGCTTTGTTTATGTTTTATTTATGTAAGGCAGTGTTTTTCGATTTCTTTCATAACGCTGTTGTCATTGTTTGAGCCTGTCATGAAATTTGCTACCTTTTTAATAGACTCATGAGCATTTGACATTGCAAAGCTGTAGTAAGAATTGTTGAGCATATCAACATCGTTAAGATAATCACCGAAAGCCATGGTTTCTTCATATCGTACTCCAATGCGGTTTTCTATGGTTCGCAGTGCAGTGCCTTTTGTTACGCCCTTATTCATTATATCTGTCCAGTATTTACCTGAAAGCTGCACATTGAAATTTTCACCGAAGCGTTCTTCAAGCTTGCTGTAGCCGTCATTTTCAATGCCGCTTTCTTCAAAAACGGCTATCTTGAAAACATCATCGTCAACAAGGGTGAGATCCTCCATCTTTACTTGATTTACATAGTATGAAGCTATTTCTTGGTGCTGACTATCATTTTTTGAGTTATGCCATGTGCCATTTTTTCCGCAAAGAAGGACTGTAAGTCCTAATTTCTCGCAAAATCTAACAGCTTCTTTAACGGTATCCTTTGGCAACACTGAAACCGAAAGAAGTTTTCCTTTATCAACAACATATGCACCATTGTCGCAAATAAATGTCATGTCGTCAAGATATTCTGAAAACTGTTTTTTTAGCGTGCAGTAGCTTCTGCCACTTGAAATAACAAATCTGATATTTTTATTAAACAGCCGTTTTACTATGTTGTCAAAATTTTTGGGAAGCTGCTTGTTATCGTCAAGCAAAGTGCCGTCCATGTCAGTTGCAATAAGTTTTATCATTGTTTTCCTCCGTGATCATTGTTATGCTCAGACATTCATATTATAATGTATTTCTATACTATTTTCAATTATTTTTGATTTTTGACAAAAAACTTTGTCGATTTTAATATATTTATTCCATATAAACAAAAGCACATTGAGATTATTGTACAGTTAAATTATTTGAACATACATAAAATGTAAATTGTTTTACGCGATTATTACAAAAGTGAAAAATAGCTGAAATTTCAGCTTAATTTGTTGACATTAAGGTTCAATGGGAGTAAAATATACTTTGTTCAAGGAATATTGCCTTTAAATTAGTTGGCTAGTTTGAGGAAAGTTTTGTGTATTTCACTGAAAAGGTTTTAATATGCTTGACTTTTATCAGAAAAAATTATACAATATTCTTTGCGACTGAATAAAGTAAATTGAAAAGGAGATATAAATGAATAAGGTCATAGCAAAGATCCGCAGCGGAATAGGCGGATATCTGAAAGATAACATCTTGTTTCTAACATTTGTATTTGCATCTGTTCTGAATGGATTTCTTCTTAGAGCATTTACTGTTAAGTTTAATTACAGCCAGATAAAACCGCTTATGGCTGACTTTGCGGTAATACTGCTGCTAGCTCTCATATCATATGTGTTCAAAAAGCCAAGAAAGCAGTTTGTCTATCTTTTGATACTGACAATAATTTTCTCTATACTTTGTACGGCAAACTCAATTTATTATACAAACTATAAATCATTCATCTCAGTGTCACTTGTTTCCACGGCATCACAGCTGGGCGGAGTAATGGACGCCGTTACTGAGAATATCATGGAGCCTAAGGATCTTATCTTCCTGTGGGATATCCCTGCTATCATAGTGGTATATATACTTATCAAAAGAAGAACAAGAGATTATATCACTCAGGTAAAGGAAAAGAGAAAACGCCGCAGATATGCACTTGGAACATTCTGCGTTTCTATAGGTCTTGCGGGTATCTTCTGCTCAACACTTACCGGTACTGATTATTCAAGACTTGCAAAACAGTGGAACAGAGAGTATGTCCTTGGAACTTTCGGACTGTATACATATCAGTTCAGCGATGTTATATCCTGCACTCATGCGAAGATAAACATGATGTTCGGATATGAGGAAAGCGAAGAGGTTTTCAATAAGTTCTATGACGATAAGTCGAAAACTGAGGAAACTTCCGAAAAGAGTAACAAGTACACAAATATTTTCAAGGATAAGAACATTATAGTTATCCACGCTGAAAGTTTTCAGCAATTCTGTATGGATACATATATAAACGGAGAAGAGCTTACACCTAATATGAACAAGCTTGCGAGAGAGGGTCTTTATTTCTCAAATTTCTACGCTCAAGAGAGCGTGGGAACAAGCTCAGACAGCGAGTTTACCTTTGCTTCTTCACTTATGCCAGCTTCAAGTGGTACAGTTGCTATCAACTATTGGGACAGAGATTACACAACTACCCAGAAAATGCTTAAGAAGAAGGGCTATTATACTTTCAGTATGCACGGCAACAACGGCTCTTACTGGAACAGACTTAATCTACATCATTCCCTTGGTTATGATGATTTCTTTAACTATAACAAAGATTTTAACATTGATGAAACTATTGGTCTTGGTCTGTCAGACAAATCGTTCTTCAGACAGGCAGTGCCAAAAATCGAGAAGATAAACAAGGAGCATGATAAGTGGTATGGTGCGTTCCTTATGCTCACAAACCATACGCCGTTTACTGACATTGAGCGTGTGAGCGACTATGAGGTAGATTTCAAGTATAAGATGTACAACGAAGAGGACGGGATGTATGAGGAAAAATCTGCACCGTTCCTTGAGGGCACAAAGCTTGGATCTTATTTTAAGTCTGTTCACTATGCAGATCAGGCTATCGGTCAGTTCATGACAGAACTTGACAATGCAGGACTTCTTGATAACACTGTAGTTGTTATTTATGGTGACCATGACGCAAAGATAAAGGCAGAGGAGTATGACCGATATTTCAACTATAATCCTTTCACCGATTCTGTGCTTACAGAAGATGACGAGGGCTATGTTCCTGTTGACGATTTCTACTACAATCTTAACAGAAAAGTGCCTTTTATAATCTGGTCAAAGGACGGCGGATATGAGCCTACAGAGGTCAAGCAGATAATGGGTATGTATGACGTTCAGCCAACACTTGGAAATATGTTTGGCTTCTCAAATGTCTATGCACTTGGTCATGATATCTTTTCTGTTGCTGATAACGAGGAAAATGTTGTTATCTTCCCAAACGGCAATTTTGTAACAGATACTGTTTACTATGATAGCCAGAAAAACACATATTTTGATCTTACGGATTACAAAAATGTGGCAACGTCGGTGTCATGCAATCAAGTATATAAAGATGATCCTAACCCAGTGTATATGGACAACGATCAGGGTCTGTTCAAGACCACTGTGAATGAAACGTACTGTCAGGATTCTTGTAATGCACGAATAAACGATGGTGTTGTGGACGAGGATTATATCAGTAATTATTCAAATTATGCCGAGGAGCGAATTAACATCTCCAATGCTATAATCTACTATGATATGATATATAAGACCGACCACGGTTTCAGCGACAACAATATGAACGGTGACAATTCATCGTCAGGTGCTAATTCTGTTTTTGCACCGCCTGAGAATAAGAGAACATTTGGAAGACACGCTGCACCTCCTTTACCCTTAAAAATGCAATACTATTATTCACAATATTTAATATTATAGCATAACTGAAAAGAAATTGCAAGGGCTTTTTGAGATTTTTTTTGAAATTTCCGTAAAATCGCATATATTTATCGTTTTCGATTAAAAATAAAGACAAAATGCCTTGAAATTTCATTGAAAATAGTGTATAATTACACTTGTGATTTGTGTAATTTTGTTTTGAAATGACAGGAGGTCATGAAAATATGGATCCGCAGAAAATTCTTGATTACGGTGCAAAGCTCATCGTAATTTTCATGTGTATACCTATCCATGAGTACGCTCACGCATGGGCGGCAACAAAGCTTGGGGATGATACTCCACGTTATCAGGGTAGACTTTCCCTTAACCCTCTTGCACATCTTGACCCTATTGGTGCATTGTGCATATTCTTCATAGGTTTTGGTTGGGGTAAACCTGTTCAGGTAAACCCTATCAGGTTTAAGAATTACAGGAAGGGCATGGCACTCACGGCAGCCGCAGGTCCTATCTCAAATATCATAATGGGACTTATCGGAATAGTTCTTTATAAGCTTTTCTATGTGCTTTATATAGTGCATTATTCTATAGCTCTTTACTATGTGTCGCTTATATTATATTACTTTACAGCTATAAATGTGGGACTTGCAGTGTTCAACCTTATACCTATCCCGCCGCTTGACGGTCAGAAGATACTTTCTTACTTTACAAGCAGTAAGGTAGATCGCTTTATGGCACAGTATCAGAACTATATCGCTATTGCATTTATGATACTTGTTGTAACAGGCGTTCTTGATACGCCTATAGGTTGGTTACAAAATGGTATGTTCTGGATAATGGATAAGCTTACGTTCTGGGTTGACCCTATACTAAAAGCGATATTTTTGAAATAAAACTGTTCATGAAAGGAAAAACGTAAATGAGTGCTGCTCAGTTCAAGCTGGATATGTTTGAAGGACCGCTTGACTTGCTTCTTCACCTTATCAGCAAGCACAAACTGAATATTTACGATATTGAGATATCTTTGCTCCTTGAACAGTATATGGACTATATCAATGATCTTGACCACGAGGATTATGAGGATGCCGCTGATTTTCTTGAAATGGCGGCACGCCTTATATACATAAAGACCTGTTCGCTGTTGCCTCATGACGAGGAGTCAAAAGAGCTTAAAAAAGAGCTTGAAGGCAGGATCATCGAGTATTCTCTGTGCAAACAGGCGGCACAGACTCTCCGTGAAGTTTACGTTGGTGACCTTGTTTTTATAAGGACGGCGATAAAGCTTCCTATAAACAAGACCTATACCCGTGAGCATGACCCTCAGTGCCTTTACGACGCTTATATGGGCATATCAAAGAAAGCCCGTGAGAGCGTTCCGCTGAAAGCGAAGATGTTCGAGCCGATAGTTTCACATAAGATAGTATCGGTCACATCGAAGATAATCCATGTCCTTAAAAGACTTTATAAGCATGGTGAATGCGATATGGGCGACCTTTATGACGGCATGACAGAGAAAAGCGAGAAAGTCGCTACTTTTCTTGCTATATTGGAGCTTACAAAGTCTGGCAGGATATTTCTCAATGACGATAACTCAAAGATTTTTTTCAACAAGGCTTCAAAGAACAAAAAAGTCGAGTCCGACTTCGATAAGCCTGTTGTTATCGAAAGCGAAACGACAGAAGCTGTCCCCGAGCCTGAGCCTATAGAAAATATACTTGACGATGAGCCTGCAGATGAGATAGAAGAAGTTGCTGATGTTGACGCAGAGCGTGAAGAAGCTTCTCAGTCAAAGCGGTATATATCTGCAAAATCCGAGCGCATATCAGGTGAAGTTATTGCGGCGTATGCTCCTGTGAAGTCAGCTGAGGAGGTCATGGCAGAAATGGAGCAGATATCTGAAAAGATAGACAGTGTTGATGTATATACCGAGCCTGTTATGGCAAAGTCTGAGCCTGAACAGCCTGATGAAGCCGCTATGGAGGAAATTAAGCTCTTGGAACAGCTTGCGGATATCACCCCTGACACAGTGTTCAAGCCTAATTACTGGGCAAAAAGAAGATATTATTGGGGATATTCACCTGTTGGCGATGACGGAGGCAATAATTACTGGTGCTACGGATAAAATAAGAAAAGGGATAATCTATGGAACATTCAAATATACAGGCAGCCGTCGAGGCTGTGCTTTTTGCAAGCGGAGAGCCTGTGGAAAGCGAGAAGTTATGCGAGGCAGTTGGTATCGTCAAAGATCAGCTTGAGGAAGCTCTTGGCTCTTTGGCGGATAAATACAGCAAGGCTGAAAGCGGAATTACGCTTCTGAGCCTTAATGGGTCATATCAGCTTGCCACAAAAGAAGAGCTTGCGACATTCATAAAGGCGGCTTTGGAGATAAAGAAAAACTCTGTTCTTAGCCCTGCGGCAATGGAGGCTCTGACAATAGTCGCATACAATCAGCCTGTAACAAAAGGCTTTGTGGAGCACGTCAGGGGAGTTGATTCGTCAGGTGTTGTTAATTCACTGGTGGACAAGGGCTTGCTTGCTGAGGCTGGCAGACTTGACCTGCCTGGCAGACCTATTGCATACAAGACGACGGACAATTTTCTCCGTTGTTTCAGGCTGTCAAGCCTAGACGATCTGCCGCCTATCCCTGATAAGCAGGAGCAGATAACCATTGACGAGATAACAAAAGAGAATGATACGGAAGAATAAAGTATGACCGTGAGGGGAGATGATAACGATAATTGTTTTATGGATACTGCTTGGTATTATAGCGGTTATTGTTATCCTGCTTCATTTTTCCATTACGGCACAGATAGATCTGAATAAAAAAGGCTTTGATCTTAGAGTACGGTATATGTTTTTTGACATTTACCCACGAAAGCTTAAAAAGAAAAAACAGAAAAGATCAAAAAAAGCTGAACTGCCTGAGGATAGTTTTGATGATTTTGAGGAGTTTGAGGACAATATTGAAGAAAGCTTACCTGTCCCACAGACTGATGATACGCCTGATAAAACAGGAGAAGTGTCCGAGCAAATTGTTGAAGTTAAGCCTGAAAAAATAGAAAAGAATGAAGCAGATGAAAATGTCAGCGTGGCTGAGGTAGAGGATAAGCAGGAAGATATCGCTGATATTGATACTGATACCAATGTTGAAACTGGTGCAGAGGACAAACCCGAGAAAATAACTGTGAAGCAGGAGAAAAAGGGCTTTGCCGGAAAGCTTTTTCATAAAAAGGATAAGGGTGAAAAGAAGTCGGTTTCTAAGTCTAAAGAAAAGAAAAAAAGCAAGTTCTATGAGCTGAAAGCGCAGTATAAAAAGGTGAAGCCTTACATTCCAATGGGCTGGAAATATTTTAAAAAGCTTCTGAAAGCTATACGCTTTACAGACACAAGGATAGTTCTTGACGTTGGAAAAGAGGACGCTTACGAAGCGGCTATGCTATACGGCAAGGTGCAGGCAGGGCTTTTCAATACCATTGCAATACTTGCGGGTGTTTTTACAGTAAAGCTTAAAAAAGCTGATGTGAACTGCATTTTTGATGAAAAAAAGTTCGGATATGACGTTCATACCTTAGTCAGGGTAAGACCAAGCACTTTGATAGCAATAGGGTTTTGCACGGGCGTTAATTTTCTAAAAATATATCTTTCAGGCAGACGTAAGAAAAAGCGTGCTGCCAAGCGTCGCAGTAAAGAGTTTGCGGCTAAGAAGAATGAAGTTAAAGCAACAAATTGAAATACGAAAGGTTGAGAAAAATGAGCGAAAGTACAAAGATCGAGGGTCTTGTTAAAACTGCAATGGACAAGGTCCGTGAAATGGCAGACTGCGAAACTGTTGTGGGCAAGCCTATCGTTACCGCAGATGGTACTACTATAATCCCAGTTTCAAAGATATCAGTTGGCTTTGCGTCGGGTGGCTCCGACTTGCCAACAAAAAGCACAAAGGAAACGTTTGGCGGTGGCTCAGGCGGAGGAGTAACTATCCAGCCTATCGCTTTTATCGCTGTTTACAAGGGCGAAGCAAAGCTTTTACAGCTTTCAATGAATGCGACAAAGGAAAACGCTATCATAAATATGGTACCTGAGGTAATAGATAAGATAACAGATTTTCTTGGCAAAAAGTCTGACGACGAGGACGAAGACGAGGAATAATTTTACTGAATTTTAAAAGCACAAGTGAGCAAACTAATCCTTGAAATTGATTTTAAGGGTGTGGTTTGTTTGAAATGCGTGACGGTATTTATTTGTACGGTCATGATGATGTGCTTTTGCTGTATGAATGTCAGTGCTGACGATCTCAGTGAGATATCCGCGAAGAGTGCTATAGTTATAGACGGTGAAACAGGAGATGTGCTGTTCGAGAAAAACGCCTATGAAAGGCGTCCGATGGCAAGCACTACCAAAATAATGTCTGTGCTTCTTGTGCTTGAAAGTGGTGAAGATCTTGACAAGCAGTTCGTGGTAGACAGCGAAGCTATAAAGGTCGAAGGCTCGTCCATGGGTCTTCAAGTTGGTGACAAAGTCACTCTGCGCGATCTATGCTGTGGCATGCTTCTTCCAAGCGGAAATGACGCTGCAAATGCTGCTGCGGTAAGAGTGGCAGGAAGTATCGGCAAGTTCGTTCAGCTTATGAACAAAAAGGCTGAACAATTGGGGCTTAATGATACTCATTTTGTAACGCCGTCAGGGCTTGATGATGATACAGATGAGCATTATTCCACTGCAGCGGATATGGCAAAGCTTGCAGCGGAAGCAATGAAAAATGAAGATTTCAGGGCTATATGCCACCTTGAAAAGGTTGAGTTGTGCTATGGAAACCCACCGTATGACCGCTGGCTAATTAACTCAAACAAGCTTTTAAAAAACTGTGAGGGTATTGTGGGCGTAAAAACGGGGTTTACGGACAAGGCGAGGAGATGTCTTGTTTCAGCCTGTGACAGAAAGAATAAAGAGCTTATATGCGTTACCTTGAATGCTCCTGATGATTGGAATGATCACTCAAAGCTCTATGATTATTGCTTTGATTTTGTATCTAAACAGAAGCTTCCACTGGATAAAAGTAGTTTTGATGTTGCAGTTGTTGGCGGAGTGAGCGACAGTGTGAAATGTAAGGTAGGGCATGCAAGTGCTGTGCTTTTGAACGGCAGGGCTTACAAAGTCAAGACAAAGATATATCTGCCAAGGTTTGTTTATGCGCCTGTGAAAAGTGGAGATAAAATAGGGCTGGCATTGTTTTACTACAATGATGTGGAAATAGCCCGAACTGATATCACGGCGGTGGAAGATGTGATGCTTGCAGAGCCTGAAAAGCCAGATATATTCCACTATTATCTAGATAAGCTGAAAAAATTGTTTGCATAACGGCTCAATGTGAGCCGTACATAAATAAGGAGAAAATATGGAAAAGATTCGTATACAGAAAATAATGTCTGACAGTGGTGTTTGTTCAAGAAGAAAGGCAGAGGAGTATATCTCAGAGGGAAGGGTAAAGGTCAATGGCAGACCTTGCAAGCTTGGCGACAAGGCTTTGGCAGGCAAGGATATAATCACCCTTGACGGGGAAAAAATATATGTTGCCAAGAAAAGACAGCTTTATTATATCATGCTCCACAAGCCAAGAGGATATGTTACCACAATGAGTGATGAGCTTGATAGAAAGTGCGTAACCGAGCTTCTAACAAAAGTGCCTGAAAGAGTTTACCCTATTGGCAGACTTGACAAAAACTCAGAGGGTCTGTTACTTTTCACAAATGACGGAAATTTTGCCAATGATATCATGCACCCTTCAAGGCATATCGCTAAGACTTATCGTGTTACAGTAAGACCTGACATAAATGATGAACAGCTCATAAAGCTTGCTTCAGGAGTTGAAATAGACGGCAAAATGACGCAGGAGTGTTCAGTTGTCGTGCTCGACAAACAGCCTGGCAGGGTTGTGCTTCAAATGACTATCCATGAGGGCAGGAACCGTCAGATAAGAAAAATGTGCGAAGCTGTGGGACTTGAAGTTGCAAGACTAAAGCGCACTGCCATCGGTCCGATTAAACTTGGTATGCTAAAACCAGGTGAGTATAGAGAGCTTAAACCTGACGAGCTAAGGGCTTTAAGAAATGCTATCACCAAAAAATAACGCTTATCGAGGGTCTCTTTTTGTCAGGAGGCCCTTTGCTATTGTGCAAAATGCTTAATAATATGCGTGTATCGATATTGATTATGCTACTAAACGTAAAATATGCGGAAATAGGTCAATTTACTCTTGTAAATTTGGCGAAAAAATAGTATAATATTAAGTGTATAAATATGATAAAATCCAGTAGTTTTGCGTTATTTTATCACAAAAATTATTTGAATGGAGGAAACTGTATGTCTGATTCAATTTCTACTCTTGCAGAGCTTAAAGCTGCGTCACAGACTCCTACTGCTGCAAGAAACAGGCTGACATATTTGTTTGACGAAGGAAAATTTACAGAGCTTGACGCTTATGCTGCTGCGGGTGACTCCCTTGCCGGAGTTATTACTGCTTTTGGCTATGTTGAGGGTAATCCTGTATATGCTTTTTCTCAGGACGTGACTGTTAAGGACGGTGCTTTGACAGAGGCACAGGCAAAGAAGATAGCAAAGGTTTATGACCTTGCTGCTAAGACAGGAGTTCCTGTTGTCGGAATATTCGATTCTTATGGTGCTGACGTAAGCGACGGTTCAAAGGCTCTCAATGCTTATGGTGAACTGCTTATGTGGACTTCTAACCTTTCAGGTGTTGTTCCTCAGATAGCTGTTGTCGCTGGCACTTGTGCAGGCTGTGCAGCAATGCTCGCTGAGTCTGCTGATTTCACTGTTATCGCAAAGGACGCTGAGCTTTATGTTGCACCAAATGCAAACATAAAGAACTCTGCTGAAAATGCTGCTGAAAACGGCACTGCTGCTGTTGTTTGTGAGGACGATAAGGCTGCTGTTGAGGCTGCTAAAAATATACTTACAAAACTTCCACAGAACAACCTTTCACCAGTACCAATGTATGAATTTGCTGATCCAACTGAGGCTGTTGGTGATGACGCTGATGGCATTGCAAAGGCTGTTTGCGATGGCGACAGTGTAACTGAGCTTAATGCTGAGTATGGCAAGGCTTCTTATACAGCACTTGCAACACTTGGCGGTGCTACAGTCGGCGTTGTTGCTACTAACAAGACAGGCGACAAGCTTACATCTGCTGATTGCTCAAAGATCGCAAGATTTGTAAGAACTTGTGACGCTTATGCTATCCCTGTTGTAACTTTTGTTGATACTGAGGGCTTTAAGGCCGATGATGATACTGAGGCTTACGGCGCTGTTAAGGATATGGCAAAGCTTTGCCACGCTTACGCTGAGGCTACTACTATTAAACTTGCTGTTGTTACTGGTAAGGCTTATGGTCCTGCATTTATTGCACTTGCCGGTAAGGGTTCAAATGCTGATCTGTCATTTGCTCTTGATACCGCTGTTATCTCTGCACTTGCTCCTGTTACTGCTGTTGAATTCCTTCAGCATGACGAGCTTAAGGGTGCCTCTGATCTTACTGCTGCAAGAAACACTCTTGCTGATAAGTTCGCTAAGGAGAATGCCTCTGCTGCTGTTGCTGCAAAGAATGGCTGCGTTGACGGCATAATCGCTAAGAACGAGATCAGACAGACACTTATGGATTCTATCGAGGTAATGGCTGGAAAGAGAATTTCCAGACTGCCTAAGAAACACAGCAATATTCAGTTGTGATAAACATATCAAATTAAAAAGATTGGTGGTTTTTTAAGATGAAAAGATATAATATTACAGTAAACGGAAAAGCTTATGACGTTGCAGTTGAAGAAGTTGGCGGAAGCACCGCTGCTGCTCCTGTAGCCGCTGCCCCTGTTGCAGCCGCTCCTGCTGCTCCAGCTCCAGCCGCAGCACCTGTTGCAGATGGCACAAAGGTAACAGCTCCAATGCCTGGTACTATCCTTGACATCAAGGTAGCTGTGGGCGACACTGTTAAGTCTGGTCAGGCTATCTGCGTACTCGAGGCTATGAAGATGGAAAATGACGTAAACGCCCCTTGCGATGGTAAGGTGCTTAGCATCAATACAACTAAAGGCTCTGCTGTTGAGACTGGTGCAGTTCTTGCTGTTATCGGCTAATAACATTCCTGAAAAATAACGAAAGGATCGATTGAAAATGGCAAAGCTTAAAATAACTGAAACTGTCCTCCGTGACGCTCATCAGTCACTTCTCGCTACAAGAATGTCAATGGACGATATGCGTGAGATACTCCCTGAAATCGACAAGATCGGTTTTTATTCTGCTGAGTGTTGGGGCGGTGCTACATTTGACTCATGTATCAGATTCTTAAATGAAGATCCATGGGAAAGACTTCGTATACTTAGAAAAGAAATGCCTAACACAAAGCTCCAGATGCTTTTCAGAGGTCAGAATATGCTTGGCTACCGTCACTATGCTGATGACCTTGTTGAGTATTTTGTACAGAAGTCTATTGCAAATGGTATTGATATCATCAGAATTTTTGACGCACTGAACGATATCAGAAACCTTGAAACAGCTATCAAGGCTGCTAAGAAGGAAAATGGTCACGCTCAGGTTGCTATCTCGTACACACTTGGCGAGGTATTTACTCATGAGTATTACATGAACTATGCAAAGCAGATCGAGAATGCAGGTGCAGATTCTATCTGTATTAAGGATATGGCGGCTCTTCTGACTCCATATGAGGCTGAAACACTTGTTAAGGATCTCAAGTCAGCAGTTAAGATCCCGATCCAGTTGCATACTCACTACACATCAGGTCTTGCTTCCATGTGTATCCTTAAGGCTGTTGAGGCTGGTGTTGACGGCGTTGATACTGCAATGTCACCACTTGCTCTTGGTACATCTCATGCACCAACTGAGTCTATAGTTGCTACATTCAAGGGCACTGAGTATGACACAGGTCTTGACCTTGTTAAGCTTAACGTGATAAGAGATTACTTCATGAAACTCAGAAAGAAGTACATCGACAACGGTCTGCTTGACCCATCAATGCTCGCTACAAATACAAACGCACTTCTTTATCAGGTTCCTGGCGGAATGCTTTCAAACCTCCTTTCACAGTTGAAGCAGGCTGGCAAGGCAGATCAGCTTGACGACGTTCTCAAGGAAGTTCCAAAGGTTCGTAAGGACGCAGGTTACCCACCTCTGGTTACACCTACATCACAGATCGTTGGTACACAGGCTGTGTTCAACGTAATCATGGGCGAGAGATACAAGACAGTTACTAAGGAGTTCAAGGGACTTGTTAAGGGCGAGTATGGTAAGACACCGGTTGCTATCGACCCTGAGTTCCAGAAGAAGATTCTTGGCGACGAAGAGCCTATCACTTGCCGTCCTGCTGACCTTCTCCAGCCAGAGTTTGAAACAATGAAGAAGGAGGCTGCTGAGTGGACAGAGCAGGAGGAAGATATCCTCACATATGCAATGTTCCCTAAGGTTGCACCTAAGTTCTTCAAGGACAGACGTGATAGAAAGTACGGCGTTGACGGTAAGCACTCAGACGCTGAAAATAAGGTTCACCCAGTTTAATAACAATTATCCCACAGTTTCGGCTGTGGGATTTTTTTGTCTGTGGCTCTTGAAAAATCTGTACATTTGTGCTATAATTAATATACATTTTTTCGGGAGGACGCCAAGATGAACAAAAAGGAAATAAATGAAATTAAGAAGAATTTCAGCGATGACTGTGGACTTTTCACAGTAAACCACGTTGTTACGGCATTTGTGGACGCTGAAAAGAACATAAAGTGCAAGACCAATCAGCTTTACAACACCATTCCGCAAGACGAGGCGGAGCTGATAATGATAAACCTGAAAAAGGTGCTCAGCGGCTCTATCGGCAAAAATCTGCTGGAATATTCGTTTCCAAAGGACGCATATCTTGAGGGTGGGGCACAGCCTTTCATGTATGAAACACTGCAAAGCAAGCTGCTTGATGAGGGAAAGGTGGACAACTTCCTGAACGCCATAGTTGAAAAGGTTGAGTATGTGTCTACATATACCATTTTTGCGGCACACTGTACATATTCCGTGCTGAAAAAGAACAAAATGGACGAGTTTGAGGACGAAGCTGACACAGATTACAATTTCATAGTGACAGCTCTTTGCCCTGTAAATCTGCGTATTGACGGGCTTGTGTATGATGAACAGGACAACTCTATCGCTAAGAAAGAGTCATGCGACAGAATTGTTGAGCTTCCAAGCGATGGCTTTTTGTTTCCTCTTTTCAATGATCGTGCGCCTGATATCAACGGAGTGCTTTACTACACGAAAAATGCAAAAAAGCCGAACACTTCCGTTGTGGAAGAGCTTTTGGGCTGTGAGTTCTCAATGACCTGTCAGAACGAAAAGGAAACTTTCAAGGATATCCTCACAAGCGTTGTGGGTGATGAGCTTGACTATGATCTTATCACTACTGTGAATGACAAGATTTCCACATTTGTTGACCAAAATGCTCATGAAACTGAGATACCGACAATTGACGAACATAAACTTTCGTCCATTCTGTGGGAAGCTGGAGTTAGTCAGGATAAGCTTGATAATCTTCCTAAAGTTTTTGACGCTGCGGCTGGCGGGAAGCCACTCACAGCGGTAAACCTTGTGGAGAAAAGGACCGTAGTTTCTGCTCCAAGCATAACCGTAAATATCGGCAAGGACGCTGTTGACAAGGTAAAAACTCAGATAGTCGATGGCAGAAAATGCCTTATAATCAATCTTGATGACCCTGAGATAGAGGTCAACGGGCTTGAAACTACAATAAAATAGGCACAAAAAAGGCAGCTCAACGCTGCCTTTTCTTTATATAAGCTCGCCAAACGAGAACTTGCCGTTTTCCAGTATCAGATAGCTGTGTGCTGAATTTTCTTTCGGTATGGAAACAGAACCGGGGTTTATATAGGTGTAATCGCCCTGATCTTTTATTACCGGCACATGAGTATGACCGTGAAGAAGAATGTCGCCCTTAGACAGCGGTGGCAGATTGTCGCAGTTGAATTTGTGACCATGTGTGGCGAATATCCTCAGTCCGTCACAGCATATATAAGCATATTCCGCCATAACAGGGAAGTCAAGCACCATTTGATCGACTTCTGTATCACAATTACCACGCACGCACAGAAGCTTGTCTTTTAGCGGATTGAGCATGGCTATCACCTGCTTTGGTGCATATTCCTTTGGAAGGTCGTTTCTTGGTCCGTGATAGAGGATATCACCCAAAAGAATTAGTTTTTCCGCGCCGTTTTGCTCAAAGGCTTCAAGCATTTTTTTGCACCAGTAAGCCGAACCATGAATGTCTGACGCTATCATAAGTTTCATATTTTACACTCCTTTATTTTATGATCTCAGATGCAAGCTTGTGCAAAGACACATACTCTGGCTTTATTTTGTTATATATATCGCAGCCTTTTTCCTTTTTGAACTCTTTTACCATTCTGATATAAAGCTGCTGTTTTGTTGTGGCGTCAATGACTGCTTCTCTTATAAGCGCCAGTTCGTCTTTGTTGCATTTGCCGTCGAGTAGCTCATCAAGTTTTACGGATAGTACATCATGGTAAACAACCTTTTCAGTTTTCTGAGCCGTCATCGGTTTATCTTCATCAGCGGTGCATGTATTTTCGGATTCCTGTAGTCCTTTAAGTCGCAGATATCTTGGTCTGAGAAGCTTGTAAAAATCTGTAGCCTGCTTTTTATATACCTTTGCAAGAGAGTTGTGAAGCTCCTCTTTTGTGTTAGACTCTGCTATAAGCTTGCTGATCTCTTCTATTTGCTCTTCGCTGCAAATGTTTGCAAGTATGCTTTGGAGATCGTTGTTTTTTTGTGCGGTACACTTTTTTCTATTCTTTTTCACTTTGACGATAGTTTCAACAACAGGATCACTTTCTGCTTCGACAATATCAGGTGCACAGGCTTCTGGTCCTTCTTCGACTTCTTCTGTATTACCATTCATATTTTCGTTTAGTGTAACAGAATAATCTATAGCCGCAGGCTCAGGGTTTGGCTCATCAGCTTCGTCAAGAGTTATCTCTGACTCTGTCTGAATTTCTTCTGTTTCTTGTATTTCCTCTTCTTTTTCGACTATATGTTTAGTCGATTCCTCATCTTCATTGTTTTCGGTCGGATTAACCTTATGATTAGCGAAATTAATAGCGGTTTGTATTGTCCTGGTTCTGTAGACCATTGCATTTGGGCTGTCAACATACTTACCGTGCCAGAAATCATGAAGAAAGTCAAAACCTCTGTCATTGCTGATAACAAAAATATTCGTATAAGTATCCTTGGCTACCAGATAACCCAGAAGTGTTGAAAGCTGAAAATCCAGGGCATTTTTGCCACCAACGTTTACCTTGAAGTATTCAATATCAGCCTTTGATGTAAGAACTTTCTGGTGCATTTCGAAGTTAATGGTGTCGGAATTTTCACTGTAAAAAATTATGACGGTATCAGTTTCAGTTAAATTGTCTATGCCTTGAAGTCCTTTGGATTTGACATTTTCAAAGTCTACCAAATAAATTTTCATGTTGATCTATCCTTTCTTTTTGTGTCGTATAAGTGTCGTGGCAGCAATAATCACAATTAGTCCCCCTGCCGCAGTTGCTGTCATAAGTATGGCATTTTTGCCTTTTTCATCGTTCTTGCTGCTGTCAGGAACGACCTCCTCATAGGTATAAGTTTTTGTCCTTAACACCTTGTCTATACAAGAAGCAATAAGTGCATGACCTTTTTTATTAGGGTGTATATCAAAGTCATTTATGTTGGTCAGTTCCTTTCCGTGACCGCTGAATTCACTAAAAACATCTGCCACTATGTATCTCTCATTTTCATTTTCGTCAGTGGAGTGTTCTTTGATAATGTTGTTAAGTTTTGAAATTTTATCCTTTGATATACTCTGGAAAACAGCAGCCGCAGTGAAGTTATCAAGCGGGTCATATAGTGTCTGAACGATTATTTCACCCCTACTTTTAGCTTCAACAGCGTTAATTATATCATCTAGAGTGCTCGTAAAATTTTTCAGCGCCTTATCCATATCACCAGACATATCCTTCATATCCATTGCAATGCCAATAATATCCTTGGTTTTATCCATCAAATCAGACATTGTGCTTTTAGAAGTAATGCCAAGATCGTTCATCAAAAAATCTATGAAAAGACCAAGAATGTCATTGCCACCTATGGATATAATAACAGCGTCGCTGTCTGCAAGGTCGGCGTCAAATTCGCCTGAATTAATGCGGTCAAGAAGCTGTTGTGAAGTGTCGCCCACAACAGCAGAGTTCACAAGCTTACAGCCGCCAGCGTCTTTAAGCTCAGCGTCATACTGGTCGTGAAGAAGATTTGCATAAGACGCACAAGAATATCTGTTTTCACTGTAGCCTTCCAGACCATAGCCAGCGGCGATTGAATCCCCAAGCACAAGTATATTAGGCGGAACATTTACTTCATGCTTTATAACTTCAGCGTTACAGGCAAGGGGTGTGGCACATGCCATAACGGCTGCCGTGAAAAAAGCCGTTAATTGTTTTAACATCTTATCATCTCCTATATGAGTATATTAACCTTATTATATAATATATTGTACCACATTCAGGACAATTGTACAACATATTTTTTTGAAATTTCTTGACTTTTTTAGCGTGTTGTGATAATATATAATAAAAGAATATGAAATCAGTTTGGAAAGCGAGATTTATTATGACTGACTATTATTACCCTGTCCTCAGCGATGAAACGAGCCTGCCTTTGTATGTGCTTGGAATCGGTGCGAGAGATAGAGAATTTCATTTTGTAAGAGAAGATGGCTATCCTAATCATCAGATAATATACTGCACTCGTGGTCAGGGTCACATTATATTTGATGGTCATGAGTATGATATAAAGCCGGGGGACGCATTTTATCTGCCGCCTTCTGTGCCGCATGAGTATTATCCTGTTGGTGATATATGGGAAACCCACTGGATAACCTTTGAGGGCAGGGAAGCAATTGAAATGCTCAAGCATATCAAGCTTGAGAAAGCTAAAGTGTTTCATATAAATGATATCAATGCTGTTGATGCCATATTTAAGAAGATACTTTACCTTATGAAGACTAATTACTACTACTGTGGTCACCAGTGTTCGGCATATCTATATCAGTTTCTTATTGAGCTGCACAGAGTCGTAAACCTACAAAATGGTAGTCAGGATGGACAAAAACTCAATCAGCTGCAGCCTGTAATTGATTATATTGATAAGAATTTCAGAAAAGAACTTACACTTGTGGAGCTTGCTGATCTTATTGACCTTTCACCGCAGTATCTTTGCAGACTTTTCAAGGAGTGTCTTAGTCTAAGACCTTTTGAGTATCTAGCAAGAAAGCGCATACAGCAGGCAAAGCTGCTTTTATTGGAGGATAAGCTTAACATTAATGAAATCGCTGCGGAGGTAGGTTATAACGATTGCAGTTATTTTTGTGCGGTGTTCAAAAAGCATGAAATGCTTTCCCCTGCAGAATTTCGTTCTCTTCATAAAAAAGCTGGCAGCTAAAATATAAGACCCACGGGAAAAACCTGTGGGTCTGTTTTTTATAATATAGTTCCGCCTCCGATAACGTATTCACCGTCATAGAAAACCACTGCCTGTCCCTTTGAGATAGCTTTATGAGGTTCTTTAAAAGTCACGAGTACCTTGCCATCATTCATTGGTGAAACTGTACATTCAGCGTCCTTTTGATGATAACGTGTCTGAGCAGTGCAGGTTATAGGCTCTGTGAGGGTGTCAAACGGAATAAAGTTCACATCTCCTGCCACAAGGCTGTCACTGTATACTTCATCAGCCTTGCCCATAATAAGCCTGTTATGCTCCATATCTTTTTTAATAACAAAAAGCGGTTCGCTATATGAAATGCCTACGCCCTTTCGCTGTCCAATAGTATAGTGTATCAGACCTTTGTGTTTACCAAGCTTTGTGCCGTCAGAAAGAACGATATCTCCCGACTGCTGTTCACCGCAGCGTTTTGTGATAAAGCCTGCGTAATCACCGTCAGGGATAAAGCAAATGTCCTGAGAGTCAGGCTTGTCTGCATTTATAAGCTTGTTTTCTTCTGCGATATCACGGATCTTGTCCTTGTGCATCTCGCCAACGGGGAAGAGAGTGTGAGCAAGCTGTTCCTGCGTCATACTGTAAAGCACATAACTTTGATCCTTTGACCTGTCAGGTGAGCGTTTCAGAAGCCACCTGCCTGACTTTTCGTCAAACTCTCTGGCAGCGTAATGCCCTGTAGCTATATGGTCAAAGCCCAGCAGCTTTGCACGCTCATAGAATTTTGCGAATTTCAGATGTTTGTTGCACTCGATACACGGATTAGGCGTGCCGCCTGCCAGATATGTATCAACAAAATTGTCGATAACATAGTGCTTAAAATCATCAGAAAAATTGAATACATGGAAATCAATGCCTAGTTTAAAAGCAACAAAACGTGCGTCCTCTACATCATTGAGAGAACAGCACGTTCTTGTTTTATCCAGACCGATGTCCTCATTGCTGTAGAGCCGCATGGTAGCCCCTGCCACGTCATAACCCTCATCAAGAAGGAGCTTGACCGAAACAGAGCTGTCAACGCCGCCGCTCATTGCCACAAGAACTCTATCAGCCATTGCAGTTCTCACAATCAGGAGCAGACTGCTTGCCTACAAACGGAGTTGGATCGATGCCCTGTCTTTTATAGTAGTCAGAAACAGCAGCCTTCATAGCCTCTTCGGCAAGAACAGAGCAGTGAAGCTTTGCTGGTGGAAGACCGTCAAGAGCTTCAACAACTGCCTTGTTTGTAAGTTTCAAAGCGTCTTCAAGCTTTTTACCCTTTATCATTTCTGTAGCGATAGAAGATGTAGCAACAGCCGCACCGCAACCAAAAGTCTTGAACTTAACGTCAGTTATAATGCCGTCATTGACCTTGATGTACATTTTCATTATATCTCCGCACTTAGCGTTTCCTACCTCGCCGACACCGTCAGCATCTTCAATCTCGCCGACATTTCTCGGATGCGCGAAATGATCCATTACCTTTTCGCTGTATATCATTTTTTATTCCTCCTAATCAAGTGTATAGTCGTGAATATTCTCAGTTCTGCAAATTCTTTCCCAAAGTGGTGACATACTTCTCAGGTGCTTTACGATAGGTGGAAGAACCTCAAGAATATAATCAACGTCCTCCTCTGTGTTCTCGTCATTGATAGAAAGTCTGAGTGAGCCATGTGCTACTTCGTGTGGCAGACCAAGTGAAAGCAGAACGTGTGACGGGTCAAGTGATCCGCTTGTGCAAGCTGAGCCTGATGAAGCTGCAACGCCTTGAAGATCAAGTGAAAGAAGCAGGCTCTCGCCTTCTACTCCGCGAACAGATATGTTTACATTTCCTGCAAGTCTGTGTTCTGTGTCACCATTAAGCCTTGACTCAGGTATCTTGAGCAGACCCTCGATAAGTCTATCTCTCATCTTTCTAACACGCTCATTCTTTGCAGGGATATCCTTTACAGCATCAGTGATAGCAACGCCGAGAGCCACGATAGAAGGTACGTTCTCGGTACCTGCACGTTTATTTCTCTCCTGTGCTCCACCGTAGATAAGGTTAGGAAGGTTAATGCCTGTTTTTACATAAAGCGCGCCAACGCCCTTTGGAGCGTGGAGCTTATGTCCTGAAAGTGAGAGCATATCAATGTTCATATCTTTAACATTGATGTCAATATTTCCTACAGCCTGAACAGCGTCAGTATGGAACCATACGCCATGCTTGTGGCAAACTTCGCCGATCTCAGCGATAGGCTGTATAGTACCGATCTCGTTGTTAGCTGTCATTATTGTAACAAGGCAGGTATCATCACGGATAGCGTCCTCGACCTGCTGTGCAGTAACAAGACCCTTGTCACCTACAGGAAGATATGTTACCTCAAAGCCAAGCTTTTCAAGATACTGACAAGTGTGCAGAACCGCATGATGTTCAAAAGCAGTTGTGATGATATGCTTCTTGCCCTTTTTTTCTCCAAGCTGTGCACAGCCTCTTATAGCCCAGTTGTCAGACTCAGAGCCGCCAGCAGTGAAATAGATCTCGTTGACCTTCGCACCAAGAGCGTTTGCGACCTGTTCTCTTGCTTTAAGAACGGCTTTTGCACATTCCATTCCCAAAGAATATATACTTGACGGATTTCCGTATAGCTCAGTGAAATAAGGCAGAGCGGCGTCAAGAGCTTTCTGAGATACTCTAGTCGTAGCTGAGTTATCTGCATAGACAAATCTCTTTTCCAATTAAATCATACCTTTCATATATAGATTTCTATTTTATTATATACTAAATTACTACAAAATGCAATAGTTTTCCCTAACTTAATAAAAAATTAATATTTATTTAATTCTATTTATACTGTTTAGAGCCCATTACTGCAAGTTCGTCACAACGTTCGTTTTCCGGATGTCCTGCATGGCCTTTTACCCAGTTGAAATTGACCTTATGCACCTCCAGCAGATCAAGAAGCTTTTCCCACAGATCACTGTTTAGAGCTTTTTTCTTGTCCGATTTCACCCAGTTATTTGCACGCCATTTTTTTGCCCAGCCTTTTGTAACAGCGTCGATTATATACTTCGAGTCGCTGTAAAGCTCTACCTCACATGGCTCTTTCAGTGCAGAAAGAGCAGTGATAACAGCGGTAAGCTCCATGCGGTTATTGGTTGTAGAAGGATCACCGCCCCAAAGCTCTTTTGATGTGCCTTTATATCTTAGTATCGCACCGTATCCACCCGGTCCAGGATTTCCAGAGCAAGCACCGTCAGTGAAAATTTCTATTTTCTTCATTTATTTATCTCCGTTTTTGTGATGATTATTATGCAAAACATATTATACTACATTTCTCTCTTTTTTTCAAGTACCTCTCAAGGTTTAATATTTTAATATTTATTACTTTTGAAATGTTCAAATTATACAAATGACTTGAATGTCTTTGTATAAAATGAGAATTGACTTAAAGGACATTAAGCTTTATAATTGTAGTGTAACATTGGTTGTTAAGACAGAAAATCATTTGATTTGGAGGTCAATTATTTTATGAAGATCAAGAAGATTCTTGCATTGGCAGTAGCGCTTACATCTGTTTTTGCAGTTGCAGGTTGCGGCTCCACAGGCGACAGCAGTTCAAAGGTATCAACAGTAAAGAAAGTTAAGGTCGAGGACACACAGGAAATAGAGGCTATCCCTGACGACGCTCAGAAAACTATCCGTTGGATGGGTACATATGACCTTAACCCTGACGAGAAAAAGGGCGAGGATAAGTCCGTTGAGATGACCCTTTTCAACAACAAGGGTGGTAAAGTAGAGTACACAAGAGTAACTGATAGCGAAAAATTTGACCAGCTCGCTAGTGCTATCATGGCTCAGCAGAATGTGCCTGATATCTTCAAGTATGAGTGGATGGCTTTCCCTGCACAGGTGCTTAAGGATATGTATCAGCCGGTTGACGATATTGTGAACTTTGATGATCCGTTGTGGGCTGATGTGAAAACAGCGGCTGACAAGTTCGTTATGGGCGGCAAGCATTATGTTGCTCCTATAAGCTTCACAGTCGGTACGCTTATGATGTACGATCAGGACGTTATTGATGCTGAGGGTCTTGACGATCCATATGAGCTTTATCAGAACAACGAGTGGAATTGGGATAACTGGTATGACATGATGTCGGAGTTTGTTTCAAACGCTCCTGCTGATGTTGAGAGATTTGGTATCAATGGTTGGTTCCAGACACAGGTCATTCAGCAGACCGGTAAAACAATGGTAAACTATGACGGAGAGAAGTTCACAAACAATATAAATGACCCTGATATCGAAAGAGCAGAAGATCTGCTTTATCAGGTAGGTAAGAACAACCTTGTAAACGGAAACTGGCTTGGCAATGCTAAGCAGGCGCTTAAAGACGGCAATCTGTTGTTCTACTGCATGGGTACATGGGCTATGACAGGAAATAACGGACCTTCTGACGCTGACACTTGGAGAGTGGTCCCTGTTCCGTCTGATCCTAACACTGATGAAAAGTACATGACATCTGATATGACGGCATATATGTGGGTAAGAGGTTCAACAGCTAAAGAGGCTGTAAAGTGTTGGTATGAGTGCTGCAGAATGGCTAACACAGATGAAACATATAAGGAAAACGGCAAGGAGAAATTCCTCAACGCTAACCCTAACTGGACAGAGGATATGTATCAGGTGATCGTTGATTGCTCATCTTCTGAATACAATCAGGTATTTGACTACGGCTACGGAATTTCTTCCACAATGTCTGACGACAATGCAAATGAGGACGGCAACTGCGTAACAAGAAAGCTTTATGAATACACAAACAAGGCTGACGAAAATGGCAAACAGTTCTCATGGACAGAGCTGAGAGAATCATACTCCGCAACTGTTGACGCTGAGCTTAAGACTATCAATGATGCTGTTGTTGCATTCAATAAGAAAAATTCATAAGAATACTTTACAAGACTTCGATTTTATCGGGGTCTTGTTTTTGCATAAAAATATGGCTCTGAGTTTTTGCTCAGAGCCTTGCTTTGTTATATTTAGCTGTCCATACCCTCACGAACGGATTTGATAAACTTGCCCACATATTCAGGAGCGTCTTTGCCGTGTTCCTCAACTATCTTGACAACAGCACTTCCCATTATAACGCCGTCAGCGTACTGGGACATTTTCTTTGCCTGCTCAGGATTTGAAATTCCGAAACCAATACAGCAAGGACAGTGATCGTTGTTTCGGATAGGTGCAAGCAGCTCGTTGAAATCAGTGGTTATCTCTGAACGCATACCAGTAACGCCCAGTGAAGATACAACATACAAAAAGCCCTTTGATTTTTCAGCTATCATTTTTACACGCTCGTGTGAGGTTGGTGCAACAAGGAAGATAGTGTAGATACCATTTTTTTCAGCTTCGCTCTGAAGCTCTTCACGCTCCTCAAAAGGCATATCTGGAACAATAACTCCGTCTATCTGAGTTTCTTTGCAAAGCTCAAAGAATTTCGCTGTTCCGTACTTGAATATAGTGTTTATATACATCATCAGAAGCATAGGCTTGTCAGTCTGTGTGCGGAGTTTTCTCACAAGGTCAAATATCTTGTCAAGATTCGTTCCGCCGCTCAGTGAACGCAGTGACGCTTTCTGTATAGTCGCACCCTCTGCGATAGGGTCTGAGAATGGCACGCCTATCTCGATAATGTCAGAGCCGTTATTGTACATTTCAAGAACGCATTTTTCTGTTGTGTCCATGTCAGGGTCGCCTGCGGTGATAAATGTCACAAGCGCCTTTTTATTTTCTGCTTTGAGCTTTTCAAAGCAAGCATCTATCCTATTCTTCATTGAGCTCGACCTCCCTGTATCTTGCTATTGAGTAAACGTCCTTGTCGCCTCTGCCTGAAAGGTTTATGACAAGTATTGAGTCCTTATCCATTGTAGGAGCGATCTTAAGCGCAGCGGCAACTGCGTGTGATGACTCGATAGCAGGGATTATACCCTCTGTTCTTGAAAGGTACTCAAAAGCACAAACTGCTTCTTCATCGGTTATGTCAACATACTGCGCTCTGCCGATAGAGTTAAGATATGCGTGCTCAGGCCCAATACCTGGGTAGTCAAGACCTGCTGAAATTGAATAAACAGGGTCGATCTGACCATATTCGTTCTGCAAGAAAAGCGACTTCATGCCGTGGAATATACCAAGTGAGCCTTTTGCAACTGTAGCCGCATGGTCAGGTGTGTCAATACCTCTGCCGGCTGCTTCTGCACCAACAAGCTTGACTGACTTGTCTTCGATAAAGTTGTAGAATGCACCCATAGCGTTTGAGCCACCGCCTACGCAGGCAACAACACAGTCAGGCAGTCTGCCTTCCTTTTCCATAAGCTGTGATTTTATTTCAGCACTGATGACCTTCTGGAAATCTCTTACCATTGTAGGATAAGGGTGAGGTCCCATTACAGAGCCTATGCAGTAGAAAGTTGTGTCGATGTTTGATACCCAATCTCTGAAAGCTTCATTGATAGCGTCTTTCAGCGTAGCAGTACCGCTTGCAACGCCTGTTACCTTTGCGCCAAGAAGATTCATTCTGTAAACGTTAAGGGATTGTCTTTTCATATCGGTCTCGCCCATGTAGACCTCACATTCCAGACCCATAAGAGCGCAAACTGTAGCTGTAGCAACACCGTGCTGACCTGCACCGGTTTCAGCGATTATACGCTTCTTGCCCATTTTCTTTGCTAAAAGTATCTGACCCAGAACGTTGTTTATCTTGTGTGAACCTGTGTGGTTAAGATCCTCACGTTTGATGTATATTTTAGCTCCGCCAAGATCTTTGGTCATCTTTTCTGCATAATAAAGCATTGACGGTCTGCCTGCATAATTGTGGTAAAGCTCTTGAAGCTCTTTGTTGAACTCAGGATCGTCCTTGTATTTATCGTAAGCTTTTTCAAGCTCGTGAACAGCAGTCATGACAGTTTCAGGAATATATTGTCCGCCAAATTCGCCAAATCGTCCAATTTTACTCATTTATATCCTTCTTTCGGTATTATTTCTGATAGTTTCAACTATCCTTTTTATCTTGTTTTTGTCCTTGAAGCCATCGGTTTCCACTGAACTTGAAAAGTCAACGCCATAAGGTTGTACCTTTTCCATAGCAGAGCAGATATTATCCTCGTTCAGTCCACCTGCAAGGAAAAACGGCTTTGATATGTTTACCTGTGAAAATATATCAAGGTCAACACGCTTACCTGTCCCACCGTAGCTGCCTGCTGAAAAGCTGTCTATAAGCAGTTTGTGGACGGGAAGTGCGTCAGCTTTTGCAATATCATCAGCATATTTCACACGAACGGCTTTCCATATCTCACAGTCGCAGTTTTTACGGAGTTTGCTGATATACTCTGCGCTTTCCTCACCGTGAAGCTGAATAACATCAAGCTTCTGTGCAAAGCTTTTCAGAATATTCTCTATAGGCTCGTTTACAAAAACGCCCACTCGTTTGATTTCCTTATTAAGAAGAAGTTCAAGATCGTAGAATGTGTCAATGTCTACCGTGCGTTTAAAACCATCTGACAGTATAAAGCCTGCATAATCAGGGTGGTATGTGTTCACATAAAGAATATCGTCCACACGGCGCATACCACATATCTTGATTTTTGTCATTTATACGCCCTCTCTCAGTTCATGGAGAGTTGCGCCGATGTTGCCGCTTCTCATAAGCGTTTCACCTATAAGCACGGCGTCTGCACCAAGGCTGCGTACCTTTTTCATATCGGCATTTGTTTTTATACCGCTTTCTGAAACAAGCACTGCATGGTCGCCTACTATATTGCTGAGCCTGCCCGTGGTTTCAAGGTCAACGTCAAAAGTGTAAAGATTTCTGTTGTTTATGCCAAGCATATCAGGCTTAAAACCAAGCGTCTTTTTATACTCTTCCTCGTTGTGCACCTCTACAAGACATTCAAGTCCAAGCTCGTGTGCAATGTCAGAATATTCTTTCATTTGACCCTCGCTGAGTATAGCCGAGATAAGCAGCACTGCATCAGCACCTATAGCCCTTGCCTCGTAAAGCTGATATTCGTCGATGATAAAATCCTTGCGGAGTATCGGCAGATTCACAGCCGCTCTAATTGCTTTGAGATATTCCCCGGAGCCTTGAAAATAATGTTCCTCAGTAAGACAGGATATTGCATTCGCACCGTTTTTCTCATACTCGCAGGCGGTTTTCACAGGGTCAAAATCAGGGCAGATAAGTCCCTTTGACGGCGAGGCTTTCTTTACCTCGCTTATGACTGAAAGGGTATCGCGCTTGATAGATTTTGAAAAGGAAACTGTCTGATACTCTTTTTCGGCTGCCATGTATTTGATATCTTGTCTTGAAATTATTGATATATCTCTTTCAAGCTGTTCTTTTCTTTTGTCGCAGATATTGTCTAGTATCATTATTTATCCTCTGTTAGTAAGTTCAACAAGTTCTTCAAGCTTTTTAAGAGCCTTTCCGCTGTCTATTATTTCAGCTGCGGTCTTTACGCCCTCTTCGATGCTGTCGCATTTGCCGCAGATATAAAGTGCACAGCCTGAGTTGAGAAGAACGATATTTCTCTTTGCACCCTTGATTGTGCCCTCGAGTATACCTCTTGTGATAGCTGCGTTGCCCTTTCCGTCCTCGCCAACGATGTCAGCAAGCTTTCCTCTTTTCAGACCAAAGTCCTCAGGCTTTATCTCATACTTGATAAGCTTTCCACCGTTTATCTCGCAAATAGTTGTAGGAGCTGATATAGAAACTTCGTCAAGTCTGTCGTTGCCGTAAACGAGCATTGCTCTCTTTATGCCAAGATTCATAAGCACCTTAGCCATTGGTTCGAGTAGATCAGAATCATATGTGCCGAGTATCATGAAGTCTGCTTTTGCAGGATTTGCGAGAGGTCCGAGAATGTTGAAAACAGTTCTTACACCTATCTGCGCTCTTGTAGGTCCTACAAATCTCATTGCTGAGTGATATGACTGTGCAAACAGGAATGAAAGACCGATCTCGTCAAGGGACTTTTCAGCTTGTTCATGTGTTGACTGAATTTTAACTCCAAGAGCCTCGAGAACATCAGCCGCACCACTCTTTGAAGAAACGCTTCTGTTGCCGTGTTTTGCGACTTTCTGTCCTGCTGCCGCAATTACGAATGAAGAGGTTGTGGAAATGTTGAAGCTGTTTGAAAGATCTCCGCCTGTGCCAACTATATCAAGAGTACCCTTGACATTGACCTTTGACATTTTTTCTCTCATTACCTTTGCAAAGCCTGTTATCTCGTCAATAGTTTCGCCCTTCATTCTCAGTGCCGTGAGCAGGCAGGCGATCTGAGCATTAGAAGCTCTGTCGCTCATGATGATATCCATTGCTTTATAAGCTTCGTCCTCAGTTAGTGACTTTCCATCACATACTATTTTGAGATACTTTTTAAGCTCAACTCTTTCGCTGTCAGGAAGAGCTGCAGACTTTGTTTTTGTGGTCTTTATGCCAGCGATATCGTTCAGGAAGTTTTCGATTATCATGTTTCCAACTTCGCCAGTGAGAACTGACTCAGGGTGGAACTGAACGCCGTAGGTCGGGTGTTCTCTGTGTCTTATTGCCATTATCTGAGCTTTATCGTCAGTTGCGATAACAGACAGGCAGGTAGGAAGTGAAATGCTGTCAACAACAAGTGAGTGATATCTTGCGGCTTTTATTGTGCTTTTCAGACCGCTGAAAAGTGGGTTTGCAGTGTTAAGATTGATATCTGTCTGCTTGCCGTGAAGCTGCTGCTTTGCGTGAACTATCTTTCCACCGAATGCTTCGGCTATCGCCTGGTGTCCTAGACAAACGCCAAGTATAGGGATCCTGCCACTGAATGTCTTTATGACCTCTTCAGAAATTCCTGCGTCCTTTGGATAACCAGGACCAGGGGAGATGATGATAGCCGCAGGTGACATTTTTTCGATCTCATCTATGGTTATCTCATCGTTTCTTGCTACTGTAATGTCTTTTGTGAGTACGCCTACAGCCTGATAAAGATTGTAGGTAAAGCTGTCATAGTTGTCAATAAGTAAAATCATAGTAATCTTCCTTTACAGTACAAACTTATCAATGAAAGTTTTGTCGTTGAAGTAGTTTATGCCGATAGCATTCCTTATTTCTGAAACAGTTTCGTTTGAAACCTCTATTGCACGTTGTGTGCCTTTTTTAAGTATCTCTATGAGCTGCTCTTTGTCTTTCTCATATTCCTCACGTCTTGCTCTGATTGGTGCGAGAAATTCCTGCATAACGTTGTTAAGGAACTTCTTACATTTCATATCGCCAAGGCCGCCGCGCTCATAATGTTCTTTCATCTCTGCGAGGTTCTTATAGTCAGGGAAGTATTTAGCAAAATCTTCGTCCTTGCTGAATGCGTCAAGATAGATAAATACCGGATTGCCCTCTGTGTGACCAGGGTCGCTTACATTGATGTGTGTAGGGTCAGTGTACATTGACATTATCTTGTTTTTCAGCGTTTTTTCATCGTCTTTAAGGTAAATGCAGTTGCCAAGAGATTTGCTCATCTTTGTGTTGCCGTCTGTACCAACAAGTCTGTTGCAGCTTGCGTTGTCTGGGAGAACAGCCTCAGGCTCAACAAGTATATCGCACTTATAAATTCTGTTGAAGCTGTTTACTATCTCTCTTGCTTGTTCGAGCATTGGAAGCTGATCTTCGCCAACAGGAACATACTTAGCCTTGAATGCTGTGATGTCTGCTGCCTGGCTGATAGGATATGTCATAAAGCCAACAGGAAGGTTTCTTTCAAAGTTTCTCATTTTTATCTCAGACTTGATAGTAGGGTTCCTTTCAAGTCTTGACATTGTAACGAGGTTTGAATAGTACATTGGAAGCTCATAAAGTGCTGGGATATGTGACTGAACGAAGAATGTTGTCTTGTCAGGTTCAAGCCCTACCGCAAGATAGTCAAGCATTACCTCAAGAATGTTTTGTCTTATCTTCTCCGGATTGTCAGCGTTATCTGTAAGTGCCTGAAGATCGGCTATCATAACGAACTGATCAAATTTTCCTGTGTTTTGAAGTTCAACTCTTTTTCTGAGAGAACCTACATAATGGCCAAGATGAAGTGATCCTGTTGGTCTGTCGCCTGTAAGAATAATATTATTGCTCATGTTATTTATCTCCTTAAAAATTATAATTTACTTGCTTCTTTTATTGCATTTATAACAGCCATTGCCTTGTTGCATGACTCCTGATATTCGTTCTCAGGAACTGAGTCTGCGACAACTCCGCCTCCTGCTTGGATATAAGCCTTGTTATTTTTGAAAAGCACTGTTCTTATAGCGATACAAGTATCCAGCGAACCGTCAAATGCAAGATAACCAACTGTTCCGCCATAAAGGCCTCTTTTTGTTGTTTCAAGCTCGTCGATTATCTCCATTGCTCTTACCTTCGGTGCGCCTGAAAGAGTGCCAGCAGGAAGAACTGCCATAAGTGCGTCAAGAGGTTTCTTATCTTCTCTCAGTGTACCCTTTACATTCGATACAAGGTGCATCACCTTTGAATATCTTTCAACTATCATCATGTCTGTAACGGTTACGGAGCCGAACTCAGAAACCTTTCCTATGTCGTTTCTTCCAAGGTCAACGAGCATTGTGTGTTCAGCTCTTTCCTTTGGATCGTTGAGAAGCTGTTGTTCATTGCGGATATCTTCGTCGTAGGTCGCTCCACGCTTGATAGTGCCTGCAATTGGTCTTGTTACTACTGTTCTGTTTTCTACTGATACAAGCATTTCAGGTGAAGCGCCTGCAACAGCATAATCATTGTGCTTAAAGTAGTAAAGATAAGGTGACGGATTAGTGGAGCGGAGCATTCTGTAAACGTCAAAGCTGTCAGGTGGATTGTCTATCTCAAATCTCTGTGACGGAACTATCTGGAAAATGTCGCCCTCTTTGATGTATTCCTTAGCCTTTTCAACGTTTGCGAGATAATGTTCCTTTGTGATGTTTGATTTTACTGTGATGTTGTCCTCCATTGTCTTTGGAGTTTTCATAACAGGCTTGTAATTTCTAAGAGTTTCAACTACTTCGTTGCATATCTTTTCACATTCTTTGTATTTAGTTTCAAGATCATCGCTCTTATTGATGTTGAGGATTATTACAGCCTTGTTTGAAAGGTGATCGTAAGCAACGATCTTTTCAAAAAGGTGCAGGTCAGCGTCAGGAAGCTTAAGATCGTCCTCAGGTGGGTTGCACAGTGTTTTCTCAAAGTATCTTATCATATCATAAGCGAAAAATCCTATTAGACCACCTGTGAGCTTTGGATAATTATTGAATCTCGGTGACTTGTGGCCTTCGATTATCTCAGAAAAGAAAGCGATAGGATCATCGACTTTTACGCTTTCATCAGCCTTGCCTTTCTCCTTGACAGTAACAACGTGCTTGTCAAGAATATATTCGCATTTAGGATCAATGCCCACATATGAATATCTGCCCCACTGGTCTTTATTATCTACAGATTCAAGAATGAAACAATCATCATACGCCTCGTGCAGACAGTTAAAAAGTTGTATTGGCGTACATGAATCCATGAGAAGCTCATAGAATACAGGCACAGTCTTGTAGTTTTCAAAAAGTTCCTTTACTTGTTCAATAGCAGGGTACAGCATAAATATTCCTCCTAAATGCTTTTTTGTCGTAAAATTGACAATAAAAAAAGTCCTGTCATCACACATAACATCTAGTTATGGGACGATAGAACCGTGGTGCCACCCAATTTCCCGATAATAAATTATCGGCTCACAGATACGCATTCTGACTGGCAGAAATCAATATCCTGTCCTTTAACGCAGGAATCACGGCGAATGATACTTGTAAAAACTTTCACACCGCTCCTCACAAATCCATTCATCTGAAGAAAATGTATCAGCTCACACCTACCGCTGACTCTCTGTGACCTTTTGCATCAAACTACTTACTTTTGCTCATAGGATTTATCGTATTAACTTTAGTCTTATTATATTCCTCTGTTTCTGAAATGTCAATATCAAAAAATGTAAATATTATTGCTATTATGTAAATATTCTTTTGCGATTTGGATTTATACCAAAATAAATAATTTTAAATTTTCAATATTCCTTGCATTTATAAATAATGTAGTGTATAATAAAGTAATAGTTAAGGTAATTGAGAAAGGAAAATATATGAAAGTACAAACTAATAAGAAATACACCACAATTGCATTTTATGCAGTTATCGTTATTGCTATAAATGTGCTTTTGGTAGTGGCTGTATTTAAATTTAATACGATCTTAAAGCTTATTTCCACACTTGTTTCTGCACTTACGCCTGTTATAGTTGGCCTTGTGATCGCATTTCTTATAAATCCTATAATGGTGAATTTTGAAAAGCTGTTCAGAAATAAAGTGGTAAAAAATCCGGCTAAGAAAAAGCTTACCAGAGCCTGCTCAGTAACTGTAGCGTCACTTGTTTTTCTGGGGATAGTTGTTGGACTTACTTATGTTGTTGTTCCAGAACTTATAAATTCCATAATTGATATTTTTAACAATGCATCTAACATCGTTGTTAAAGTGCAGGGTTGGATAAATAAGCTGTTTAAAAACTATCCTGATATCGAAACAATGGCTACGGAGAAGCTCAAAGCTTTTTCAACTGATTTGGGAACCGTTATCGAGAAGATACAGCCGATGTTTGAAAATATTCTTTCGGGTGCATGGGGCGTTATCACTGTTCTTAAAAACTTTGTATTTGGATTTATCGTTTCTATCTATATGCTTTGCAGCAAGGAAAAGCTTCTTGCTCAGGCTAAGAAGATAATCATTGCAAACACAAAAAAGTCTACATGTGAGAAGATCATGAGAGTTTGCACTGAAACAAATAAAGTTTTTGCAGGTTTTTTGAGCGGAAAGATCATTGACTCGGCAATAATCGGAGTTCTTTGCTTTATAGGTCTGACTATCATGAATATGCCTTACAACATCATGATAAGTGTTCTAGTGGGTGTAACTAATATTATCCCATTTTTTGGACCGATAATCGGTGCGATACCATCAACTGCACTTATGCTTTTTATTGATCCTAAAAAAGCCATTATACTTCTCATTTTCATAGTTATTCTACAGCAGTTTGACGGCAATATCCTTGGTCCTAAGATACTTGGTGATTCTACTGGGCTTCCGGGTTTTTGGGTGCTGGTATCACTGTTCTTCTTTGGAAATTTGTTCGGGTTCATAGGTATGGTCATTGCAGTTC
This sequence comes from Ruminococcus sp. MSJ-25, assembly GCF_018917825.1. Lineage (NCBI taxonomy): Bacteria > Bacillati > Bacillota > Clostridia > Eubacteriales > Oscillospiraceae > Ruminococcus > Ruminococcus sp. MSJ-25. Next base: position 180,934 of record NZ_JAHLPI010000014.1, read on the forward strand.
CGACTTTTGCATTGCTTTATACTTTTACACGAGAGAGCGTTGTTCAGCGGTTAAGAAAGAAGAAGCTCCCTGTAGATACCGACTATTATATGGAGGATGTTGAGCATTTGTATAAGAAAAATGAAAAGCGTATTCCGCTTACGCCTGAACAGCTTGACGCCATGGTCATTCCAAGTGCTGATGAGGTAAATGAGGTCAACAGAGAGGATGATCCAGAAATAGTTGACGATCACAACGAAAATAAAGATCAGTAAACGCAAAAGAGCGGCCTGTTCACAATTCATAGTGAGCAGACCGCTTATTTTATTTCATGTATTTTTTCTGTATTTTTGCAATATGTATCACAGAGTATATTACTATAAGTGCAATAAGTATTGTTAATGTGACCTTGAAAACAGACGACTCAAAGTATGACTTAGCTATTTTAACCTTCGCTTTGACTTGGGAACGCTCTACTTTAGTTGTGGAAACGAGATCTATAGTTGCAAGCACCTCACCTTTGTAGACAAGTTCCATTTTACCAAGCACATCGCCAACTTCAACAGGTGCAACAACGTTGTCATAAACGGTTATTTTCTTTTCCACATCATTTACTGATATATCTACAGGCCACAGCCTTGTAAAACCATTTGCAGGTTTTAGATTTGCATAATCTATGCCGTCACCGTAGCTTACCTTTACATCACGGACTTCGCTGTTTTTGTCCACAAAATCCGTTGCTACAAGACTTGAAAATGCCCATTTGTAAAGATTGATGTGATCAAGGAGGTTGTAGTAAACATTATCTCCACCATATATGGAATCAGGATCTTCCTCGCCCTTCTTCACATCTTCTTCAAGCTTTTCCATTGGTGCACCCATTGTCACAATAAGATATGAGGTGCCTTCATATTCCGCATATGAAGCTAAACATCTTCCAGCGGAGTCAAGGGTGCCTGTTTTTATGCCTTTAGCATAGGAGTAGTAATAATCGGTCATTGAGTCAAGCATAAGGTTTGTATTATAAATATCTGTACCATCTGAGTGATAAGAGGTGGATGCCATATGATAGCTTGGCAGACAGACAATATCACGGAATACCTGATATTTGCTTATGGCATATTCACAAAGAGTTGCCATATCCTTGCAGGACGAATAATTCTGTTGCGCCCACAGACCATGTGCATTTGAAAAGTGTGTATTTTCCATGCCGAGTTTTTCAGCTTTTTCATTCATAAGGTCTGTAAATTCTGTTATGGAATCGGACACATTCAAAGCGATTATATTCGCTGCTTCACATGAGGATGGGATAAGCAGTGCCGCCAGGAGATCATAACAGCTTACTTCTTCGCCTGGTTGTATATCAGCTGTTGAAGCACCAGTATCATATAGTTCATCAAATGCTTCCGAGCCTGCTGAATAGTATGTATCTTTCAGTTTTTGTTCATCACCTTTGAATTTGTCCAGAAGCACCACAGCAGTCATTATCTTTGTTAGGGAAGCAGGCACACGCTCGTCCTCACCGTTTATGTCAACGATAGCTTCACCGCTGTCAAGATTGACCATATAGACCGCTTCAGAGTAAAGCTCCAATGGTATCGCTTTTCCGTCATCGTCATAGCCTGATGTAGGTGTAAAATTGAATGCGTCTGCACACATCGCAGGCACAAGCAGCATTATTGCCAGCGTCATGGATAATATCCTGCTGATTTTTCGTTTTAGTTTCATTGACAGCTTCCTTTCGCACTGTATGTAAAGAGTCTTGCTCATTCAGTTTTCTCATAAAGTATATTAGCACCCTGTTTGCCCACACGTTTCACTCTTTCAAGATATGTGAGTATATTAAGCGTTACCTGTGCATATTCACGAGATATCTTTGCATTAAGGGCAAAGTCTTTAGAAGTGAACTGCTTTGGCATGTCCTCCGGGAGGAACATATCAAAGTCGGCAGGGCAGTCGATATGTATTTCGTCAATAAGTCCCTTTGGTATCCTGTCATGGCGTGAAGATCCACGCTTTTTGTTCTTTGACCAGCCGTTAAGCAATCTTATCTCCTCTGTTTCAAGCATACAAAGGCACAAATGAAATCGGGGGTTATCAAGGGTGTATTTTATTTTGTACAGTTCGGGCATGACTTCATAGATAGTGTATTTTCTCGGCGATTTGTGCTTTTCTGACAACTCTCCTGTTTCAGTATCTATCCAACGGACATATTTGACCGCAGGGATAGGGTAGACCACTGTCACGTCACAGTAGTCAAGAAAGGCTTCAAGTTTTTTCAGCAGTTTGTTGAACTGTCTTGTTTGTATCTCGATAACACCGTTCTCGCCTACGATATCAGCCACATATCCGCCAATGCGTATCTCTTGATTTTCACCATATGGCTCAAAATAGTTTTTCAAAACAGCATGAAGCGTTTTCTCGCCTAGAGTTCCGATGCCGTTGCGTTCACGGCTTTTGCCTATGATTTTATCGCAAGCATCTTGAAATTTCAGCCTGTCCGTAAGATCACCTCAGTTTTTATTATATCAGATATTCACTCTCACGTCAATCACAAAAACGCATAAAAAGAGCCTGAGATCTGCTCAGGCTCTTTAATCATACCATGACCCATCAGGTTATGCTGTCCGCAGTTATCTTGTCCCACTGGTCGCAATACTTGACTTCCATTTTGTCCATTCTTTCGTTGTAAAGCTTTGAGATAGCAGGTGTATCATATGAATAGATCATATCGTCTATGTTCTGTTCTACATAATCCATATCAACCGGCAAACGCTTGATTATGAAATATCCATATGTGTCGTTCTCTGTAAGTTCAGTGGAAATGCCGTTTTCTTTCAGCGTGAAAGCGTCTTTTACAAGCTCCTCAGGATATCCAGTCGTATCTTTATTGAAATAATATCCTGTTGAAGGATCTTCAAGACCGAGATCCCAGCCGTACTCTTCAATAAGCTTATCAAAGTCTTCTCCGTCCTGAGCCTTTTTCAGAACTTCTTCTGCAAGCTTCTTAGCATTTTCCTTAGCTTTCTTTACACCGTCATCATCAAGCTTCGCATAAGCTGACTGCTTTGCGCTCGCTTTGTCTGAAAGTGACATACTGTCATAACTGTCAGCGGTACTGTCATCAAGATCTACCTGTGCATAGAAAGGGATCATAACGTGAATCTCACGGCAATACTCGCTTGTATCCTTGACTATTTTTCTAAAGTCTTCTTTTTTTGTTGCATATTTGCCGTCATTCTTAAAAAGAGTATCGTTTACTTTAGTATAGATAGTAGCTGTTTCAAGCATTTTTCTGTAAAGATCCTCTGTGAGGTAAGCTGACTTAAGGTCATTAAGATAAGCTTCATCAGAATCATATTTCGCTTTTGCATTAGCTATCTGCCCATCAATTGTCTTGTTGTCATCGTCTGTAAGCTTAATTCCGTTTTCTTCTGCAAGCTCAGGTGCAACAAGTTCCTGCTTAAGTGCAGTGATAACGTCCTCCATAAGAAGCTCAAAACCACCGTCAGTTGACTTGATAGTGTCAAGGGTAGCTCCGTAAGTGGAAGTGTACTTGCTTATAGTATAATAATAGTAGTATCTGAAAGTATCAAAATCTATATCCTTGCCGTCAATGGTGCAAACGATAAAGTCCTTAGTATCAATGGTCTTGCCGTCAATTGTAAGTGATGGCTCAGGTGTCTGCTTTTCAGTTGTGCTGTCAACAGCTGAAACAGAAGAATCCACTGTGGAAGATACGGTTGATGAGCTGTCGTTATTTTTGCTGCATGAAGTAAAGCTGCAAATAGCTATTGTGAGAGCTGCTGTAACAGCGGCTAATTTCTTTATCATAATAATTGTCCTTTCCTTTGAGAGAAAATCCTCTGCATAACATAAATTTAATTATATCTTATTATTGTGATGATACTGTGTGATAATTCTTAAACTTTCTGTGAATGAAATATATATTATCCGGCGTGATACAGTTGACAATCTAAGTCTGGGAGAGTATAATATAAATGACTTTAATACGAAAAGAGGTATCCCATATGGATTTTGGTAAATATATTGCTCACAGAGGTCTTCACTCAGAACTTGTTCCTGAAAATTCTCTTACCGCATTCAGGCTTGCGGTTGAAAAATGTCTTTCTATCGAGCTTGATGTACGTCTAACAAAGGATTGCCGCATTGTGGTTTTCCATGACAATGACCTTATGAGAATGTGCAGCGTTGAGGGCAAAGTGTTTGATTACACATATGAACAGCTTTCTGCCTTTAAACTTAAAAACAGTGATGAAAAGATACCACTGCTGTCTGAGGTGCTGAAAACTGTTGACGGCAAAGTGCCACTTCTTATTGAGCTTAAAGGCGGTGCGCCATTTGGAGAGCTTGAAAACCGAGTTGACCATATGATGAAGAAATACAAAGGCGAATTTGCAGTACAGAGCTTTAACCCGTTCTCAGTGATGTGGTTTAGGTTTCATTCACCAAAAGTCACAAGGGGTCAGCTTATCTCAAAATACAAAAAGAATATAGACCTTGAATATATCGAAAGGTTCATTTGTGCTCAGCCATTTATCTGGAGAATTATTTCAAAGCCTCAGTTCATTGCTGCCGACCTCAGATCTATAAGCCTTGAAACTGCCTTTCAGGCCGTTGATATAGACGCAGACCTGCTCACATGGACAGGAAGAGGCAAAGATCTTATAGAAACTGCTTCACAGTTTTCAAAGACAGTTATAGCAGAGCAGTTTCCTGATGATTTTGATTTTTCTGACAATTGGGAGGAAAGCTGTGAATAAGATGCAAGACCTTCCATTGTGCGACCTTAACGAAGTCAAACGTACTGCAAAACGCACTGACAGCGATATTTCAGGCTGTAAATTTAGCGGAGAATATCTTGAAAGCGAAGATCTCTCCTGCCTGTCATTTATAAACTGTATGTTTGAAAACTGCACCTTTACCGATTGCGATTTTGAGCGTTCCTCATTCGTTGATGTGACGTTCATATCCTGCGATCTGTCAAATTCATCACTGGACTCATCCTACCTCAGCAGATGTGAGTTCAGCTCCTGCAAGCTCGTTGGCGCAGAGTTCAAGGATTGCTCCATTCAAGGTGTAGCCTTTGAATCCTCAAACTGCGGATATGCCATATTTGATAAATGCAAGCTGTCTGAAACCCAGGTGAAAAACAGTGATATGTCCTCGGCTGAGCTTGTTTCCTGCAATCTCAAAGCATTCAAGACCAGCGGCAGCAAATACCTTGGCACATCATTTTTCAGAACGGCTCTCGGCGGCGTTGATTTTTCTACCTGTCTTGTAAGTGGACTGCGCGTTTCTGATACATTCAGAGAACTCCGAAACGCTGTTTTTTCAGCCGATCAAGCTGTGGAGCTTTCAATGCTCCTTGGAATAAGAATAAAATAATTTTAGCCGCTATGACAATAAACGTCACAGCGGCTTTTTTTATCACTTTTTATCCTGTTCTATCAGTATTTTCACAGCGTTCACCGCACAGTGGATACCTCTTGTGGTGTCGTCGCTCACATTGTCTTCAAGGTCTGCCTTTGAACGCTCCACGTTCCATATAGCTGTTATAACAGCTCCACAACGGACGTGTCTTGTGATACCTACTGAAAAAACTGCGGCACATTCCATTTCGGAAGTCATACAGCCGCACCTTAAATATGCGTCCCAGCGGTAATTTATATCGTCGCTCACAGGCATTGAGTCAGGCTCTACTTCTCCATAAAAGCTGTCCTTGCTGTGAACAACGCCCACATGATAACGCTTGCCAAGCTTATCTTCTGAAAGTACAGCCGCAGCTTTTGCAAGGGCAGTTGTTACAGTGAAATCTGCTACAGCAGGGTAGCCCTCGGGGAGATATTCTTTTGACGTACCTTCGCCACGGACAGCCGCCGAAGCTATAACAAGGTCGCCACCGCTAACGGAAAGATCCATTCCTCCGCTTGTACCGATACGAATAAATGTGTCTGCACCGCACTTTACCAGTTCCTCCACTGCAATTGCCGCAGATGGTCCACCGATACCGGTCGAGCACACAGTTACCTTTTCACCGTCAAGATAGCCTGTATAAACATTGTATTCTCTGTTTTGAGCCACCTGCTTTGCGTCATCAAGAAGTGCCGCTATTTTCGGCACTCTTCCAGGGTCGCCCGGCATAATAACATATCTGCCCACTTCTTCAGGGATAGTTCTGATGTGAAATTGTCTTTCACCGTCCATAATGCTTGCCATAAAAATTCCTCCTCTCAGAATTATTCGTCGTATGGATAATTATTTTCTTCGTATAATTCATTTTCTGCAAAATTTTTTCCGGATTTCTGCTTTTTCTTTATATGTATAAGCACTATGATAAGCACTATTGCTATAATCGCAAACAGCCCGCCTAATCCACAGAAAACAACTGTTAATATGGTATTGGTTGTATCGTTTGGTGCATAAAACGTTTCAGGGTCGTCAGGGTCACAGAATATCTGGATCGTTTGTCCTCTTCTGTATCTGATGTTACTGGAATATGTATTGCTGTGAGTGGTGTAGAGCTGTCCGTCAACGTTATATGAATACACTGGTGTGTAAACTGTGCTATATGATACGTGTCCGTCATCGTTCTCGTGTCGTTCATCTTTGCTGAGAATGTCTGATATTATAGCATTGACTTCAAGAGTACATCTGTTTTTGAGTTGAGTTTGGTGTATTGCAAAACCTATTCCAACTGCAAGAAATGTCACGCCAACCAACATGAAAACTAACGCTATTATTTTCATTGCTGATTTGCTGTAATGCACATGAGATCTTTTGTAATAACGCATATTTTTCCCCCATTTAAGCATAAAAGCCAACACCTTAATATGGTGTCGGCTTTTGTTTTATCTTACTTTTCCATTTTCATTGAAATGTCAAATGCCTTGACTGAGTGTGTGATAGCACCGATAGAAATGATATCAACGCCCGTTTCAGCTATTGCACGGATTGTTTCAGAGGTCACGTTTCCTGAAGCTTCTAAAAGTGCTTTGCCATTTGTCATTTCAACAGCCTTTGCCATATCTTCATTTGTCATATTGTCAAGCATGATTATCTCAACGCCAAGTGTAAGAGCTTCTTTGAGTTCTTCAAGGTTTCCGACTTCAACTTCTATCTTGACTGTATGCCCCATTTTTTCTCTGAGAGCGTTTACTGCACCAGTCATGCTGCCATATGCGTCAAGGTGAGTATCTTTGAGCATTGCGCAATCTGAAAGATTGTATCTGTGGTTTTTTCCACCGCCTACTGTAACTGCATATTTCTGCAAAACTCTAAGACCCGGGAGCGTTTTTCTTGTATCCGCAACAGACGCCTTTGTACCCTTTACAAGCTCAACGCATCTGTTTGTTGCAGTTGCAACGCCTGACATATGCTGAACGATATTCAGTGCCGTTCTTTCGCCTTTGAGCAAGGCTCTTGTTGAGCCTGTTATTTTTGCGATAATGTCGCCTTTCTTGACCTTTTCACCGTCATGGATAAATATCTCACATTTAACATTGCTGTCAAGAAGCTGAAAAACTCTCATTGCAACATCAATTCCACAAAGAACGCCTTCGTCCTTTGAAACATACTTTGCTGTTGAAACTGAATTTTCGTCAACAAGATAATCCGTTGTAACGTCTATATAGTTGATATCCTCCAGCAGAGCTGTTTTAATGATATCGTCGATCTGAAACTGCATTAATTTCATTTGTTTTCCTCCATTTTTTCTTTGGATTTGAGCTTTTCGATAGCGTCCTTTAATACGATATAAGCGACAGTTGTAAGAGACCTTGCTTCAACATAATCTCTGTCTATTTTGAAATTACCGTCACAAAGGAAATTTTTTAGCTTTGTTACTTCTTCAAGATCAGGCGGCAAAGCCTCCTTATCAGGGATAACGAAATATGCACGCTGCATTATATCTCTTATCTCTGTTCTTATGCCATGAGGAATGTGCGGGGCTTCATTGTCTATCTTGAAATCGTATGTTTCAAGGTCACCACTGTCAGATTTTATCTTCTCATTGATGTCAGCCGCAGCACGTCTTGAAAATACCAAAGCTTCAAGAAGGGAATTGCTTGCAAGTCTGTTATTGCCATGAACCCCTGTATGTGAACATTCACCGCAGGCATAAAGCCTGTCAATGTTAGTTCTTGCATATGTATCAACATTTATGCCGCCCATAAGGTAATGATGACAAGGGAAAATAGGTATCATATCCTTAGTCATGTCATAACCTGCTTCGAGAAGCTTTTCATTTATCATAGGGAATCTGTTTCTGACAAACTCAGGGTCTTTGTGAGTGATATCAAGATAGAATTTGTCAGAGCCTGTTTTCTTGGCTTCAGCCATGATCGCATGAGAAACAACATCTCTAGGTGCAAGCTCCAGCCGATCGTCATAGTTTTGCATAAATCTTTCGCCGTTGCAGTTTTTAAGATAAGCTCCCTCGCCTCTGACAGATTCAGAGATAAGGAAAGTTTCACGAGTGTGCTTGTTGTTAAAGCCTGTTGGGTGGAACTGGATATAGCTGAGATTTTTTATCTCTGCACCAAGCTCATGAGCAATAGTTATGCCGTCGCCTGTTGCGATAGCGGAGTTTGTAGTGTATTCGTAAACTCTGCCTATTCCACCAGTTGCAAAAATGGCGTATCTGCAATTATATGTCGTATATTCGTTGTCATTAGTCAGCACAAGAATGGAAAAACCTGTTTTGGTTTTCTTTGCGTTGCACATAACGGCATTTTCGAGTATCTCAACATTATCTAGCTGTTGAACATTTCTTAGTAGAGTTGTTTCGATCTCCAGACCTGTGGTATCGGCATGATGAAAAATCCTGTTCATACCGTGTCCACCTTCGAGAGTGCGGTGATAAGATCCATCAGGACACTTATCAAAGTCAGCGCCAAGCTCTATGAGTTTTCCGATGTCAATATAGGCTTCGTCAACAAGGACCTGAGTGGACTCAGGATCATTTTCAAATCCGCCTGCTACAAATGTATCATGTTTGTGATATTCAGGCGAGTCCTTTGGATTGTCGTAAACGCCTGCAATTCCACCCTGTGCAAGGGAAGAGTTACACAAGGTCAGCTCTCTTTTGGAAAGCACAAGTACATTTAAATCACGGGAAAGGTTAAGTGCTGCATATAGACCTGCCGCACCGCAGCCAGCGATAATAACGTCATAATTTTTGTTGTTCATATTTGTAACCTCTTTGTATGGCGGAGTGTCGCCAAGTGTTATGTAAAAATCACACCAGATATTGCTCTGAAATAATTTATACTTATTTCATTATACCATATATTTTTCCCTTTTTCAACTGTTATTTGCATATATAATGCACATACCTTAAATTATTTTAAGTGCAACTTAACAAAAAAATGACTGCCTGCTCCCAAAAGGGAACAAGCAGTCGGAGGTTTATTATAGATCAACTAATAATCAAATATTAGTCACTCTGCAAATTGCTTTGTCAGCAAATATTATTTGCCGTAGTAAGCCTTGAGGTACATTTCCTTCAGCTCGCTCATGAGTGGGTATCTTGGGTTAGCACCTGTGCACTGGTCATCAAATGCGTCCTCAACCATGTTGTCAAGAGTCTCAAGGAAGTGCTTCTCGTCTACGCCGTAATCAGCGATAGTCTTCTTGATACCAACTCTTTCCTTGAGTGCCTCGATAGCGTCAATGAACTTGTTGAGTGTATCCTCATCGTTCTTACCAACAATACCAAGTGAATGTGCACACTCGCAGTATCTCTCAAGAGTATGTGGATACTGATACTGTGAGAAAGTACCCATCTTTCTAGGTGTTGGGTCAGCGTTGTATCTCATTACCATTGTGATAAGGAGAGCGTTAGCAACGCCGTGTGGCAGGTGATGATAAGCACCGAGCTTATGAGCCATTGAGTGGCAAACACCGAGGAATGCGTTAGCGAATGCCATACCAGCCATTGTAGATGCTGTAGCCATTTCCTCACGAGCCTTAACGTCTGTCTGACCGTTGTCATATGCATCTGGCAGATACTTAAAGATAAGTTTCATAGCTCTCAGTGCAAGACCGTCAGTGTAATCTGTAGCCATTACAGATGCATAAGCCTCAAGAGCGTGTGTCAAAGCGTCGATACCTGATGCAGAAGTCAGACCTCTTGGAGCAGACATCATCATATCTGTATCAACGATAGCCATGTTAGGCATGAGCTGATAGTCAGCCAGAGGATACTTAGTACCTGTCTTTTCGTCAGTGATAACTGCGAAAGGTGTTACCTCAGAACCTGTACCAGAAGATGTTGGGATAGCAATGAAGTATGCCTTCTCACCCATCTTAGGGAATGTGTAAACTCTCTTACGGATATCGATATATCTCATAGCCATATCGAAGAAGTCAGCGTCTGGATGCTCGTAAAGAACCCACATGATCTTACCAGCGTCCATTGCAGAACCACCGCCGATAGCGATAATTGTGTCAGGCTCGAAAGCTCTCAACTGAGCAACACCCTCAAGTGCACAAGCAAGTGTTGGGTCTGGAGCAACATCGAAGAATGTTTCGTGGAGAATACCCATTTCATCGAGTTTATCTGTGATAGCCTTTGTATAACCATTCTTATAAAGGAACTGGTCTGTTACGATGAATGCCTTTTTCTTGCCCATAACAGTCTTCAACTCGTCAAGAGCAACAGGGAGACAACCCTTTTTGAAGTATACCTTTTCAGGTGCTCTGAACCAAAGCATATTCTCTCTCCTCTCAACGACTGTCTTAATGTTCAGCAGGTGCTTAACGCCAACGTTCTCAGAAACTGAGTTGCCGCCCCATGAACCGCATCCGAGTGTGAGGGAAGGAGCAAAGTCAAAGTTATAGAGGTCACCGATACCGCCGAGTGAAGAAGGTGTGTTTACGATAAGACGGCAAGTCTTCATTCTTGCAGCGAACTTATTGAGCTTTTCTCTCTCGTTTATGTTATCTACCCAAAGAACTGAAGTATGACCAAGACCACCGTTGTTTACGAGAAGTGCCTCTGCGATGTCAAGAGCGTCGTCAAAGTTCTTTGACTTGTACATACCAAGGATAGTTGTGAGCTTTTCGTGACCGAAAGCCTCTTCTGGAGCTGTGCTTGTAGCCTCGCCGATGAGTACCTTTGTATCCTCTGGAACTTCAAAGCCAGCCATTTTAGCGATAGTTACAGGACGCTGACCAACGATCTTAGCATTAAGAGCACCGTTGATGAGCATTGTCTTTCTGATCTTGTCAGCCTCTTCATCGTTGAGGAAGTAGCAGCCTCTCTTGATGAATTCCTTCTTAACATCGTTGTAAACTGTCTTATCAGCAATAACTGTCTGCTCTGTAGCACAGATCATACCGTTATCAAATGTCTTAGAATGAATGATAGAGTTTACAGCGTTTACGATATCAGCAGAAGAATCGATGATAGCTGATGCGTTACCGGCACCAACACCGAGAGCTGGTGTACCAGATGAATAAGCAGCCTTTACCATTCCAGGACCGCCTGTAGCGAGAATAGTGTCAGACTCTCTCATGATCATGTTTGTGAGTTCAAGAGAAGGAACATCGATCCAACCGATGATACCCTTTGGAGCACCTGCTGCAACAGCTGCATCATAAACGATCTTAGCAGCAGCGATAGTTGACTTCTTTGCTCTTGGGTGTGGTGAGATTATGATACCATTTCTTGTCTTAAGACAGATAAGTGTCTTGAATATAGCAGTAGAAGTTGGGTTTGTTGTTGGGATAACAGCAGCGATAAGACCGATAGGCTCGTAAATTCTCATTGTGCCGTAAGCCTTGTTCTCCTCAAAAACACCACAAGTCTGAACATTCTTGTACTTATTGTAGATGTGCTCAGCAGCATAGTTGTTCTTGATAACCTTGTCTTCAACGATACCCATGCCTGTTTCCTCAACAGCCATCTTTGCAAGTGGGATTCTTGCCTTGTTAGCAGCGATAGCGGCAGCCTTGAAGATCTTGTCTACCTGCTCCTGTGTGTAGGTAGCGAAGATTGCCTGCGCAGCTCTTACTTCAGCGATCTTAGCAGTCAGAGCTTCCTCTGTATCGACGATGCCGACTGTTTTAGCTTCACTCTTTGCCATAAAATAAACCTCCAATAAATTAATTATTGTTTTTTACTCTTGATAACTCCCGCTCGGGTTTTATCTTACTTATATTATATACGATTGTTATTTTTTTGTCAATCTTATAAAGTTACAGCTTTTTTGATATTTTACGTCGCTTTATTATGCAATATACATAAATATTGAACATTGTTTTATGATAGATTAACAATTCATGACCGTCAAACTGCACAATAAAAATCAGATTGATAAAAATTTATCATATATGCCGCCTGAAAAAAGATTAATAAATATAAGATAAAAACTAAACAAAAATAAAACAGTTGTGAAAATAACGAAAATGTGCTTGACATTTAGAAAATCTGTAGTATAATATAGACATAACAGAGATACATAGAAAGCACGGAGATGTAAAGGTAATTTTACACAATAAGGCTGTTGAAAAATCAATGTATACTCTGAAACTCGACTTAATACCATATTTTAAAATAAAAGGAGATATGACTTATGAAACTTGATAACTTTGTAGCATCCAGCGACATCTATGATGTTTATGAATCTGATGGAATGGCAGTCAGGATCTATAAGAAGCCTGAATACAAGGAAAAGTGTCTGTATGCAGCTCTTACACACGCAAGAGTTGAAACAACACTTGGCAATTCCTTTATAAAGATGCCTGTTCTTCACGAGGTTTCCGTTATCGACGGCAAATGGGCTATTACAATGGACTTTATAAAGGGTAAGACTCTTCAGCAGCTTATGGACGAAAATCCAGACAAGAAAGACACGTATCTTAACCAGTTTATCGACATTCAGTGCGAGATACACGCTCAGTATATGCCACTTCTTTCAAAGCTGAAAGATAAGATGGCAAGACAGATCAAGACTCTTGGTCAGATCGACGAGATAAAGAAGTATGAGCTTCTCACAAGACTTGATTCAATGCCAAAGCACATCAAGCTTTGCCATGGTAACTTTGAGCCAAAGAACGTTATCATCAATGACGAAGGTACTTATGTTATCAATTGGGGTTCTGCTAGACAAGGTAATGCGTCTGCTGACGTTGCAAGAACATACCTGCTGTTCTGCCTTAACAATCCTGATCTTGCTGAGGCTTATCTTGATAAGTATTGCGTAAAGAGCGGAACATCTAAGCAGTATGTACAGGCTTGGTTGCCGATCGTTGCAGCAGCACAGCTCATTAAGGGCAAGCCGGAAGAGAAGGATCTGCTCATGAAGTGGATCGACGTTGTAGATTACGATTAGTCTTTTTGTCAGGTTGTAACAAATTTGTAACCTCTTATTGTGCAAATAGCTAAAAAATGATTTATCCCGATTATGAGTTTCGTCATAATCGGGATATTTTGTTACAATTCTTTATAATCTCTTTACAGAGTAATTTTCATGTGATATAATGTGAAACTGTTGAAATATGACATAATGATTTAGGACTACAGAGGTTATTCGGAGGATCAATATGAAAAAGCTAATGATAGCTGTTGCTATAGTTTGCACTATGTTTACTTTGCCGGCTTGTGGAAAAAATGCCGATAATAAAACAGAAAATAATGTTAATCTTACAAATAATGACGTAACGACAGCTCAAACAGAGGTTACTGATGAAGTGCCAGACGAAACTACTTCACTCCCTGACAGAAGCACTCTTGAAAAGATACCAGATGAGGCTGTTGATTCGTTTAATCAGGTCGTAGATGTCTGCAAGGAGATATATCCTTTGGCTGAAAAAACAAAAAGGCTTTATGGTTATACAGGCACTAAGACTGTGAACAAAAAGAATTGTTACATTTTTGTTATATATGATAAAAATGACGATGTGTTGACAAAGGTGGCAACTGTCGCTGCCGAGGTTGCATCAGATAAGCTTTACGTTCTTGATGATGAAACAGGAAGTGCTGAAAAAATCAATACCGAGGATGTTAAAACTCAATCTACAGAGTCATGGGCAGATCAAGTAACTGAGTCTTTTGCTGAATACTATCAGAGCAAAGAGGTTAACGACCATCTTGCTGCAGTTGTTGAAACAGCCGCGGTTAAAACAGTTCGCTAATACTTTATATAAAAAAATCACACCAGAGAATTTTCTGGTGTGATTTTTTTATTCGATCTCTTCGCTGTTGTCAGTATCAGTGCTTGTGATGATATTTGTTGCATATGTAAGTGTAAGCAGGCTGTCACCTAAATGGACATTTTCCACAACTATGTTTTCATAGTCGATGCTAAGATCATAATGTGAAAAATTCCAGAACGCTTTCAGACCAAGATTTACAAGCTGGTCTGCAATAGCCTGAGTGTTTGCTTTCGGTATACAAAGCACAGCTACAACAGGGGAGTTTGCTTCGCAAAAGCTTTCTATATCATTAGTGTGACGAATCGGTATGTTTCCTACCACTTCACCAGTGAGCTTTGGGTTTATATCAAATATGCCTATGAGATTGCAACCCCTTGTTTCAAAGTTAATATGTGTGGCGATAGCTTTACCGAGGTTTCCTGCACCGATAAGTATGGTCTTGAAATGCTTGTCTACTCCGAGTATCTTGCCTATTTCCATTCTAAGCTCGTCAACGTGATAGCCATATCCCTGCTGACCGAATCCGCCAAAGCAGTTAAGGTCTTGTCTTATTTGTGAAGCCGTGAGCTTCATTCTCTCAGAAAGCTCCCTTGAAGATATTCTTTCAAGTCCTTCTTTTTGAAGCTCACCTAAAAATCTATAATAACGTGGCAGTCGTTTTATTACTGATGCGGATATCGAACCGTCTTTAGACATATATTTACACTTTCCTTTACTAAAAAACATGATTGATAAATAAATAACAATATCACATAATATAATAGCACTAATCTTTTCTTTTGTCAAGGACTTGTAAACTCTCTGCGGTCTAAAAAAGCAGCCTCGTTTTACAGAAGCTGCCTTATGTACATTAATTTTATTCTAGATCTTTTTTCTTTACAGAAGCAACACAGAAGTCGATGCGTTCTTCATCATCTTCTTCATTTCCTGAACCTGTGAGAGGAACTCCTTTTGTTGGATCGATCCCGTCAACGGCTGTAACAAGCCCTGTACCCTCGCCAATAGAAGCACCCGGTACTCTGAACTTTGTAATGTCGATAGGCTCGATAGAGGTCTCAACAGGCTTTTCAAGCTGTGGTATCCACTCGTATGGTACACGATAAGCTCTGTAGATCATGTTGCTTTTGAATGTGCCGGCAAAATTCTTGAAATAAGGGTTTACAAATTCCCAAACTATTTCATGGTCAGGTGTGACTTCAAGAAGATGTCCATCTGAACCTTCCGTAATAAGAGTGTTTCCGTTCGGAAGTCGCTGTGCAGAGCTGATGTATGAGCTATAGAACTTAGAAGCGTCAGTAAAAAGCAGATTTCCTGCTTCAAGGGGAGTGTACTGCCATGTTATTTCAAGTGTAACAGGATTGAATTGAAGTACTCTTGAGTAATCTCTGTGTGCATTGTTCACGCCTGTGAGGGAAGCAGGGTTAGGTGTGCCGTAGCCACCCTCGCCACCGTTATCGAATACCAACAGGTCGCCCTCTCCAGGAAGTCCCTTTGGTATCATGTGCAGGTGGTGCTGACCAATTATCCAGCCAAGCTTCTTTGTGGCTTCGCTTTCGTTGAAGTTAGGACCTACACGCCATACTATCTTACCTGTTGATTTCTCGATAATTCCGAGTATGTTTGAGTTTCTTGCGTCAAATATGATATTGTCTGGGTGGAAGCGTTTGTCGCCTGCGTCATACCACTTATTTTCGCCAAGGGTAGAGAAGTTGTTTATGTGCATCCAATCTCCACCTGCCTCACCGTGAAGACCGGGGTTTCTGAACAATGCGTTCTTTGCGGCCTCGTCAAAGCCAAGCTCATCAAAGTGGTCGCTTGCACGCCAGCTCCAAATTATATTGCCTTCCCAATCCACTTCGATGATCTTATCGTCGATAAGTCTTTTGTCTGAAATATCGTGGTTGTAAAGGTTCTCGTGAGTAAGGATAAGTGTATTGCCACTGTCTGTCTTTGGCTCGCCATTTGGATAATAGTAACCCACAGTGCTGCCCTCACGCTGAAAATCATGGTGCTGTCTAGCCATATAGACCGGTTCCTTACCCGGGTCGGCAACAAGTTCAGTTTTGTCGAATTTCCATACGATATGACCGTCCCAGTCTACCTGAACAAGATCAAGTTGATCCTGATATGCATATTTACCTCCTCTTGCTCCTGTTGTGCCCATTACATATCCGCCTGGGAGTATTTTGTTAGGAAATCCTCCCAGTCCAGCCCAAAGCTTTACTTCATTGCCATTCATATCTATGAGCAGAGCACCTTTAGCGGACGGGAAGATCGTATAGCCGCTGTAGGCTTTTTCTTTGTTGTATATTGTAACTCCTGTTGGATAAATGCTTGGATAACCCATGTCTGATTCCTCCTTGTTTATTTGTCTGCTTTTGTCAGGTCTGCCGTAACGTTATCTGGAAATGCTTTTTTTGCTGAGTCTGGATAATAAAATTTCCTTATGTTGTAATTGTTTGAATATTTACCATTCTCATACGCCCACTTATTTATTTCATCAAGATGAGATGCAGCTTCCTCAGAAAGTCCCAGTTTAATACTGTACTGTTCCCAGTTTGTTTTGAAATCATCTGGTTCGATTCCATATTTCTTTGATATTTTTTCAGCCGACTCATCTAAGTTGTCATTTATGTATTTAACGCTTTCATCAAGTGCTTTAAGATAGTTCGTAAGAGTTTCAGTATTGTTCTTTGCAAAGTCGCTTGATGTTATAAGATAAGCAGATACATTTATCCCTATATCTTTTGCAGATGCGACCTGAGTCCAGCCCTCTGCTTCATATTTTTTTATAGCTGAGCCTGTAACGATAGCGGCTGATGCCTCACCGTTATGTGCAACTGCTATCTGAGTTGATATGGAATCTGTGTTGACGTTTTTCTGCTTTGACGGGTCAAGTCCTAAATAAGTCTGAGCCTGCCAGTTGAAGTATTCTGAAACTGTTCCAATAGAAGTTATCCATCCTTCACTTTCATCTAAAGCATCAAGATCATCTTTGTATTTTGGTGCAACAAAAAGACCGCCGTTATATGAAACGCTAGAACTTAGATCTGAAAAAATCACAAGATTAGTGTTATCGAGAGTATTTCCAATTCTGTTTACAGCAGCAAAATCTGCAAGAAGTCCTGTATCTGCTGTGCCTGTTGCAATAGCGTCAACTGTGTTAATGCCGGCAGCGTATTCTGATGTTTCGAGAGATATACCATATTTCTCAAATATTCCTTGCTCCATACCGATATAGTCGGCGTACTGATCTGGCTGACCTGTCATGTTCGCAACTCTCAAAACGCTAAGCTCTTTACCGTCTTTGGTAACCTTCTTTGCGGTTTTTCCGCTTGATGAACTACCGCATGATGCAAGAAGAGTTGCTGTCAATGCTGTCGATGCTATTATTGCGATTATCTTTTTTATGTTCATTTTTAAATCTCTCCTGTTAAATTAATTATTTTACGTCAAAGTGTTTAAGTTTTTTCTTGCCAATAAACTGTAGGATCCTGTCAGCAGCAAAGCCAATCACAGCAAGTGTGACGATTCCTGCAAAAGCCCAGCTTGTTTTGTAATAAAGCTTCGAGCTGTTTATAAGATAACCAAGGCCATCACTGCCGACCAGCATTTCAGCTGCCACAACACAGATGATAGCTGAGCTAAGTCCTAGTCTTATTCCAGTGTAGATATTAGATACCGCTGATGGTACAACTACCGTGAAAAAAACTCTTGCTTTTTTTGCCCCCATACAGGAAGCTGCTTCCACGAGCTGCTTATCAGTTGAAGCCACACCCGCTATAGTGTTTACGAACATAGGGAAGAATGACGCGTAGAAAATAAGTGCTACTTTTGATTCTTCGCCTACTCCGAACCACATTAGAAAGAGTGTCGTCAATGCAATAGCAGGCACAAATCTGAAAAAGCTAAGTATAGGTTCAACGAGCCAGCGTACAGGTCTGAAATTTCCTACAATAAGACCCATAGGAACAGCAAAAATTATTGAAAGTAGCCAGCCTTTTATTACTCTTCCGACGCTTGCAACAATGTCACTCCAAAGAGTTCCGTCTTTGATAAGTTCCTTCATGCTGTCGATCGTTTCCTTTGGGCTTGGAAGAAAATATTCATCATATTTCAAAGATCCTATTCCCCAAAGGACAATTATTGCTACCCATGATATGATGCCACATTTTAGTATCTTCTGTATAGCAGAGGACTTTGTTTTATTATTTTCCATCTTTAATGTCCTCCTTATTAAATATAGTACAGCTCTGAGTCATCAAGAGCTTTGTTTACGAGAATATTTGTCGTGTTTTCATCAATAGTGTAAAGCTTCTTGATAAGTACTTTTACCTTATCACCTTTTTTCAGACGGGAAGCGTTCAGCGGATATCTGCCTGTTACTGAGATACCGTCTATGGAAGCTTTAACCTCAAAGGCGTTTCCTCTGAATGAAACTTCTTCCACAACGGCATCCTCCATTGAGCTTTCAAACTGGTGATACTCGCTGTCTTCAAATTTGTTTATCTCGATAAACTCAGGTCTGATTATAGCTGAAGTCTTGCCCTCTGCTGTTTCAAAGCCTTTGAGCTTGCTGTAGTCCTCGATAACTGCGGACTGACCGATAAACTGAGCAACAAAAGGAGTTTTAGGTTCAAGGTATATCTCAACTGGATTGCCTATCTGCTCGACTCTGCCTTTGTTTGTGATAACAATTTCGTCTGCGACCTCTATTGCTTCGTCCTGATCGTGTGTAACGAAAATGCTTGTTATGCCTATTTTATCAATAGTATCACGAAGCCATGTTCTCAGTTCTTTTCTTACCTTTGCGTCGATAGCTGCAAAAGGTTCGTCAAGTAGAAGTAGTTCAGGCTGAGGTGCTAGTGCTCTTGCAAGAGCGATACGCTGCCTTTGACCTCCGCTAAGCTGGTCAGGATAACGCTTGCCAACGTCAGGCAAGCCAACAAGTTCAAGAAGCTCAGCCACACGTTGTTTAATAAACTTCTTATCTTTTTTCTGAACCTTCAGACCATAAGCTATATTATCGTAAACTGTCATAAAAGGGAAGAGCGCATAGCTTTGAAAAACAAATCCGATACCTCTTTCATTTGATGGAAGTTTGTTGACATTTTTACCATCTATAATAATATCGCCGCTATCCTGTTTTTCCAAACCTGCAAGCATACGCAGGATAGTTGTTTTACCGCTGCCGCTCGGTCCAAGCAGACCGATAAGCTTTCCCTTTTCAATACCAAAACTTACGTTATCCGAAGCTTTAAAATCGCCAAAGCTTTTATTAATGTTTTTTAATTCTATATACATAGCTGACAACTCCAATTAAGATATATTGCTGTGATAGTTTCAGTGTCAACATCGCTGCATTCGCTTATTGATCTTTGACAATTTAAGTTCCTCACTTTCAATTCATATCAAGTCGATATGATTAGTATGCTTTTATTATACATGATTTTATGGAAATGTCAATAGTTATAAATGATTTTCGTGAAATCATACATATATGATAGGAATACTTTATTATTGTTGTACATTTTATTCATAACTTACATATATGAGAAATATGATATACAGAAATGTTTGATAATACTCTTGACAAAGTGCGCAAATAGTGATATAATCACTATATTCATAGTAAAACTATATGAATAATATAATATATATTGGAGGAAATAAAAAATGCTTACAGAACTGACAAACCAGAATTACAACGAGCTGATATCAGCAGACAAACCGCTTGTTATAGAATTTTACTCACCTACCTGTGTTCACTGTAAAAGAACAGAGGCAGAGCTTAACGAAGCTGCAGAAGAGCTTGGAGAAACCGCTATCATAGCTAAGTGTGATATCACCTCTCAGCCAGATCTTGCGAAGAGATATGACGTTACAGCACTGCCAACACTCCTTTTTATAAAGAATGGTGATATCAAAAACAAGCTTGAGGGTTTTACACACAAGCTGATAATTCTTGACAATATTAAGAGATTATAAAAAAATCAGTCCGATGTTTTGAGCATCGGGCATTTTTTTTGAGCAAAAAGTCTTGACAAAGTAGGGAGTTTATGATAAAATAATAATGTTGTTTTGTATGCGGGTGTGGCGGAATTGGCAGACGCGATAGATTTAGGTTCTATTGGCAACACCGTGCAGGTTCAAGTCCTGTCACCCGCACCATATTGGTGAGACTAAATGGATGCTCACCTCAAAAAGCCCGTATTTACGGGCTCTTTTCATGTTTTTCAGTCGAAAAATTTTAGTGTAAAACCATGGATGCTTTTTCATGATTTTCACCGACTGGAAGGATTTGAACCCTCGACAAATGAATATTGTCAAATAAATCGGCAAGCTTTGAGCAGATTTCGCTCTGAGCCTGCCGATTTTTTATAAAAAAACATTCACAAAGTTTAGAAGGCTGTTTTGTCAAATATCACGAAATGTGATAAACGACAAAGCGGCCTTTTTTTATTTCTCAAGAAAGGACGTGATACCCATTTGGCAGATGTACTATATAAAAAGGAAACAAAACGAACGGAGGAAAAGTCAATGAATGAAAAATTGATAATCAACACTAACCTGCTTCGCAAAGAGGCAGAATTTAAGACAAAGTCCTGTGCGGTGGAAAAAGCGATAGCAGTTTCTCATGCTGAGTTTGATAATTTAAAAAGGCATCCCTTGCAGGACAATGACCTGATCGCTGAGAACACAGATTTGATGTACTGCGACAGAGATGATATTTATCATTGTCTGCTGATCTACGATGAGGAACAGGGTGACGGTCTGCTGATCGAAGCTGAAGGCTCATCCTACGCTAGATACGTTCAGTATATTCCAAACGCAAAGCTGTTGTACGAAAATCATATTCAGACGCATTTGCAGGAAATGAAATTTTACTGTCCCCTTGAGATCAGCAGAGTACCTGAATGTTGGTCTGATGAGGAATACGAAAAAATCTCCTCCTATGAAGCTTCTGCTTACAAATCGGAGATAAATCATTTTATCAGCGATTTCAATTTGCCCGAAGAAAAAGAGCGAGGTCTGATGCATTGGTACGATAGAGGCAATTCTGTTGACCGAAAGGTGTTTTCCGCATTTATGTCGGTCGAAGAACATAACGGAGAACTTGTGGGAGTGGTCACAGCAAACGTTCACGGTCAGCTTACGGAAGATGAACTTGAGGATCTCCGTGAATATTGTACCGGGCAGTTAAGCGACGGCGCAGGAGAGAGTCTGGAGCAAAGACCGATAAAAACTCCCGACGGAGAAATTTATATCAGCTTTTGGAATTCCGACAAATGGTTTTTGCAGACGGAGTGGTTTTGTCAATATCACTTGACACATTTTATTCGAACAAGAATTATGCAGCGAGAAAGATATGATCATAGTAGAGCTTTCTTCGAACTGCCGGAGGCAGCCCACCGTTGGCGGTGCAGATTCTTCTGTTAGCCCAGTAACTCATATAATATCTCCAGATCATAGTCTTC